>DASZUD010000162.1:0-13951 GCA_035548155.1 Polyangia bacterium
GAAGAAGGCGCGGCGTGGCTCGAGGCCGAGTGCCAGGCGGCGACCCAGCCGGGCGTGCGAGAGGCGCTGTCCCAAGCGGTGATCCGCGTGCAGGCCGGCAGCTCGGTCGTCGGACAGCGCGTGCGCCAGGCGCTGGAGGGAAGCGCCAAGCCGCCGCGCGATCCCACGCGCATCCGTCCCGGCGCCGGGCGCGGCAGGGCCTCGCGCCGCACGCGCTGAGCCACGCGCGCGAGCGTCCCGACGGCGGCCCCGGGCCGGGCGTTGAAGGCCGAGTGACGCTGTCCCCACGGAAGGCGACCGTGTCGGCCACACTTCGCTGCTCGAGACCTTCGCGTCCCGCGACGCGCTGATGGGCGCGCACGCCCACGCCGACGCGCACGGCTTTCTCGCGCACGAGCTCGGCGGCTCGGAGCTGATCCCGCCAGCGGCCTAGCACGCCGAGGCGCCAGGGACCTCGGCGGCACCGCGGCCCCGATGCCAACTCGCGGCCGCCTCGCCCAGCAACAGCCCAGCGAGCATGGGCGCCACGAAGGCCCACGTCGCGGGCGCGCCGAAGCCCAGCGCGACGACGGCGGGGCCGGGGCAGTAGCCCGCAAGGCCCCAGCCGGCGCCGAAGATCGCGGCGCCGAGCACGACCCGTCCATCGATCCACGGCCGGCGATCGACGCCCACGACCGGGTAACCGCGGGCGCCCAGCCAGCGCAAAGCCGTGAAGTGCACGCCGATCGCGCCCACCATGACGGCGGCCAGGTTCGGGCTCCAGCGTCCCGCGAAGTCGAGGAAGGCAACCACGTTGCGCGGATCCGTCATGCCCGAAACGACGAGGCCCAGTCCGAAGAGCACGCCCGCGCCCAGCGCCCCGACCGCGCGCCTCACCGCACGCTCCAGCCGGGCGCGACGCGCGCGACCACGAAGACGGTCGCCGCGCCGACCGCGACGAACGTCATCGTCGCGACCAGCGAGCGCCTCGAGAGGCGGGACAGGCCGCAGACGCCGTGCCCCGACGTGCAGCCGCCGCCGAGGCGCGTCCCGAACCCGACGAGCGCCCCCGCGAGGACGAGCGGCAGAGTCGCTTGCGCGCTTCCGGGGGCGGGCCCCGTCACCAGCGCCGCGAAGCCGCCCGCCGCGACGAGGCCCACGAGGAAGAGCAGGCGATCGGCGCGGTCATCACGCTCGCGCATCGCGCCCGAGAGGATGCCGCTGATACCCGCGACGCGCCCATTGACGAACCAATACAGGGTCGCGGCCAAACCGATGAGCGCGCCGCCAGTCAGAGCTCGGAGCATGAGACCGTCCTTTTTATTGGACACTAGCACATCGGCGCGTGGGCGCGGCCCCGTGCTAGACCCGCGGCATGTCGAAGAAGCGCACCCTTGGTCGGCAGGGCCTCGTCGTCTCGGAGCAGGGGCTCGGCTGCATGGGGATGTCCGAGTTCTATGGCGCGCGCGACGACGCCGAATCGCTGCGCACGATCGATCGCGCGCTCGAGCTCGGGATCGACTTTCTCGACACGGCGGACGCCTACGGCCCCTGGGCCAACGAGGAGCTCGTCGGGCGCGCGCTGCAGGGCCGGCGCGATCGCGTCGTGCTCGCCACGAAGTTCGGCCACGTGCGCTCGGCCGACGGAAAGTTCCTGGGCATCGAAGGCCGGCCCGAGTACGTGCGCTCCGCTTGCGACGCCTCGCTGAAGCGCCTCGGCGTCGACGTGATCGATCTCTACTATCAGCACCGCGTCGATCCGAAGGTCCCGATCGAGGACACCGTCGGCGCCATGGCCGAGCTCGTGAAGGCAGGCAAGGTGCGCTATCTCGGGCTCTCCGAGGCGGCGCCCGCGACGATCCGGCGCGCGCACGCCGTGCACCCCATCAGCGCGCTGCAGACCGAGTTTTCGATCTGGAGCCGGGATCCCGAAGGCGAGCTGCTCGCCACCGTGCGCGAGCTCGGCATCGGCTTCGTGGCGTACAGCCCGCTCGGCCGCGGATTCCTCACGGGGAAGGTCGCGTCGCCCAGCGAGCTCGACGCCAATGACCGCAGAAACGTGCTGCCGCGCTTTCAGGGCGAGAACTTCGCGAAGAACCTGCAGATCGTCGCGCGCGTGAAGGAGCTCGCAGCCGAGCGCGGCGTCACGCCGGGGCAGCTGGCGCTCGCGTGGGTGCTCGCGCAGGGCGACGACATCGTGCCGATCCCCGGCACGAAGCGGCGGAAGTGGCTGCAGGAGAACGTGGCCGCATCGGCGATCGCGCTCTCCGCCGCCGACCTGCACGCCATCGCCGAGGCAGTCCCGCAGGGCGCCGCCGCGGGCGATCGCTACCCCGACATGAGCGGCGTCAATCGGTAGTCGTCGCGGCGCGGCCCTGGTAAGGTCCCCGCCCATGACTTCGAAAGCCCTTCCCGTCGACATTCTCTCGAAGGCCGCGGCCGTCGCGCGCGGCCTCGCCATGGACGCCGTGCACGCGAGCCAGAGCGGCCACCTCGGCCTGCCGCTCGGGTGCGCCGAAATTGGCGCCGTTCTCTACGGGCACGCGCTCTCTCACTGCCCGTCGCACCCCGAGTGGCTCAACCGCGATCGCTTCGTGCTCTCCGCGGGTCACGGCTCGATGTTCCTCTACTCGTGGCTGTGCCTCTCCGGCTACCGCGACATCACGCTCGACGAGGTGAAGCGCTTCCGGCAGCTCGGCTCGAAGACGCCCGGCCATCCCGAGCTCGGCCACGCGCCCGACGGCGTCGAGACGACGACGGGGCCCCTCGGCCAGGGCATCGCGAACGCGGTCGGCATGGCGGTGTCGGCCAAGATGGCCGAGGCCCGCTTCAACACGAAGGACCACACGATCTTCGATCACCACGTCGTGGCCCTCGCGGGCGACGGCTGCATGCAGGAGGGCGTCGCGCTCGAGGCGGTCGAGTTCGCCGGGCACCAGAAGCTCGACAACCTCATCGTCATCTACGACTCGAACGCCGTCACGCTGGACGCGATGGCGAAGGAGACGCAGAGCCTGGACGCCGCGAAGCGCTTCGAGGCGCTGGGCTGGGACGTCGAGACCGTGAACGGCCACGAGATGGACTCGTTCTACGCGGCGTTCGAGCGCGCGAAGAAGTCGGGCAGCGGCAAGCCGCAGCTCATCATCGCGAAGACGCTGATTGGCAAGGGCATCCCCGAGGTCGAGGGCACGCAGAAGGCGCACGGCGAGGCGGGCGCGAAGTTCACGGACGCCGCTCGCAAGAACCTGGGCCTGCCGCCCGAGCCCTACTACGTCTCGCCCGAGGTGAGCGCCTTCTTCGCCGCGCGCGCCAAGGACCTGGACGCCGCGTACGTCGCGTGGTCGCAGACGTTCGAGGCGTGGAAGGCCGCCAACCCGCAGCTCGCCGCCGAGCTGGCCGTCTCGCGCGCCTACTCGCACACGATCGCCGCCGACACGAAGGCGCGCACGCCCGACGAGAAGACGCTGCTGGGCGCGATCCCCGAGTTCGCCGCGGGGACGAACATCGCGACGCGCAAGGCGGGCCAGGAGGTGCTGCAGCCGCTCAGCGCGAAGGTGCCGCTGCTCGTCGGTGGCAGCGCGGATCTCTACGGCTCGACGCTGAACTACATCGGCAAGATGGGCGAAGACGACTTCAAGCCCAACCACCGCACGGGCCGCAACATCCGCTTCGGCATCCGCGAGCACGGCATGTGCTCGATCCTGAACGGCATCGCCGCGCACGGCATCTTCCGGCCGAGCGGCGCGACGTTCCTGGTGTTCGCCGACTACTGCCGCGCGGCGATCCGCCTCGCGGCGCTGAGCCACCTGCCGGTCATCTACGTCTTCACGCACGACAGCGTCGGCGTGGGCGAGGACGGGCCGACGCACGAGCCAGTCGAGACGATCCCCGGCCTGCGCGTCATCCCCAACCTCGACGTCATCCGCCCCGCCGATCCCGAGGAGACGGCCGGCGCGTGGGTCGCGGCGCTCGAGCGCACCGACGGTCCGACGCTGCTCGCGCTCACCCGTCAGAACGTGCCGCTGCTCTCGGAGGTCCCGGTCGCCGCCCGGCGCGAGGGCGTGTTCAAGGGCGGCTACATCGCCAAGAAGGAGACGGCGCCGCTGGAGCTCATCCTCTTGTCGGCGGGCAGCGAGCTGCAGCACGCGCTCGTGGCGGCGAAGACGCTGGGCCCGGGCACGCGCGTCGTGAGCATCCCGTCATTCTCGCGCTTCGACCGCCAGCCGGCGGCGTACCGCGAGGAGGTGTTGCCGAAGTCGTGCAGGAAGCGCGTCGCGATCGAGGCCACCGTGTCGTCGACGTGGGCCCGCTACGTCGGACTGGACGGCGCCGTCGTGGGCATCGACCGCTTCGGCATGTCGGCGCCCGGCGCGACGATCATGAAGGAGCTCGGCATGACGGCCGAGCGCGTCGTCGAGATCGCGAAGAAGCTGTAGGCGCGACGCTCACACCGCCACCGCGCGCGGTTCGCGGCCTCGCGGGCCGCCGTGATGGTGCGGCCCGTCACGCGCTTTGTTTGAAAAGCGCGCCTGCGCTCGCGGCACTAACCTTTCGAGCCGGTGCTCGAAAGGAGGACCCCATGTCGCGAGCGGGATTGGTGCTGAGCCTCGTCGCAGGCGTGTCGTTGGCGGCGGCGGAGGCGCGCGGCAGTTGCGTCGTCACCAACGAGACCGGCTACGAGTTCGCGGTCTCGTCGGGCAACTCGGCGAACCAAAAGGTGCGGGCACACGGGACGACCACGATCGAGGCGGGAAAGATCGCGGGCAAGAGCCCCGAGGGCCGCACGATCAGCGGGTCGTGCAGGGACGGCGAGATGATGACGGTCCAGGAGAAGAACGGCGTGCCGTTGCTCCTGCCCAAGGGTGCGAAAGGCGCCAAGCACAAAAAGAAGTAGCCCCTGAGGCGGGCCTCAGGAACGCGACCCCGCGAGCCGGCCGCGTATCAGGAAACTGATTCTCCGCGGCCGAAAGCCGCGGGCGGACGCGGCGCGCCGCCAGTGGCACGGACTTGGCAGGACTCGGCAAAGGTGAAGAGGTCAACAGGACCCCGCCTGATCGCTTAGCCCACTTAGAACCAACGGAGAGCTCTCATGTCGTGTACCAGGATCCTCCTTCCCACGTTCGCGCTGACCGCCCTCGTGTTCATCGCGCCGCGTGCCCGCGCCGCCGACTGTGCGACGACGGCGGAGTGCGCCAAGGGCTTTACCTGTCAGCTCGTCGCGACGACCGTGCCGACCCCGGCGCCCTGCCCCGCCGACACAGTCTGCGCGCAGGACGCGAAGGCCGAGACGGGCCAGCAGGCGACCCATGGCGTGTGTATCCAGGCCTCGTGCTCGACGGACGCCGACTGCGGCGCGGGCATGGTCTGCCACACGGAAGAGCGCGAGTCGTGCTCGGGCGGCTCGGCCTGCCCGCCCAACGCGCAGTGCTTCGCGGCCCCGGCCACGTGCACGACCACGACGGTCTCGACGTGCATGTTCAAGTGGCAGCTGCCGTGCAGCGCCGACGCCGAGTGCGGCGAAGGGTTCACGTGCCAACCGACGGTCTCGGGCGCCTGCTCGGGCGGTAGCGGGACGGTGATGGCCGGCACGGGCACGTCGAGCTCGAGCGGCGGCGGCGCGGACGCCGAGATGCCGAGCGCAGGCGGGACCGGCGGCGACGCGCTGACCGGCGGCACGGCGCCTGCCGACATGTGCACGACGACGACGTCGTTCCCCGGT
This sequence comes from Polyangia bacterium, assembly GCA_035548155.1. Lineage (GTDB taxonomy): Bacteria > Myxococcota_A > Polyangia > Fen-1088 > Fen-1088 > DASZFV01. The sequence goes on from DASZUD010000162.1 coordinate 5,699, forward strand.
TACTGCTCACCCAAGGCAAGCACGTGCACGGCGGACTCGGACTGCCCCGCGAGCTGGACGTGCGTCGACGCATATCCCGCGCGCGGGACGACGGCCGACGCGGGGGCGGCTTCGTCTTCGTCGTCGGCGGCGGCAGGCTCGAGCGGTGCGTCGATCGCGCCCGATGAGCCGGCGCCGACGGACGGCCCGACGCCGACCTCGCCCCCGACGAAGGTCTGCCAGTCGCCCTACAACGTCTACGCCGTCGCGAAGGACGCCGAGGGCCGGCCCGTCGAGACGATCGGCGGCAGCAACGGCGGCGCGGCGGACTCGAGCGGCTCGACGAGCGGTGGCGCGACTCAGCAGCCCATGACGCCCGGCCAGTCGGCGGCCGCCGCGGGCTCGGGTGGCTGCGCCGTCGCTGGCGGCGCGGGCGGCTCGGCCCTCGCCTCGGCGCTCGCCCTGCTCGGCCTCGTCGCCGCGCGCCGACGCCGTCGATAGGTCACGCGCGAAGGCCTGCGAAGCGGCGCCGGTCAGGTAGAGTGGGCGCGATGGTGCGCGCCCGATTCGACCTGCCCCCGGCGCCGCGCTTGCGTGGCCGGCGCTCCGAGCTCGCGACGCTGTCGGCGGCGCTCACCAGCGGGCGGCTCGCGCGCCTCGCGCTCGTGGGCGGCGGCGGCAGCGGCAAGTCGGTGCTCGCCGCCGCGCTCGCGCACAAGCTGGCGCCCCACTTCCCGGGAGGCGCCGCCTGGTTCCGCGTCGGCAACTGGGATCACCGCACGCTGCTCCAGATGGTGGCGCTGCGCCTCGGCGCGCCGCGCGAGCCGCTGGTCGAGAGCGTGCGCACGGCCCTCGCGGCGCGCGGCCCGATGCTGCTCGTGCTCGACAACCACGAGAACGATCGCGCGATGGCGCGCTTCCTCGACGCGCTCGAGGGCACGCCCGTCACGTGGCTGCTGACGGCGCGCCGCTGCCTGCTGTCGGGCATGGCGATCTTCCCGGTCGTCGCCCCGCTCATCCATGCGCGCCGGGACGCGTTCCCGTCGGTGCGCGCGCTCACGGGCCTGCTGCGATGGAACCCGCTGGCCCTCGACGTCGCCGACGCGCTCGTCACGACCGGCGCCGTGACGACGGACGCGCTGCGCGCCTTCCTGATCGCGGAGGGCGTCGAGCGCGTGCGCGTCATGGCGCATGAGGACGACGTCATCGAGGTGAAGCTGCTCGTCGAGTGGGCATGGGCGCGGCTTCCCGCGGCCGCGCGGCGCATGCTGCTGGTCCTCGCGTCGTGCCCCGGCGACAACATGGACGCGGCGTCGATCGCAGCGCTCGCACGCGCGCCCGGTCGCGCCCTCGCTTCGCTGCGCCGCTGGCGCCTGGTGCAGGAGCCGGCGTCGGGCCGCTTCGCCCTGCATGCCGTCGTGCGCCACGCGCTCCTCGGCAAGGGTGACGTCCCGGCGGAGCGCTACTTCGCCCACTACATCGCGTTGCTCGAGCGCCACCCGGATCGGTTCGCCGCCGAGCAGTCGCACGTCTTCGCTGCGATGGACCACGCCCAGGCCGCCTCGTCGCTCGGCAAGATCCTCCGCGTCGAGGCCCTGCTGGGCGGCTGAGCCGTCGGCGGACGGCATTGACAGACGTCAGGCGCTTCGATATCAAAGAGAATATGATAATCACTTTCAAAAATAACATTTGGTTCGCCGGTGGCGCAGCGCTCTTCGCCGTGCTTGCCGCCGCGCCCGCGCGCGCCGATCGCCGCGCCTATGCCGTGACCTACGAGGCCGTCACGGCGCCGAAGGGCGAGCTCGACGTCGAGCTGTGGAGCACGTACGCCCGCGACGGCGAGTTCCTCGACGGCCCGCCGTCAGCCCAGGGGGGCTTCCGGCACATGGTCGAGCTCGAGTACGGCCTGACCGATCGCTGGGACGTCGCCCTCTACAACTTGCTCGACACGACGAGCGACTCGGCCGACACGGGGTACGGCGGGCTCAAGGTGGAGACGCGGTATCGCCTGCTGCCCGCCGGCAGCTGGATCGTCGACCCGATCATCTACTTCGAGTATCAGTGGCTGCGTCACGGCGACGCCGATTCGAAGTACGAGCTGAAGCTCATCCTCGCGCGCGACTTCGGCCCCTGGAACGTCGCCTTCAACGTCGCCGGAGAGGGCGAGCACCTCCGCGACGGGACGTGGGTCCCCGAGCTCGAGTACGCGCTGGGCGTGAGCCGGGAGCTGGGCGGCCCCGCGTTCAAGGTCGGCTACGAGATCTTCGGCAAGGCCGAGCGCGAAGGCGGCGAGAGCGAGGCCTACGCGTGGACGGGCCCCGCCCTCTCGTGGGCGACTCGTTTCGCCGGCCCGATGCAGGGCTTCTGGCTCACCGTGGGCGCGGGCCGCGGCATCACCGACGAGTCCGAGACCTGGTACGGGCGCGCCATCGCCGGCCTGCAGTTCTGACGTCCGGGTGCAGCCGCGTCCCGGGTGTTAAAACTCGAGCATGGCCAAGCACGCGTATGCGCCCTCGACGGACGGCTCGCGCAGGATCGATCTCGACGAGCTCGACGCCGGCGACACGGGACGCGTCGACAAGGAGGCCGGCCTCGGGGAGCTCGAGGTGTGGGGGAACGAGCTGGCCGAGCTCGGGAACCTGCTGACGTACGCCGGGAAGCACGCGCTGCTCGTCGTGTTGCAGGGGCGCGACGCCAGCGGCAAAGACGGCGCGATCCGCAAGATCCTCGAGTTCACGAACATCCAGAACGCCGCGGTCGCGCCCTTCAAGGTGCCCACCGCCGAAGAGTACGCCCACGACTTCTTGTGGCGCGCTCACCGCGTCGTGCCGGCGCGCGGCCACGTCGCGCTCTTCAACCGTTCGTACTACGAAGACGTCATCGCCGCGCGCGTGCACAACATCGTCCCCGAGGCGACCTGGAAGCGACGCTACGCGCACATCAACGCGTTCGAGCAGCTTCTGGTCGACAGCGACGTCATCGTGCTGAAGTTCTACCTGCACGTCAGCCGCGACGAGGAGATCGAGCGGCTCTACGCGCGCGAGAAAGATCCGCGCACGGCGTGGAAGCTGAACCCCAACGACTGGCGCGAGCTCCCGCTGTGGAACGAGGTCACCGCGGCCTACGAGGACGCGCTCGAGAAGTGCGCGACGCCGGCCGCGCCCTGGTACCTCGTGCCCGCCGACAAGAAGTGGTTCAGGAACCTGGCCGTCGTCCAGCGCATCGTCCTCGCGCTCCGACCGTACAAGTCGCAATGGCTCGACGCGCTCAAGGAGATGGGCAAGGAGGCGCTCAAGGACATCCGCGCCCTGCGCGCCCGCGCCGACCTCGACGGCAACGGCAAACGCAAAAAGCGCCGCCGCTGATTCACGGCTGTTGAGCCGACTTACCGACGCGAGCCGCAGCTCCGCCGCGCCGGCTCACCCTAAGAAGAAAGCGCGGGTGCGCTCGTCGAAGCAACGAGCGCCCCCTGCGCACCGCCGTGGGGTGGGCCGGTGGGAGGGGCCTCCGGGGCCCCTCCCGCCGACGTCAGTAGCGGTAGTGATCCGGCTTGAACGGCCCCTCGACCGGCACGCCGAGGTAGTCGGCCTGCTCCTTCGAGAGCGTCGTCAGCTTGACGCCGACCTTCTTGAGGTGAAGCCGCGCGACCTTCTCGTCGAGCTTCTTCGGGAGCACGGCGACCTCGCCCGACTTGAACGTCATGCCGGTCATCGAGTCCTTGCCCTTGGTCGCGTTCTCCCACAGCGCCATCTGCGCGATGGTCTGGTTCGAGAACGAGTTCGACATGACGAAGCTGGGGTGCCCCGTGGCGCAGCCCAGGTTGACGAGGCGCCCGCGCGCCAGCAGCGTGAGGCGCTTGCCGCCCGGCAGGATGAACTGGTCGACCTGCGGCTTGATGTTCTCCTCGCGCACCTCGGGGTTCGACTCGAGCCAGGCGACCTGGATCTCGCTGTCGAAGTGGCCGATGTTGCAGAGGATCGCCTCGTCCTTCATCGCCTTCATGTGCTCGCCGCGGATGACGTCCATGCAGCCCGTCGCCGTGACGAAGATGTCGCCCAGAGACGCGGCGTCCTCCATCGTGACGACCTCGTAGCCTTCCATCGCCGCCTGCAGCGCGCAGATCGGATCGATCTCCGTCACGAGGACGCGCGCGCCCAGGCCGCGCGCCGCGTGCGCGCAGCCCTTGCCGACGTCGCCGTAGCCAGCCACGACGACGACCTTGCCCGCGACCATGACGTCCGTCGCGCGCTTGATGCCGTCGAACAGCGACTCCCGGCAGCCATAGAGGTTGTCGAACTTCGACTTCGTCACCGAGTCGTTGACGTTGATGGCCGGGATCAGCAGCGTGCCGTTCTTCGCCATCTCGTACAGGCGGTGCACGCCCGTCGTCGTCTCCTCGGAGACGCCCTTGATCTCCTTGGCCAGCTTCGTGTAGCGCTGGCCGTCCTTCTTCAGGCTGCCCGCGAGCAGGTTGAGGATGACCTTCATCTCCTCGACGTTCGTGCTCGCCGGATCCGGCACCTTCCCGGCCTTCTCGAACTCGACGCCCTTGTGGACCAGCAGCGTGAGATCGCCGCCGTCGTCGAGCAGCAGGTTCGGGCCCTTGCCGTCCTTGAACGCGAAGATCTGCGCCTCGATGTTCGCCCAGTACTCGGGCAGCGTCTCGCCCTTCCACGCGAACACGGGCACGCCCGCCTTCGCGATGGCGGCGGCCGCCTCGTCCTGCGTCGAGTAGATGTTGCACGACGTCCAGGTCACCTCGGCGCCGAGCGCCACGAGCGTCTCGATGAGGATCGCCGTCTCGATCGTCATGTGCAGACAGCCGGCGATGCGCGCGCCCTTGAGCGGCTTCTGCGCGCCGTACTCCTCGCGCAGCGCCATGAGGCCCGGCATCTCCTTCTCGGACATGCGGATCTTCTTGCGGCCGAGCTCGGCGAGCGAGAGGTCTTTGACCTTGTAGGCGGGGAACTCGTTGCGGGTATCCATGTCGGTCTCCTTCTGAGGTTGCTGCTTCGGTTATTGGGGAATTTGTTCCAGCTTCTGCCGCGCGCGGCCGACGGCCAGCTGCAGCGGAGGCGTGTCGTCCGAGCGCATCGGCGCGAGGTGCACGACGTCGAGGCCCGCGGCCTCGAGCCATACGCGCAGCTTGGCCGGCTCGAAGCCGAGCCACACGTGGCCGCGCTCGCGCAGCGACTCGTCCTCGTGGGGGACATGGTCGACGACGACGACGTGCCCGCCCGCGCGCGCGAGCCGCGCCGCTGCCGCGAGCAGGTCCTGCGGGCGCGCGGCGTGGTGGAGCACGCGCGAGACGACGACCAGATCGGCGCCCGCGCGCGAGATGCGGCCGATCTCCTCGACGATGCCCGCGTCCTCGACGGCGCCCTCGCGCAGGCGGACGTTGGGCAGCCCCAGCGCGCTCACGCGCTCGGCACAGCGCGCCAGGCGCGCTGCGCTTCGATCGACGGCGACGACGCGGTCATAAAGCGGCGAGAGCAGCGGCAGCAGCGTGCCCTCGCCCGCGCCGACGTCGACGGCGAGCGCGCGCCCGGGCAGGAGCGGCGCCAGCATCGGCAACAGCGGCAACGGAGAGGCGCCGTTCGCCGTCGAGGGCGCGAGCGGCGCCGCGCCCGCCTCCACGCGCGCGAACAACCGGCGAGAGGTCTCTTCGCGCTGCGCGACGAGCGCGGGGATCTGCGCGAGGCTGCCGTCCTTCTCGCAGAGCGCGCGGCCCGCCTCGAGCGCGGCCGCCACGACGGCGTCCGCCGCAGCCTCGGCCTCGGCGCGCAGCAGCGTGCGCGTGCCGTCCTTGCGCGACGCGAGCAGCCCCGCCTCCCGCAGCGGCTGGCTCTTGCGCGTGACCTGAGGCTGGCTCTCGCCCGTCAGCGTCGCCAGCTCGCCGACGGTCAGCTCCTCGGCGGCGCAGAGCGCCAAAAGGCGCAGCCGATCCTCGTCGCCGAGGAGGCGAAACAGATCAGCGCGCGCGGCGAGCTCGGCAGCCTGCACGCCCCGACTATATGCATCCATGCGAATGGATGCAACACGAGCGACGAGTGTCAATAATTACGGTCTATTACAGCTTCCCGTCGTTCCCGCCGTCAGGGATGGCGCCGGCATCCGGCATCGCGCCCGCCCGGTTCGCGACCGGCATGGGGATCACCGCCGTCTTGTCCTTCCGGTCTTGGGCCTTCTCGGCCTCCTGCCGCTTGAGCTCCTTCTCCTGCTCGATGCCGAAGCGGCGCTCCTCTTGCGGAATCCCGAGGTTGGCAGCCTCGTTCAGCGCGGCCCGCTGCTCGGGAGGCGAGTCGATGATGCGCGGCGGGTTCTGGGGCAAGGGCTTGAGCGTCGTCTTGCATCCCGACGACGCCGAGATGGCCACGAGCCCCAGGACCACGAAAACGAACACGAACGGATTTCGTCGCTTCACGCCGCGACTCTAATTCGCCGGTCGCGATCTTTGCCAGCGCCGTCACGCACCTAGCCACCGCCCTCGTCGTCGGGCGAGAGCTCCTCCGCAGGCGATCGCCCCGGCGGCGGGTAGTCGGTCTCCGAGTGCTCGCGCGGCGGCGGCTCTTCGCGATGCGGCGAGCCGTGGTGAGCGCCGCGATGCGTGCCCTGCTCTTCGCCGTGATGGCTGGGCGCTTGGTGCGTGTGCGGCTGCTCGCCCCCCTTCTTGTGCGGCTGCCGGTTCTTCTGCTCGCGCTGCTTCGACATGACGCCCCCTTTCGGAATGAAAACGGGACACCGTCACACTCATCCGGGTCGCCCTGAACCGTGACCCCGCTTTGGCGACGATGTCCCGCCGCCTCCCCGGTGATTTCAATGCGTGTGCCACGACCTCGCCGCGGCCGCCGCGCACGAACGGCCCGCCCGAGGGGAACCGGAGGTGTCACGCGGTTGCCCCCACGTAACGACGCGCGCGCGCCGGCGCCTTTGCCGCTCATGCGGCCGCGCCCGACCGCGGCACGCACGCCGGGGCCGCGTTCCTGTCGTGCCCCGGGGCTCGTTAAGCAGGGCTCGCGCCGGATTTCAGGGGCCGCTTCCGCCTCGCGGCGGCCTGCGCCGGGAACCGAGCCGGGGCCGAGCGATCCGACGCGTTCGCCGCATCGCTCGGCTCTGGGACCAAAGAGCGGTTACTGCAGGCGAACGAGCGACGCGCCGGTCAGATCGAACTTCTGCATGCCGACGCCCGAGGACGAGAGCCCCGGCACGTCGTCGATCTCGACGTCGAGCGTCTGTCCCGCCGTCAGCGAGAGGGTGAAGTCGACCGTGATCTGCGAGCCCGTCTTGAGCTGACCGACGGTGAGGAGCCCGCCGCTGCTCGAGCTGACCGTGCCCGCGGGCGTGTAGGAGCTGGCGCGAACGCCGCCGAGGAGCGCGAGGAACGTCGGCGGGTAGTTCGTTTGATCGTTCATGCCCGAGATCGCCAGCGTGAGACGCCACTTCGTCCCCGCCTGCGCGATCGTCACAGGCTGCGTGAACGTGAGGACCGGCGGCGCCGACTGCACCGAGAACGTCTTGCCCGTGTAGTCGAACGAGATGGCGTTCTTCGAAGCGCCGAACGTGTACCCCGCGACGGGCGTGAAGTTCGCCGAGACGCTCGTGCCATCCCAGCCGGCCGTGAGGAGATTCGCCGCGCACGAAGCCGCGTCGTAGCCGTACACGTACATCTCCCAGATCGAGTAGCCGTACGCCGTGGCGCGCGCCGTGCCATACATGCGCACGTAGCGGCCGCTGGCCGACAGCCCCGTGAGGTCGTCGATGCGGTGATCGACCGCAGCCCCGCCCGTCTTCGACGCCACGGGGGCGCTCCAGCTCACGCCGTCATTCGACACGTCGATGCGGTAGTCCTTCGCCGCGGCGTGCTGCCAGTCGATCTTCACCTCGGTGATCGTCTTCACCGAGCCGAGGTCGACGTAGATCCACTGCGGATCCGCGTACGCGCTCTCCCAGCGCGTTCCGGTCTTGCCGTCGAAGGCGTTCTTCGCGGCCTGCTTCGGGCTCGGCGACGCGACGACCGGCGAGGTCGACGTCGTGAGCAGGCCGCCGACGCACGAGCCGCTGCCCGCCGCGCCGCCGCTGCCCGCCGCGCCACCAGCGCCGCCGCTGCCCGTCGTGCCACCGGCACCGGCGCTGCCCGTCGTGCCGGCGCTGCCCGTCGTGCCGCCGGCGCCCGTGGTGCCACCCGAGCCGCCCGCGCCCGTGCTGCACGAGCCGTCATAGATGTACATCTCCCAGATCGAGTAGCCGTACGCCGTGGCGCGCGCCGTCCCGTAG
>DASZUD010000163.1:0-18274 GCA_035548155.1 Polyangia bacterium
CGCGACGTCCTGCGCGCCCGGCTTCATGACCAGCACGCGCTCCTGCGCTTCGTAGCCGGGGCTGCGCACGACCACGCGATACGAGCCCGGCGACGCGTCGAGGAACATCGGCGAACGATCCGCCACCTTCTGGCCGTCGACGAAGATCTCCGCTTCGAGCGGCTCGGTCTCGATCTCGATGCGCCCCGGCGCGTGCAGCAGCGCGTGGCGCGCGAACGCGAAGATCGCGCACGCGAGCACGATGGCGGCGCCGACGAGCAACGGCAGGCGCGATCTCCGCCGCGCCGGCGCGCCCCCGAGCTGCGCGTGCTGCCGCAAGCTCGACGGCACGGCCAGCGCGATCGGTGTCTTCGGACGCGCGCGCGCCGGCTTCTCCTCGGGCGGCAGCTCGGTCTCGGCCAGCTTGCGCTCGACCTCGGCCATGGTCTGCCATCGGTCTTCGCGCTTCTTTTCGCGCGCGCGCATGACCACGTCCTGCGCGCCCGGCGGGATGGCCAGGTCGGGGCGGCGCTGGCGCGGCGGCTGCACCGGATCGCGCAGGTGCATCAGCAGGACCCGCGGCACGTCGTCGGCGCGAAACGGCACGTCGCCGGTGAGCACCTGGTACATGAGGCAGCCGAACGCGTAGACGTCGTCGCGCGCGTCGGGCGGCTGCCCCTGCGCCTGCTCGGGCGGCATGAACTCGGGCGTGCCGCACACGCCCTCGGCGCCGCCGATGTCGCCGCGCGCGTTCGCGATCCCGAAGTCGACGACCTTCACGTGCTCCCCGCCGACGCCCTTCGGGCCGTCTTCGGCTTCGGCCGTCCCGACGAGGACGTTCTCCGGTTTGACGTCGCGGTGCACGACGCCCTGCGCGTGCGCCGCCGCGAGCGCGCCCGCGATCTGCACGAGCAGGGGCTTGGCGCGCGCCCACGGCAGCGGGCCGTCCGCCTCGAGCACGTCGTAGAGCGTCGTGCCCTTGACGTACTCCATCGCGAGGAAGACGAGGCCCTCGTCCGATCTCCCGCTGTAGAAGATGTCGATGACGTTGTCGTGGTGGATCTCCGCGGCGATGCGCGCCTCGCGCAGGAAGCTCTCCACCACCTCGGGCTCGCTGGCGAGCTCGGGCAAGAGCACCTTGAGGACGATCGTCTTGCGGACGGCGGTGTGCTCGGCCAGGTAGACGCTGGCCATCGCGCCCTCGCCCAGCTTCGCGAGGATGCGGTACCGCCCGGAAAGCTCCCGCCCCACGAGCGGGTCCATCGCCACGCCGGAGACCATCGACGGCGGTCAGCGTATCACGGGGGGCGGGGAGGAGGGCGCGCCAGCTTCCTGGCAGGGACGGCTCCCGGCCGCCTCGACGTCCGCGTGCTAGCGTCCGACGAAGGAGGTTGCTCATGGCTTCGGACTTCGCGAACAGGCACGTGGTGGTGACCGGCGGGACGGGCGCGCTCGGTCGCGCGGTCGTCGAGGCGCTCCTGGGCGCAGGCGCCGTTTGTCATGTCCCGCACCGGGGCGCTGCCCCCGGCGACATGCCCCGCACGGAGCGCCTGCGGCTGACCTCGGGTGTCGAGCTGGCCGACGAGGCCCACGTGATGCGCTTCTACTCCGACCTGCCCGAGCTCTGGGCGTCCGTGAACGTCGCCGGCGGTTTCGCGGCGGCGCCCGTTCTCGACACGACGCTCGCAGCGCTGCGCGTGCAGCTGGACCAGAACCTGGTCTCGGCGTTCCTGTGCAGCCGCGAGGCTCTGCGGCGCTTTCGCGGCGCGCCGGGCCGCATCGTGAACGTCGCCTCGCGCGCCGCCGTCGAGCCGGGTGCCGGCTCCCTCGCCTACACCGTCTCGAAGGCGGGCGTTGTCGCGCTCACGCGCGCGCTCGCCGAGGAGGCGCGACCGAAGGGCGTGCTGGTGAACGCCGTCGTCCCGAGCACGATCGACACGCCCGCGAACCGCAAGGCGATGCCCAGCCCGCCCGAGGTCGTCGCGCGCTGGAGCAAGCCCGCCGACATCGCCGCTGCGATCCTCTGGCTGGCCGGCGCCGAGAACCACGTCACGACGGGCGCCGTCGTTCCGGTCTGACGCGACTGCGACACCTTGTCGCAGGACGGCGGCCCACGACGGGGCTAAAGTGCGCGCCATGCGCACCGCATGGTGGTCGGTCCTCGCGTCGTTGGTGGGAGCGCTCTCGTCGCCGGCCGTCGCCTCTGCGCAGGCGGGGGCTCCCCCGGCTCAGCCCGCGCCCGCCGGGTACCCGCCGCCGCCCGCCGGGTACCCGCCGCCGCCCGGGTATCCGCCGCCCCCCGACTATCCGCCAGGCTATGCCGCGTATCCCGGCTATCCGCCCGTGGCCGCGTATCCGCCACCTCCTCCGCCGCCACCCCCGCCGCCGCCCGGGCCCGAGAAGAAGCTCGCGATTGGCTACAAGATCGGCAACGGTCTCGGCTTCGTGGGCGGCGACATCATCGTCTCGCCGGTCGACCACATCGCCTTGGACTTTCAGGTCGGTCACCTCGACTTTAGTGGTGCGACGGGGATCGGCTACGCACCCGCGCTCGTCTCGCGCCTGAACGCCGGCCAGGTCCATACTCCCTACGTCGCGGTCGGCGCCAACTACGAGAAGCTCACGCTCGGCAGCGACACCGACACGGCGTGGGGCGTGTTCCTCAACGCGGGCTATGAGTGGCGCTGGAGCCAGGGAATCGGCATCGTGGTCGGCGGCGGCCTCGCCAACGCCGGGGAGCTTCGCGTCACCTCCGGTGGCCTGACTGTCCTGCGAGAGAAGGGCTGGGTCCCTAACCTCGAGGCCGGCGTTCGCTTCGCGTTCCTCTAAGGCCCTCTAGGGACGTCGGCCCGACAACAAAAAACAGACGCTTACAATTCAGTGACAATTGCAGGCGTACAGTGTGCGCCATGCAGATTTCGTCTCTGGTCGTCGGGACTTATCTGGTGATCCTGCTGGCGCTCGCCGCCTACGGGTTCCATCGCAGCTCGTTGGTGTGGATGTACTACCGGTTCCGCGACAAGCGCCCGCGGCCCCTGGGAATGTTCTCCGATTTGCCGGGCGTCACGGTGCAGCTGCCGCTCTTCAACGAGATGTACGTCGTCGAGCGCCTCCTCGACGCCGTCGCGCAGATCCGTTACCCGCGGGACCGCTTCCAGATCCAGGTCCTCGACGACTCGACGGACGAGACGCAGGAGATCTGCAAGCGCAAGATCGCCGACCTCGCGCGCCGCTTCCCCGATCTCGAGATCGAGTACGTCCACCGCGTCGATCGCTCGGGCTTCAAGGCGGGCGCGCTCGAGAACGGCCTCAAGACGGCCAAGGGCGAGTTCATCCTGATCTTCGACGCCGACTTCCTTCCGCTGCCCGACGTGCTCGAGCGCAGCATCCACTACTTCCTCGATCCCAAGGTGGCCGTCGTCCAGACGCGCTGGGAGCACGTCAACCGCGACTTCTCGGCGCTGACCGAGGTCCAGGCGCTCATGCTGGACGGGCACTTCATCATGGAGCACGCCGGCCGCAACTGGTCGGGCCGCTTCTTCAACTTCAACGGCACGGCCGGCATCTGGCGCCGCTCGGCGATCGCCGACGCGGGCGGCTGGCAGCACGACACGCTGACCGAGGACATGGACCTTTCGTACCGCGCGCAGCTGCGCGGCTGGAAGTTCGTGTACGTCCCCGAGATCACGGCGCCGGCCGAGCTGCCGGTCGAGATGTCGGCGTTCAAGTCGCAGCAGTTCCGCTGGGCCAAGGGCTCGGTGCAGGTGGCGCGCAAGCTGTTGCCGACGATCCTGCGCTCGAACGCGACGCTCGCGCAGAAGTCCGAGGCGTTCTTCCACCTCACGAACAACCTCGCGTACCCGCTGCTGGTCGTGCTGTCGCTGCTGCTGCTGCCGAACCTCGCCTTGCGCACCCACCACGGCTGGCGCGAGGTCCTCATGATCGACCTGCCGCTGTTCTTCGGCACGACGCTGTCGATCGCGTCCTTCTACCTGGCGTCCGAGCGCGAGATCGCGCTCATGCAGAACCCGGGCGCGCGCCCCAAGTTCTCGTGGAGCGCCCTCAAGCGGCTGCCGCTCGTCATGTCGGTCGGCATCGGCCTGTGCGTCAACCAGACGCGCGCCGTGCTCGAGGCCCTCGCGGGCCGCGAGACGGAGTTCGTGCGCACGCCCAAGCACGGCGTCCGCGGCAAGCTCGAGAGCTGGTCGAGCAAGAAGTACCGCGCCGCGAAGTCGATCACGCCGTTCATCGAGCTCGGCATGGCGGCGTACTTCGTCGTCGCGATCGGCGTCGCGCTCGAGCACGGCCACTACATGTCGATCCCGTTCCTGGGCCTCTTCCTCGCGGGCTTCGGCTACGTCGGCTGGGTGTCGTTGTGGCAGGGGGGCGTGGGCCTGGCCGCGCGCGGCTTCTTCGCCCGGCTGTTTGGCCGCCGCGAGGCGACGACCGTCGTCGTGCCGCCCCCGGCGTTCGTCGTCATGAACGCCAAGTCGCCGGCGCCCGCCGACGTCTCGTTCGGCGGCGAGCCCGCCGAGGCGCTCTCGGCCTCGGCCGTCCGCTCGGGCGCCGTCGTCCAGTAATCCCGTTCGCTCTCGCGACTGCGTACACGGTATCGGCGCCCACTCGGGCGCCGATGTCCGTTTCAGCCCGCGTCAGCGCGGGACTTCGACGCCTGAGTGATCGACGAACGGGCGGTCGGGGTGGCGCGCGTTCCACATGTTGATGACGGCCGTCTGGTCGTCGTGCAGCGGCCAGATCGCCGCGCCGATGAGCGGGCCGAGGAAGAAGATCGCGCCGCCCGCCGAGATGAGCGTCGCGTTCGTCGAGGGGCTGAACGCGTCGTGCGCCGCCGCGAACGATCCGAGCGCCGCGAGGAAGATGCCGCCGAAGGCGCCGCCCCAGACGAGCTGCGAAGCCGCGGTCCTCCGGGAGGCGATCCCGCTCGCCAGATCGAAGACGTCGGGATCCGATTTCACGAGCTCGGCCAGGTGCGAGAACGTCCCGACGTATTGAAGCGATGGGCCCGCCGGTCGGGCCTCGGGTGCGGACACGGCATCGATGGGCGCCGACGAAGAAGCCTCGGCGGCCGGCGCGGGTGAAGGCGCCTCCGCGACGTGCGCAGCCGCCGGGGCGGCCGGCTTTGCAGCGTGCGCGAGATCGACCTCCACGTCTCCGTCGTGGACGAACGCGAACTTGCCGCTCCGGAGCTGGACGCGGCGCCAGCCGTCGCTGGTGGGGGCTTGGTCTGCTTCGAGCTTGGTGCCGGGCGAGAGCGTCTCGACGGCCGGGGCGACGTTGAAAGGCGCGGACCGCGCCACCGTGCCGCGCGTGATGACCGCGGGCGCGGCAGCGGCGACCGACGCCCACGACAACGCGCACATCGTGACGAGCGAGAAACCCTTGCGACCGAGAAAAGGACGGGGGCAATGAGCCATCACGCGGCATCGTCTTCGATTCGGCGACGTCTTGCAAACAACGTCGCGCGGGGGCTGCGACGATCCGCCGCGGAGCTCGTTTCTTGCCCCGCCGCCGACCTTGGGGCGTCATGCGACTCGAAGACCAATCGGTGCGTGGCCGCGAGTAGGAAGGGCCAGCCGTGCGGCGAGCTCGACTTTTGTGTGGACGGCGCCTGCAGTCCCCCCGAATCCACCACTCCCGACGTCTGCGGTCCGCGGTCCCCGGTGGGCGCGCCGTGCTCTGCCTCGTACCTGTGCGAGAGCGGCGGCTGCACGGACGGCACGTGCACGGCCTGTCCGTAGCCGCGCCGTCGTCGTATCGGCCGCGCGTGCTCGACCTCCCGGCCGCGCGGCCGCTCTCTCGGGCGCTACAGCGCCTTCTTGATGAGGTCTTCGATCTTCGTCTTCGGCACGGCGCCGACGACCTGACCGACGACCTTGCCCTCCTTGAAGACGAGGAGCGTCGGGATGCTGCGGATGTCGTACTGGGCCGAGAAGCCCGGGTTCGAGTCGATGTCGCACTTGCCGACGACGACCTTGCCCTCGTAGTCCTTGGCCAGCGCTTCGACGTGCGGCGCGATGGCGCGGCACGGCGCGCACCACGCGGCCCAGAAGTCCACGAGCACGGGGAGCTTCGAGCTGAGCACGTTCGTCTGGAAGTTGCTGTCGGTGACCTCGAGCAGGTTCTGGCTGGCCATGCGGCATCGTTTAGCATGGCCGCCCGTCGCCTTCCAAGGCCGACGGCGCGTCGACTGGCGTTCTGACGCAACGCCGGGATCGTCGGGCGCACGCGGCCCGTGGTAGATCTGGGACGTGTCGACCCTGACGGCGCTGGAGATTGGGGCCTACGCCCTCGCGTCGCTGCTCTACCTGGGCTTCCTCGTGGGGCTGCGCGACAAGCCCGGGCGCGTCGCGCTCGCGCTGGCCGTCCTGCTGCACCTCTACGACATCGGCGCGCGCTGCGTGCACGGCGTGAACCCGATCTCGTCGACGCCCGAGGCGATGTCCTTCATCGCCTTCCTCATGGCGTCGGGCTACCTGCTGGCGTCGTTGCGTTATGGTCTCAAGACCGCCGGAGCGTTCGCCGCGCCGGCCGCGCTCACGCTGCTCTTGCTCGCGCGTGTGGTCCCCGCCGAGGAGGGCGCGCCGCCCATGGGTACGCTCGGCTACACGCACATCTTCCTCGCGACGCTGGGCGTGGCCGTCTTCTTCATCGCGGCCGTGCTGGCGATCGTCTACCTCTTCGAGGATCGACAGCTGCGGCGCAAGCAGTGGTCACGCGTCGCCGAGCGAGGCACGCCGCTCGACACGCTGGATCGCCTCGCGGGCCAGTGCGTGTCGATCGGCTTCCCCATCTTCACGGTCGCGATCGTCACGGGCGCGATGTGGATCGCGCGCCTCGGCGTGCTCCGCGGCGCGGCGGCCCTGCGCCCCGAGTACCTCATCGCCTTCGTGACGTGGGTGGCCTTCGCCGTGCTGCTGGTCGCGCGCCTCGGCGCCGGGTGGGGCGGGCGGCGTGCCGCGTGGCTGACGCTGGGTGGCTTTGGGGGGACGGTGCTGGTGCTGGTCGTCTACTTCATCAGGCACGCCGCGTAAGCCATGGCGAAGTCGGAGAAGGCTCCCCCCACCATCGACCTCGTCGTGCTGGGGGTCTCGCACCACACGGCCCCCGTCGCGTTGCGAGAGAAGCTGGCCGTGCCGGCCGACCAGGTGGACGCGACGCTGCTCGAGCTCAAGACGTTGCCGGGGGTGCGCGAGATCGCGATGCTCAACACGTGCAACCGCGTCGAGCTCTACGCCGTCGCCTCCGACGCCGAGACGGCGATCCGCGCCATGAGCATCGACCTCGCGCGCCGCGCGGGCATGCTCGAGGCGGAGATCGAGCCGCACCTCTACACGCGTCTTCAGCGCGACGGCGTCAAGCACCTCTTCCGCGTCGCCGCGAGCCTCGACTCGCTCGTCCTCGGTGAGCCACAGATCCTGGGCCAGGTGAAGTCGACGTTCGAGGCCGCCGCGCGCGTGGGTACGTCGGGCTCGGTGCTCGAAGGCTGCGCCCAGGGGGCGACGCGCGCCGCGCGCCGCGTGCGCAGCGAGACCGAGATCGCGCGCAACCCCGTCTCGATCAGCTCGGTGGCCGTCGAGTACGCGCACAACGTCTTCGACGGGTTCGACGGCAAGCGCGTGCTGGTCGTGGGCGCGGGCAAGATGTCTGATCTCGCCGCGCGGGCGCTGCGCTCGCGCGGGGCCACCCTCACGGTCACGAACCGAACGCGCGCACGCGCCGAGGAGTTGGCCGCGCGCTTCGGCGCCGACGTCCATGACTGGGCGGATCTCGAGGGGGCGCTGGTCAAGGCCGACATCGTGATTGCGTCCACGGGCGCGCAGCGGCCCGTGCTGACCCGCGAGCTGCTCGTGCGCGTGCAGAAGGCACGGCGCCGCCGCCCGCTCGTGCTCATCGACATCGCCGTGCCTCGCGACGTCGAGCCCTCGGCCGCCGATCTCGACGGTGTCTACGTCGCCAACATCGACGATCTGCAGAAGGGCGCGGCCGAGCACCTCCAGCTGCGCCAGGGCGAGGCGGTGAAGGCAGAGTCGATCGTCGACGCCGAGGTCACGCGCTTCGTGCAGGCCTTCAGCGGCCGCCAGCTCGGGCCCACCGTCACGGCGTTGCGCGCGCACGTGCTCGGGCTCGCCCACGGCGAGGCCGAGAAGTTGCTCGCCAGCCTGTCCCACCTCCCCGAGAAGGACCGCAACGCCATCACGGCGGCGATCGACGCGCTGGCGAAGAAGATGCTGCACCTGCCGCAGCTGGCGCTGAAGAAGGACGCGGGCGAGGCGCTGTCGCTCGTCGACGCGGTCCGCAAGCTGTTCGATCTGCAGGCGGCGGACCCGCTTCCCGAGGCGGAGCCCGCGCCGCCGGCCCCCAAAACCGCCGCGACCGGCACGGACGACCCTTCATGAACGCCAACCCCCTCGTCGGAAGCAAAATCGTCATCGGTACCCGCGGCAGCGCCCTCGCGCGCTGGCAGGCGGCCCACGTGGGCCGCGCGCTGGTCGCCGCCCACCCCGGCCTCGAGATCGAAGAGCACATCCTTGTCACCGAGGGCGACCGCGTGCAGACGGGCGCCGTCATCGAATTGGGCGGCAAGGGCGTGTGGGTCAAAGAGATCGAGGACGCGCTGCTGGCCGGCACGATCGATCTGGCCGTGCACAGCCTCAAGGACGTGCCGGCGGAGCTGGCGCCCGGTCTGGCGCTCGTGGCGATCCCCGAGCGCGCCGACCCGCGCGACGCCGTCGTGAGCCGCTCGGGCGCGCCGCTGGGCGGGCTGCCCGCCGGCAGCGTCGTCGGCACCTCCAGCCTTCGCCGCGTGTGCCAGGTGAAGGCCATGCGGCCCGACCTGCGCGTCGAGATCCTGCGCGGCAACGTCGATACGCGCCTGCGCAAGATCGCCGAGGGCGTCGTCGACGCGGGCGTGCTCGCCTGCGCGGGCCTCGACCGGTTGGGGTTCGCGGGCCGCATCACGCAGCGGCTCACCGAAGATCAGATGTTGCCGGCCATCGGCCAGGGGGCGCTGGCGCTCGAGGCGCGGGCCGCCGACGCGCGCGTGGTCGGCCTCACGCGCGCGCTGGCAGACGCAGACGCCGAGGTGACGGTCGCGGCCGAACGTGCCTTGCTCGCGGGACTGGGCGTGGGCTGCCGTACGCCCGTCGCGGGCCACGCCGTCGTCCGGGACGGCCTCGTCGTGTTGCGCGGCCTCGTGGGCCGTCCCGATGCATCCGAGATGCTGCGCGAAGAGCTGTCGGGCGCGCCCCGCGATGCAGCCGCGCTGGGCGCCGAGCTCGCGAGGCGCCTTTTGGCGCGGGGCGCCGACCGGATCCTGCGCGAGCTCGAAGGCGCGCCTGATAAGTAGTTGATTTTATTGACCCGGAGCCGTGGTTGCTTGACCGCGGGCGGCCGGAGCGCTATCTGCAACGGCTCATTATGGTGGGTGTAAACCCCTGCAACTTGGCCCGAGAGCTCCAACCGAGCGCTGGATGCGGCGTCGGTTTCGGCCTCAGCAACCCGGCTGGACGCGCTCCGAGAAGCCCGGCCATGGGACCTTCCTTCTTTAGTGTCGATGCCGACGCGCCGACCTTTCCGGCTGCGTTGCGACAACTTCCGAAGCCCCCCGTCTCCCTCTGGATCTCGGGCCGCCTGCCGGCCGATGGCGAGCGCCTGCTCGCGATCGTGGGCTCGCGCGCGGCGTCTATCGCGGGCTGCGGGTTGGCCGGACGGCTGGCCCGCGCGGCCGTGGGCGTTGGGCTGGGCGTCGTTTCGGGCGGCGCGCTGGGGATCGACGCCGCGGCCCACCAGGGCGCGCTCGACGCCGGCGGCGCGACCTTCGTCGTGCTCGGCTGCGGGATCGACGTCGTCTATCCGGATCGCCACGCGAAGCTCTTCGCGGCGGCGGTTGATGCGGGCGGGATCATCTCCGAGTACGGACCCGGCCGAAAGCCGCACCCGGGCCAGTTCCCCGTGCGCAACCGCATCGTCGCGGCCCTCGCGGAGGCGACGCTGGTGGTCGAGGCGAAGCGCGCCTCCGGGGCGCTCATCACGGCGCGGCGCGCGCGCGAGCTCGGCCGGCGCGTGCTGGCCGTCCCCGGCAGCCCCGGGACCGACGAGCTGTGCGCGTCGGGCGTCGCCCGGCCCGTCGCCGATGAACGGGAGCTGCTGGCCGCGCTCGCGGGCGTGGAGGCCGCGCCTGCGGCGGTTCCGGCTTCTCTCGGGCCGCTGGTCGCCGCCTTGCGTTCGGGCGCGGCTCGGCCCATCGATCTAGCTTTGAGGATGGGCGCGACGTTGCCAGAGGTCTTGGCTGGGCTCGCGGAGGCTGAGCTTTCCGGGTGGGCACGTCGCCTTCCCGGCGGACGATTCGAGGTGCTTCGTGCCAACTAAGAAGGTAGCGGCGAAGGCGGCGGACGCGCCCGAAGGTGCGGAGGAGACCGCAGTGAAGACGAAGGCGAAGGCCCCGGCCAAGGCGAAAGCCAGAGCGGCGACCAAGGCGAAGACGTCTGCGAAGGTCGCGTCGACCAAGGCCAAGACGAAGGTCGCGGCCAAGGTCAAGGCGGCCGAAGGCGAAGGCGAAGCCACGGAGGCCGCCGCCAAGCCCCGCCGCATGAGCGAGGCGCTGGTCATCGTCGAGTCGCCCGCGAAGGCGAAGACGATCAAGAAGTACCTCGGACCCGGCTACGTCGTGAAGGCGTCGGTCGGCCACGTCAAGGACCTGCCGAAGAAGAAGATCGGCATCGACATCGAGCACGGCACGTTCGAGCCCGAGTACGTGGTCATCGAGACGAAGCAGAAGGTGCTCGCCGAGATCAAGGAGGCGGCCGCGCACGTGCAGAAGGTGCTGCTGGCGCCCGACCCCGATCGCGAAGGCGAGGCCATCGCGTGGCACATCGCCGAAGAAGTGCGCCCGGCGAACCCGAACATCCAGCGTGTCCTCTTCAACGAGATCACGAAGAAGGCCATCAACGAGGCGATCCAGCGCCCGACCACGCTGGACCTCAAGAAGTTCGAGTCGCAGCAGGCTCGGCGCGTGCTGGACCGCATCGTGGGCTACCAGATCAGCCCCGTGCTGTGGACCAAGGTGCGGCGAGGGCTCTCGGCCGGGCGCGTGCAGTCGGTGGCCGTGCGGCTCGTCTGCGAGCGCGAGTCGGAGATCACCGCGTTCCAGCCGCAGGAGTACTGGACCGTCGAGGCGCAGGTCGAAGGCGCGACGCCGCCGCCGTTCACGACGAAGGTCGTCCGCATCGACGGAAAGAAGGCGGAGCTCACGAACGAGGGCCAGGCGCGCGAGGCGGTCGACGTCATCAAGTCGTCGCCGCTGCTCGTTTCGTCTGTGGAGCGCAAGGAGCGGCGCAAGAACCCGCCGCCGCCGTTCATCACGTCGAAGCTGCAGCAGGAGGCATCCAGCAAGCTGCGCTTCTCGCCGAAGCGGACGATGGGCTTGGCCCAGCGCTTGTACGAGGGCGTCGAGGTGGGCGAGGACGGCCTCGTCGGTCTCATCACGTACATGCGTACCGACTCGACGCGCCTGTCGGACGACGCCGTCGCCGACGTGCGCGGCTACATCACGGGGCGCTACGGCGCCGATCGGCTGCCCGCCGAGCCCGTGGTCTACAAGACGAAGAAGGGCGCGCAGGACGCGCACGAGGCGATCCGTCCCACGTCGGTGAAGTACGACCCCGAGACGGTGAAGAAGCTGTGGGCGGCGGGCAAGGGCGGCGGCCGCGACGAGCGCGAGACGGAAGACCTGCTGCGCCTCTACACGCTCATCTGGAACCGCACGATCGCGTGCCAGATGGTCCCGGCCGTGTTCGATCAGACGAGCATCGAGATCGCCGCCGGCCGCGTGGACCTCCGCGCCACGGGCCAGGTCATGAAGTTCGCCGGCTTCCTCGAGGTGTACGCCGAGACGGTGGAGGACGCCGCCAACGAGGACGAGACCAGCGGCGCGCTGCCCGAGGTGCGCGAGGGCGAGACGCTGAAGCTCCTCGAGACGAAGCCCGAGCAGCACTTCACGCAGCCGCCGCCGCGCTTCTCCGAGGCGACGCTCGTCAAGGAGCTGGAAGAGAAGGGCATCGGCCGACCGTCGACGTACGCGGCGATCCTCACGACGATCCAGGGGCGCGGCTACGTCGAGAAGAAGGAAGGCCGCCTGTGGCCGACGGAGCTGGGCGTGATGGTCGACGGGCTGCTCGTGAAGAGCTTCCCGGACATCGTCAGCTCGGACTTCACGGCGCAGATGGAGGAGCAGCTCGACAAGGTCGAGGAGGGCGACGCCGACTGGGTGAAGATCCTCAAGGGCTTCTACGGGCCGTTCAAGAGCGAGGTCGAGACGGCCAAGAAGGAGATGCGGAACGTCAAGGCCGAGGAGACGCCCACCAGCGAGGTCTGCGAGAAGTGCGGCAGCGGCATGGTGATCAAGTGGGGCCGCAACGGCCACTTCCTCGCGTGCTCCGGCTACCCCGAGTGCAAGAACACCAAGGAGTACGTCAAGAACGCCGACGGCACGCTGACGGTGGTGCCGACGACGCGGCCTTCGGACATGAAGTGCCCCACGTGCGGCGCCGACATGGTGATCCGGCGCGGGCGCTTCGGCGAGTTCCAGGCGTGCACGCGGTACCCCGAGTGCAAGACGACGGCGCCGATGTCGCTGGGCGTCGACTGCCCGAAGCCGGGCTGCGGCGGCTACCTGACCGAGAAGCGGAGCAAGCGCGGCAAGGTGTTCTTCGGCTGCTCGAACTACCAGAAGACGAACTGCGACTTCGTCTCGTGGGACCGGCCGGTCCCGCAGCCCTGCCCGAAGTGCGGCGCGAAGTTCCTGCTGCAGAAGGTCTCGAAGACCGGCACGCGCGTCTACTGCAACGACCGCGAGGGCTGCGGCTACACGATGGACGCGGGCGAAGTGGGCGAGGAACCGGCGACGCCGGCAGGCGAGGGCGGCGGCGACACGGGCGGCGCGCCGCCCCAGAACGCCGCGTAGGCGATCTGGGGAGCGGTCACGTCGGGCGGATCAGCGGACGCTGGCCGTCCGGTGGTGCTGCGCGCTCATTCCGACGGCTTGACGGCGGAGCGGACTTTGACGCTGCGGTTGTGCTGCGGGGAAAAGCCGCCGGCTTTCACGGCGGAGCGAACTTTGATTCTGCGGTTGTGCTGCGGGTTGAAGCCGCCAGCCTCGACGGCGGAGCGGACCTTGATGCCGCGGCTGTGCTGGACGTTGATTCCGCCGGACTTGATGGTGGAGCGGACCTGAAGGCCGCGGTTGTGCTGGACGTTGAAGCCCCCAGCTTTGATGGCGGAGCGAACTTTGATGGAGACCTTTGCCATGAATCGATCCTCCCTGCGAGTCGTCGTGGACCGTTTGCACCTGCGGCAATGTGTCGCACATGCTTCGGTGCCGTCACGATGGAGTGTCGCTCAGAATCGGTTCATGGCTCGCAAATTCTGCGCGCAGGAAACCGTGCTCGGGTGACGCGGCCCGACGGTGGCGCGGAAGCAGGCGAGCGCCCGTCGCGCCGTCGTGCGCGCCTCGCCGACGCGTCCTTCGTCATAGAGCGCTTGCGCTAAGTTGTTCGAGGTGATGGCCACCTCGACGTGCGTTCGGCCGAACACGCCCTCCAAGATCGCCAGGGCGCGCTCGTAGTGTGCTCGCGCCGCGGCGTGCTCGCGCCGCGCGTGGTGGATGTCCGCGAGGCTGGCCAGATTGACGCCCACCTCGTACGAGCGCGCGCCGAACGCGCGGCGCAAGATCGCCAGCGCCCGCCGGTGAAGCGTCTCCGCCTCGTCCAGACGGCCGCGCCCGAAAACGATCGCCGCGAGTGCGGCCAGATCTGCGGCGACCAGCGGGTGCGCGGACCCGAGGGCGCCAATGCGCAGCTCGACGGCTCTGCGCGCTGGCGCCTCCGCGGTGCCGTAGCGACCACGCGCGTGCCCGATGCCTCCGAGGTTGTGATAGATGCTCGCCGCGTCGCTACTGCTGCCTTCGCCGGCATGGCGCAAGATGCGCAAGGCCGCTCGATAAAGAGGCGGCGCCTCGTCGAAGCGACCTTGGTACTTGCGGACCATCCCCAGGTCGTTGAGCGCGCCGCCGAGGTCGAGGTCGCGCGGGCCGAACCACCGGCGGGCGCGGTCGATGGCGCGCCGACCCGCGGCCGCCGCGCGATCGTAGTCGCCGAGCGCGCGATGAACGCAGCACAGCGCGCGGGCCGTCTTCACCCGGAGGCGCCGCACGTCCGCATCTTTCGTCCGCGCGTGGCGGGCGAGGATCTCGTCAGCGCGCTGGTAGCAGGGGAGCGCGCCCTTCCAGTCGTCGCCGAGCTCGCGCGCGCGCCCGAGCACGAGCCACGCGTTGGACGTGTCGGGGTGGTCGCGGCCCTCGAGCCGGCGGAATGCCTCCAGCGCGGCGCTCGCGCGGCGCGCGGCCGCCGCGGGCTTCCCGGCGTCACAGAGGGATACGGCCTCGGCGTGCAACGCCACCGCGCGATCGAGCTTCGCTTCGCGGTCGTCGTCTGCTCGGGCCCTCACGGCGATGGCAGATTAACCCGCGCCGGCCGACGATCGCGAGCTGGCGTGACGCTGCGGCGGCGCTAGGCGGGGGGCTCGACATGACCGTGCACGTCACGGGCGAGCGCTGCTCGTATCGCGGCAGCGCACGACCCTGCGTGAGCGGCCCGCGCGGCGGTCACGAGACGCGGGTGACTGGGCGCGCGCGCGGCGCGCTGGGGCTCGTCGAGGGGGCGTGCGCGGTCAGCGGTCGTGGAACTGATCTTCGAGCTGGCGCCGAACGGCCTCGGCCAGCCTCGTCGTGTCGAGGAACCCGAGCTCGATGAGGATCTCGCCGAGCCGCTTGCCGCGATCGCGCTCTTGCTGGGCCAGCGCGCTGTCGAGGTCCGATTGGCGGATGAGGCCCTCGCCGACGAGGAACTCGCCGAGGCGAAGTCGCCGGCCCGAGAGCTCCATCTGATCCAGCACGGCGCGCTCGAGCATCGGGCGCGGGATCGCGCCGCGCGCCACGAGGATGTCGCCGAGCCGTGCCTGGCGGAGCCGCGTCTGGTGTTCGAGGGCGAGCTGGAGCTGACCTTCGCTGATGTAGCCTTCGGCGACGAGGAATGCGCCGAACAAGCGTCTCTGCATGGGGTGCGGCTGCCTTTCGGGACGAGTGTGATCCTCGCCAGACCCCGAACCGCGGGTTGGCCCCAATGGTCTTCGACGGTGGCGCGTCGCCCCTTGAGACGAGAATTCCCGTCGGTGAGCGTGGGTCCCGCCCGGTCGTCAGGCGCGCGTCAAAGTCGCGACGCACTCGAGGTGACGCGTCTGCGGGAACATGTCGAACGGTTGCACGCGCGTGACCTGGTATCCGGCGGCGCCGAGCGGCACGAGATCGCGCACCTGCGTCTCGGGGTTGCACGACACGTAGACGATCGTGCGCGGCGCGAAGGCCACGAGCTGCCGCAGGAACTCGGGCGAGCAGCCCTTGCGCGGCGGGTCGACGATGACGGCGGCGTCGGCGCCCGCAAACGGCAGCCCCGCGAAGATCGCCGTCGCGTCGGCGGCTGTGAAGTCGCAGTTGTCGCGCCCGTTGCGGGCGGCGTTCTCGCGCGCCCAGCGCACGCTGGACGCGCTGACCTCGACGCCGACGACGCGCTCGAAGCCCGGCGCGGCGGAGAGCGCGAGCAAGCCGCTGCCGCAGTAGGCGTCGACGAGGAAGCGCGCGCCGCCGGTGCGCGCCTCGGCGGCGATGTGCGCGGCCAGGCGCGGCAGCAGGAACGGGTTGTTCTGAAAGAAGTCGCCCGCCGTGAACTGCAGGCGCAGGTCGCCCACCTCCTCGGTGATCACCTCGCGGAAGTCCGTCGTGACGCCCGAGGCGGCGTCGCGCAGGAGCAGCGTCGCGCCGCGGCGGTACTCGCCGACACGTGACGCGACCTCGCTGCGAAGCGCGGTGAGCCGGGCGTTGACGGCCTCCGTCGCGAGCGGGCACGTCGGGACGTCGATCGTCCGGCGCGGCATGCCGACCTTGAGGAAGCCGATGGGCGGCACGTTGCCCGCGCGCGGGCGCGGGAAGTGCGGCGTGAGCTTCGATCGGTAGCCGTACTCGCGCGGCGAGCCGACGCACGGGAGCACGTCGGGCGCGGCCCCGACGCCCAGCGCCTCGACGAGGAGCCGCCGCACCTCGGCGGTCTTCCAGGCGAGCTGCTCGTCGTAGGGCACGTGCTGGAGCTGGCAGCCACCGCACGTGCCAAACAAGGAACAGCGGGGCGCGATCGGCGTGCGCGGCTCGGGCAGCGGCGCGGGGGCTTCGGACATCCGCGCGAGTCTGCCCAACGCGGGCGCCGCCGTCGAGCCGCATGTCGCGGCGATTCGCGCCGTCACGCGGCGTGGGGTACGATCGGCGCACGATGGAAGCGGCGCTCGCGGCCTTCCGCCAGTACCTCACGTCCGAGAAGAGGGCGTCCGAGCACACGTGCCGGGCGTACCTGCGCGACGTCGACGAGCTGGTGGCCTTCGCGCGCGAGAAGCTCGGCCGCGAGCCCGAGCCCGCGACGCTGGACCTCATGCTGTGCCGCGGCTATCTGGCGTCGCTTCACGGCCGCAACGACGCGGCGACGATCGGGCGCAAGCTCTCGTCGCTGCGCGCGTTCTTCAAGCTGCTCGTGCGCCGCCGCATGGCGCCTTCGAGCCCCGTGGCGGCGTTGCGCGCGCCCAAGCGCGCCAAGCGCCTGCCGTCGTTCCTCGGAAAGGAAGACGTGGGGCGACTGCTGGATGGCGACGGCCCACGGCCCGATCTCTCGCCCGAGGTTCTGGCGTGCGAGCGCGCGCTGTTCGAGCTGATCTACGGCGCCGGGTTGCGCGTCTCCGAGGCCTGCAACATGGACGTCGACGACGTCGAGCGCGAGGGGGCGGGCGGCAGCGTCAAGGTGCGCCAGGGCAAGGGCCGCAAGGACCGCGTCGTACCCTTCGGCTCGAAGGCCGGCGCGGCGCTCGACGACTACATGGCGCACCGGGCGAAGCTCCTCGCGGGGCTGCGCGGGCGAGGGGCCGACGGCGCGCCGCTGTTCCTGAGCCCTCGCGGCCGCCGCCTCGACCCGCGCGTCGTGCGGCGGATGCTGGTGCGCCGCGGGCAGCTCACGGGCACGCCCACGATCTCGCCGCACGCCCTGCGCCACAGCTTCGCGACGCACCTCCTCGGCGAGGGCGCCGACCTGCGCGGCATCCAGGAGATGCTCGGCCACGCCAGCGTCCGCACGACCCAGCGCTACGCCCACGTCAACATCGACCACCTCATGTCGGTGTATGACAAGGCCCACCCCAAGGCGCGTCAGTAGTCCGGTAGTAGAACAGCGCCATCCTCGACACTAGATTACGAGAACCCATGAACAAGCCACGCATCAGATCCACGACCGTGCTCGCGGTCCGCCGCGGCGGGAAGGTCGCGCTCGGCGGCGACGGGCAGGTCACGATGGGCAACACCGTCGTCAAGGGCACGGCCCGCAAGATTCGGCGCCTCCACGACGGGAAGATCGTCGCCGGCTTCGCAGGGTCGGCCGCCGACGGCATCACGCTCTTCGAGAAGTTCGAGCAGCGCCTCAAAGAGTTCAACGGCAACCTCATGCGCTCGGCCGTCGAGCTGGCCAAGGACTGGCGCACGGACCGCGTGCTGCGCCGCCTCGAGGCGCTCCTCCTGGTCGCCGACCGCGACAAGACGCTGCTGCTCTCCGGGACGGGCGACGTCATCGAGCCGGACGGCGACGCCGCAGCCATCGGCTCGGGCGGGCCGTTCGCGCTCGCCGCGGCGCGCGCGCTGCTGGGCGCGACGGAGTTGCCGGCGCGCGAGGTGGCCGAGCGCGCGCTCGCGATCGCGGGCGAGATCTGCATCTACACGAACGGCACGCGCACTTTCGAGGAGCTCTGACGATGTCGGCCCACCAGCACACCCCGAAGCGGCCGGCCGCCGAGCTCACGCCGCGCGCGATCGTCGAGGAGCTCGACCGCTACATCGTCGGGCAGGGCGCGGCCAAGCGCGCCGTCGCCGTGGCGCTGCGCAACCGCTGGCGCCGCCAGCAGGTGCCGCACCCGATGCGCGACGAGATCGCGCCGAAGAACATCATGCTCATCGGCCCCACGGGCGTGGGCAAGACGGAGATCGCGCGACGCCTCGCCAAGCTCGCGGGCGCGCCGTTCGTGAAGGTCGAGGCCTCGAAGTTCACCGAGGTCGGCTACGTCGGCCGCGATGTCGAATCGATGGTGCGCGACCTGGTCGAGAGCGCGATCGACATGGTGCGGACCGAGCGTGAGAACG
>DASZUD010000164.1:0-5451 GCA_035548155.1 Polyangia bacterium
GACGTCGGCCAGGTCCGCTTCCGCAAGGGCCTGTTTCGCTGCTTCGAGAAGGCGCTCGCGCAGTGACGGAGCTCGCGCGCGCCGAGCTCCTGGCGCTGGTGCGCGCCGAACCGCACGCCACCGTCGCCTCGGTGTCGGCGAGCGGCGCGCCGCAGGCCGCGCTCGTGGGCGTCGCCGTCAGCGACGACCTCGAGGTGGTCTTCGACACGCTCGAGAGCACGCGCAAGGCGATCAACCTGCGCGCCCGGCCGACCGCCGCGATGGTCTTCGGCAGCGTCGCCGCCGGCGCGCAGGTCACCATTCAGCTCGAGGGCACGGCCGACGAGCCGCGCGGCGCCGAGCTCGAGCGTCTCAAGGCGACGTACTACGCCCGCTTCCCCGAAGGCCCGACGCGCCTCTCGTGGCCCGGCCTCACCTACGTGCGCGTGCGCCCCACCTGGCTCCGCGTGAGCGACTACCGCGGGCCCGAGCCGCGCATCGTCGAGCTGGACGCGGCGAAGCTCGCGGCGCTCGCGTGAGCCGAGGGCCGATCGGGGATCTACGCCGATCTCTGCTGCTGGACGCGAGCGCGGGCGAAGGTCTTCCAGAACGGTGGAGGTCAGGCCGTGACGCTGCCCGAGCCCTGGCGATCCGCGAGGCGGTGCGCGAGGCCGGAACACCGGAGTGCGACGTCGGCGTTGCGGACGGCGAGGCCGAGGGCCTTGCGTGAGCCGACGAGGACGACGAGGCGCTTGCCGCGCGTGACGGCCGTGTAGAGCAGGTTGCGCTGCAGCATCACGAAGTGCTGCGTGTGCACGGGCACGACGACGGCCGGGTACTCGGAGCCCTGCGACTTGTGGACCGTCGCCGCGTAGGCGAGCGCCAGCTCGTCGAGCTCGTCGGAGTCGTACTCGACCTCGCGATCGCCGTCGCGCTCTTCGAAGCGAACGGTCAGAGCGGCGGCGCCGTCCTGCGACTCGGCGCGCACGACGACGCCGATGTCGCCGTTCCACACCTCCTTGTCGTAGTCGTTGCGCACCTGCATGACCTTGTCGCCGACGCGGTACTGGCGCGCGCCG
Organism: Polyangia bacterium; assembly: GCA_035548155.1. Taxonomy (GTDB): domain Bacteria; phylum Myxococcota_A; class Polyangia; order Fen-1088; family Fen-1088; genus DASZFV01. The sequence goes on from DASZUD010000164.1 coordinate 1,059, forward strand.
CGCTGGATGCCGGGCGCCCCCGCCGTGAGCGCCTCTTGCAAGAGCTGGTTGAGGTTGCCCGCGCCCAGCTCCCCGCGGTGCATGGGCGCGAGCACCTGGACGTCGTACGGCGCAAGCCCGTAGCGGCGCGGCAGGCGCGTCGTCACGAGATCGCGCACGAGGTGCGCCGCCTTCACGGGGTTGTCCTCTTCGACGAAGAAGAAGTCGCGCCTGTCCGCGCCACCGTCGATGGGCGCCGCGCCCAGCTCGGGCAGCTCGCCGTCGTGGATGCGGTGGGCGTTCGTGACGATCAGGCTCTCGGCGGCCTGGCGGAAGATCTCGGTGAGGCGCACGGTGGGCACGGCGTTCGACTCGATGACGTCGCGGAGCACGCGGCCCGGGCCCACCGACGGCAGCTGGTCGACGTCGCCCACGAGCACGAGGCGCGTCGCGGGCGCGAGCGCCGCCAGCAGATCGGCCGCCAGGCGCACGTCCAGCATCGAGGCTTCGTCGACGACCAGCAGATCGCACTCCAGGGGCCGCGTCGCGTTCCGCCCGAACCCGCCCTCGGCGGGCCGCCACTCGAGGAGGCGGTGCAGCGTCGACGCCGGCGCGCCCGCCTGATCGGCCAGGCGCTTCGCCGCGCGGCCCGTGGGCGCCGCCAGCGCGATGCGCAGGCCCTTCTTCCCCAGGATCGAGACGATGCCTCTGACGATCGTCGTCTTGCCGACGCCCGGGCCGCCCGTGACGACCGCCACCTTGCCCGAGAGCGCGAGCGCGACGGCCTCGGCCTGCTGGCGCGCCAGCGTGATGCCGGCCTGCTGCTCGTACCAGGCCAGCGCCTTCGGCACGTCGATGTCGACCGACGCCGCGCGCCCCGCGAGCAGCTTGCGCAGGCCCTCGCACACGGCGCGCTCGGCGCCGTAGAGCTCGGCGTCGTAGATGGCCGCACCCGCGTCCAGCGCGCCGAACCCCACGTGGATCGACGTGTCGATCGCGACGTCGCCCAGGCGCGCCAGGCGATCGATGGCCGCATCCGCCAGCTTCTCCGTCACCTCGAGCAGCGCCGCCGACTGGCGCACGAGGCGCTCGCGCGGCACGAACACGTCGCCGTTGGTCGCGCTCTCCTGGATGACGTGGCGGACGCCGGCCTCGACGCGCACGTCCGACTCCTTCTCGATGCCCAGCGCCGCCGCCAGCTTGTCGGCCGAGAGGAACCCGATGCCCCACACGTCGAACGCCAGGCGGTACGGGTTCTCGCGCACGCGCGCGATCGCCGCCGCGCCGTACCTCTTGTAGATGCGCGCCGCGAAGGCCGGCGAGACGCCGTAGCCCTGCAGGAACACCATGACCTTGCGCACCTCGCGCTGGGCGCTCCAGGCCGCGCGGATCGACTTGCCGCGCGCCGGCCCGATGCCCGGCACCTCGCTGATGCGGCCCGGGTCGCTGTCGAGGATCTCGAGCGTCTGGATGCCGAAGCGGTCGACGATGCGGCCGGCGAACTCGGGCCCGATGCCCTTGATCAACCCCGACCCGAGGTAACGGCGGATGCCGTCCAGCGTCTGCGGCGCGACCTCCGTGTAGCGCGCCACGCGAAACTGCTCGCCGAAGCGCGCCGTCGTCTCGAAGCGCCCCTGCACGCGCAGCGCCGCGCCGGCGGGCACGCCCATCAACGTGCCGACGACGGTGACGATCGTTCCCGTTTGGCCACCACGCTCGACCTTGAAGCGCGCCACCGTGAACGAGCCTTCGCCGCCCTGGAAAACGATGCGGTCGATCGTGCCTTCCAGCGTCTCCTCGGGGCCGTCTTGGCCCGTCTTTTCGCCCTTGCGGGCCGCGCGCTCGAAGAGATCCACGGCAACCGCAATGGGAGCATGCCCGCGCGCCCCCTTCAACAGCCGCGCGGGCCGCCTACCACCTTCTGCGGCGCGTGGTAACTTGGTGGGCTCCGATGCAGTCTCCGCCGGCCCCCCAGGGCGGCCACGTCGAGGTGACGAATCCCTCCGACGGCGGCTTCTTCCACTGGCTCTTCAAGCTGTACGCCTTCGCGTTCCTGGGCGCGATCGGCCTCGCCTTGGCCGCGCTGCTGGGCGTGTACGTCTACTTCGCGTCGACGCTGCCGGAGCTGCCGGACCTGGCGACCTACCACGAGACCGCGGCCACCACGACGATGATCCGGGCGTGGGACGGGCAGCCGCTGGCCGAGCTGGCCGCCGAGCGCCGCGAGATCCTGCCGTTCGAGAAGATCCCCGCGCCGCTGGTGCACGCGTTCCTGGCCGCCGAGGACCGGCGCTTCTACGAGCACGGCGGCCTGGACTTTCGTGGCATCGCGCGCGCGCTGGGCGCCAACCTGCGCGCCGGCGAGGTGGCGCAGGGCGGCTCGACGATCACGCAGCAGGTCGCGAAGTCGTTCCTCGGGTCCGAGCGGACCATCCAGCGCAAGATCCGCGAGGCGATCCTCGCGCGCCGCATCGAGGCCAAGTTTCAGAAGCGCGACATCCTCACGCTGTACCTGAACCAGATCTTCCTCGGGCACGGCGCCTACGGCGTGGGCGCCGCCGCGCGCCGCTACTTCGACAAGTCGGTCGACGAGCTGGATCTCGGCGAGATGGCGATGATCGCCGGCCTGGCGCGGGCGCCGTCGCGCTTCTCGCCGCTGACCAGCATCGAAAGCGCGCGCGCCCGCCGCGATCAAGTGCTGGGCGCCATGGTCGCCGCGCACTACCTCACCGACGACGAGGCCAACAAGTGGCGCGCGAAGCCGGTGACGGTGCGCCAGCGCCCCGACTACTTCCACACGATCTCGCCCTACTTCACCGAGCACGTGCGGCGCGACATCATCAAGCGCTACGGCGAGAAGAAGCTGCTCGAGGGCGGGCTGCAGGTCGAGACGACGCTGGTGCCTTCGGTCGATGTGGCCGCGCAGGAGAACGTCGACTTCTCGACGCGCAAGCTCGACAAGCGCCAGGGCTGGCGCGGGCCCGTCGCGCACCTCGCGGGCGCGGCGGCCGCCGAGTTCCGCCGCCGCGTCGCCGCGCGCTACGGCACCGAGCCGCCCGCCGAGGGCCGCCTCTACCTGGGCCTCGTCGAAGGCACGACGGCGCAGGGTGACGCCAAGGTGCTCGTCGGCCAGCACGTGTACGTGCTGCCGTCGGCGAACTACCTGTGGGCCTGGCCGTACAGCGCGAAGGACACGACGAACGGCCGCCAGCTGGAGAGCACGGTGGGCGTCCTGCACGCGGGCGACGTCGTGTGGGTGGCGAACGCGCACCGCTCGAAGCTGCGCCGCTTCTCCGACTGGACCTACGACGCGAAGAGCGAGGTGCAGTGGCTGCCGGCCCACGACGAGACGGCGCTCAAGAAGCCGGCGCGCAAGACGCCGGTCACGCTGACGCTCGAGCAGACGCCGCGCGTGCAGGGCACGATCTTCAGCTACGACCACGGCACGGGCTACGTCGTCGCCATGGTGGGCGGCGACGACTTCGACCGCAGCGAGTTCAACCGCGTGTCGCAGGCGTGCCGCCAGCCGGGCTCTTCATACAAGCCCATCTACTACTCCCTCGCGCTCGATCGCGGCTACGGGTTCGCGTCGCTGCTGAACGACGTGCCGCGCGCCGAGGTCGACCCCATCACGGGCGAGGTGTGGACGCCCACCAACCTCAACAACACGGTCGACTACCAGGTGACGCTCGAGTACGCGCTCATCTGGTCGAAGAACGTGCCGTCGGTGCAGCTCTTCAAGCTGATGGGCGGGCGGGACGTCGAGCAGTGGGCGCGCCGCCTCGGCTTCTCGACGACGATCATCCCGGACCAGGCGCTGGCGCTGGGCGCGTCGTGCACGCGCACCGACGAGCTGACGCGCGCCTTCAGCGCCTTCGCGCGCAACGGCGTGCTCGTCGATCCCGTGTACATCCGGCGCATCCGCGATCGCAACGGCGCCGTCGTCGAGGATCACACCTCGGTGGGCGATCCGTTCGGCGCGCCGTCCGAGCGGCTCGATCGCCTGGTCGCCACGGCCGACGTCAAGCCCGAGCCCGTGATCTCGCCGCGCACGGCGTGGCTCACGTCCACGCTGCTTCGCCACGTCGTCACGAAGGGCCATGCGCCCGCGATCCGCAGCGCGGGCCTCTTCGCGGCCGGCAAGACCGGCACGTCGAGCGCCACGATGGACACGTGGTTCGTCGGCTACACGTCGCGCTGGATGACGACGACGTGGATCGGCGACGATCTGCGCGAGCGGGCGCTCGGCCTCAAGGACGCGGCGTACATGCTGACCGTGCCCATGTTCGCGCGCTACATGACCGAGGTGGCCGCGGGCCAGCCGCTGCAGGACGTCCCCTGGGAGCGCCCGCCCGGCGTGAAGAAGGACGACACGGGCGGCAAGCTGCGCACGACGATGGAAGAGGTCGAGGCC
>DASZUD010000165.1:0-2522 GCA_035548155.1 Polyangia bacterium
CGTCCCAGCCGCACCCGTCGTCCCAGCCGCACCCGTCGTCCCAGCCGCACCGGTCGTCCCAGCCGCACCGGTCGTCCCAGCCGCACCCGTCGTCCCAGCCGCACCCGTCGTCCCAGCCGCACCGGTCGTCCCAGCCGCGCCCGTCGTGCCCGCGCCGCCGTCCGTGCCGGCTGCGCCCGTCGTGCCCGCGCCACCGTCCGTGCCGGCCGTCCCGGTCGTGTCCGGGTTGACGTCGACCTTCGTGTCCGTCCCGGCTTCCATCGCGTCACCAGCGGCGTCGCCGTCCAGCCCACCCGCGTCGCCGTCGACGGCATTCGCGTCCGCGTCATTGCCGCCATCGTTGCCCGAGATGCCGCCGGCGCCCGCGGAGCCGTCGCTGTTGCCACCCGCGCCGCCCTGCCCCTCTCCTTTGGGCTTGTTGTCGCCACAGCCGGCCGCCACCGTGGCGAAGACCAGCGCGAAGATGAGGGCGAGTCGATTCGGAACGAACCAGGTCATGAAGCCTCCGAGGGCGTCCGCGCGGGATGGGAAACACGCGCAATGCGGGATGTAGGGAGGGGCCCTAGCTTAAAGATCTTTTCGATGTCCGACTATGGTTTTCGGGTCTGCGACGGCCCGCCTCACGAACGAGCCAGGAGCCCGTCTCGGGCCCGCCGGCTGCCCGCGCGTGCCCGAAAACCGGGTGATATAGTGGGGATCACGATGACGACGGCCATGCCGCGAGAGCGGGCCTTCCGCCCGGCCGACCAGGTGGCGGCGCTCGAGGCCAACATCGCGCGCGTGATCCGCGGCAAGCCCGCGGCCATCCGGCACGCGGTCATCGCGCTGCTCGGCCGGGGACACCTGCTCATCGAAGACGTGCCCGGGGTGGGCAAGACCACGCTGGCGCGAGCGCTGGCGGCGTCGATCGGCGTGACCTTTCATCGCATCCAATTCACGAGCGATCTCCTGCCGTCCGACATCGTCGGCGTCTCGGTGCTGGATCCGAAGTCCGGGCAATTCGAGTTTCGCAAAGGCGCGATCTTCGCCAATTTGGTGCTGGCCGACGAGATCAACCGTACGACTCCGCGCACGCAGAGCGCGTTGCTCGAGGCCATGAACGACGGCCAGGTTTCGGTGGACGGACGCACCTACCCCCTCGAGCTGCCGTTCCTCGTCATCGCCACGCAGAACCCCGAGGAGCATTACGGCACGTACCCGCTGCCGGAGTCGCAGATGGACCGCTTCCTGCTGCGCATCCGGATGGAGTACCCGTCGCCCGACGACGAGAAGCACATCCTGCTGGAGACGCCAGGACGCGCGAGCGAGGCGCTGACCGAGCTCGGGCCCGTGCTGCGCAGCGCCGACGTGCGCGCGCTGCAGGACGCCGCCGATCACGTCCACCTCGCGCCCGAGCTGGCCGAGTACATGCTCTCGGTCGCGCGCGAGACGCGGCAATCGCCGCACCTTTCCCTCGGGGTCTCGCCGCGCGGGGCGCTCGCGTGGCGCAACGCCGCGCGCGCCGCGGCGCTGGCCGACGGCCGCGACTACGTGCTGCCCGACGACCTCAAGGCGCTCGCGCTGCCCGTGCTCGCGCATCGCATCGTCGCGTCCTCGCCCGCCGAGGCGATCGGGCCCGGGCGCCGCGAGGTCGAGCGCGTCCTCACCGACATCCTCGAGCGCACGCCCGCGCCGGGCTGAGGCCGCATGGCGGAAGAGAAAGCGAAGCCCGAGGCCGTCGCCCGGCGTCGCTCTCGGAGAGGGCGCACCGGCGCGCCGGGCGGCCGCTTTCCGCCCACGCGCGAGGGCTGGTGGTTCCTCGCCGCGACCGTGCTCGTCGGCATCGGCGCCGTCAACGCCGGGCTCAACCTCCTCTACGCGCTGTGGGGGATGATGCTGTTCCTCATCGTCGCGAGCGGGCTGCTTTCGGAGCTGGGCCTTCGGGGGCTCGAGGTCCGGCGTGTGCTGCCGCCTGCGATCCACGCGAAGACGCCCTACCTCATGGGCATCGCGCTCGCGAACCGCAAGCGCCGCCTGCCCTCGTTCTCCATCGAGGCCGAAGATCTGATCGACGGCCGCCCCATCGAGAAGCGTTGCTACTTCCTCAAGCTGCCGGCGGGGCGCACGCAAGAGACTGCCTATCGGCACACGATCGCGCGCCGCGGGCGCCATCGCCTTTCGGGGCTGCGCCTCGCGACGAAGTTCCCGTTCGGTCTCGTGCAGAAGTCGCGCGACGTCGCGAACGCCGCCGAGGTCATCGTCTACCCTGCGCTGGTGCCGGTCTCGCCGGCCGTGCTGCGCGGCCTGCCCGCTCGCCACGGGCCCGGCTTCCCCAAGGTGCGGAGCCGCGACGGCGAGTTCTTTGGTCTGCGCGACTTTCGACCCGGCGACGATCCGCGCGACATCCACTGGCGTACGACGGCGCGGCGGGGCGTCCCATTCGTGCGCGAGAGCGAGGACGACGAAGGGAACGAGGCCACGATCGTCTTCGACAACGCCGCCGGCGCCTCGCCCGAGGCCTTCGAGGCCGCGGTGTCGCAAGC
>DASZUD010000166.1:0-12611 GCA_035548155.1 Polyangia bacterium
GGTCACGGGCGTCGGCGCGCAGCTCGCCAACGCCGCGGGCACGCAGTACGTCCTCGCGTTCGGCCACGAGATCGGCGACAACCCGACGCGCGGCGCCGCGAGCGCGGGCGAGATGTTCGTGGGGCGAGGCCTCTGTAGCCGCGCCTACGTCGACCTCGCTCAGGTCTCGATCCAGGCGCGCCCGGACGGCACGCGCCGTTATCAAAGCCCGCTCTTCACGAAGAAGGAGCAGTACCCGGGCGAGTCGGACCCGGCGGGTGTGCTGCTCTCGCCCGCGGCCGTCGAGGTGCTGCCCGACGCGCCCACCGAGCCCGTGCCGAACCGCCCGGGCGTCATGCTGCTGAAGAAGGTGGCGCAGGCGTCGGAGAAGACCACGACGCGCATGGGCGTGCAGCCGCTCGTCGGACGCGACGACGTGTTGCGCACGCTGCTCGAGTCGATGCGCGCCGCGACCGGCACGTCGACACCGACCATCTTCACGATGATCGGCGAGGCCGGCTATGGCAAGACGCACCTCGCGCAGATGCTGGTGCAGCACCTCGAGGTGTTGCCCAGGGTGCAGACGCTCTTCATCCGCGCCAAGGAGGTGCTGGGCGGCGGCGTAGGGCAGACCGCGCGCGAGATCTTCACGCGCGCGCTGTCGTTGCCGGACGCCGCGCCGGCAGACTTCGGGCGCGCGCTGCTGACCGAGGCGCTGGGCGCCGAGACGGCCAAGGATTGTTGGGCCGGCGTCGCCGTCGCGATGGGCTGGGCGTCGCCCGAGCACCCCGACTTGCGCGCGCACGCTGCCGCCCCGGGCGCCTTGCGGTCGGGCGCCGCGCGCGCCGCCGGCGAGGCGCTGCGCCTCATGTCGCGCAAGCGCCCGCTGGCGCTGATCGTCGAGGACGCGCACTTCGTCGACGAGACGGCCCTCGACGCGCTCGAGTTCGCGGCGCTGAAAGAGGCCGGCTGCCCGATGTGGATCTGCGTCGTGGGTCGCCCCTCGTTCGGGCGCGGGCGTCAGGCGTGGGCGGGCCGCGCGGCCCAGCGGCAGGAGCTGACCCTCCCGGCGCTCGAGCCCGCGGCCGCCGCCGAGCTGGCGCGCCGCCTGCTCGCGCCCGTCGAGTCCGTGCCCGCGGGCGCGCTGGCGCGCTTGGCCGAGCGCACGCAGGGCATCCCGCTGCTCCTCGTCGAGCTCGTGCGCGGCCTCAAGCGCGACGGCCTCGTCCGCAAGTCGGAGAAGACGAACGCCTGGTTCCTCGCCACGGACGAGCTCGACAAGCTGCCCGACCTGCCGCTGGTCCAGTGGCTCGCGAGCCGCGAGACGGAGTCGCTGCCTGCCGAGCTGCTGGGCCTGGCGCGGCTCGCCTCGATGCTGGGCGTCGAGTTCTCGACCGAAGAGATCGAGGGCGTGATGGCGGAGCTGGATCGCGCGGGCGCCGCGCCCGACACGCAGCTCGACGCGAGCATCGGCCTGCGGCGCCTCGCCGAGACGGGCATCCTGGTCCGCCACCGTGGCGGCCGCGTCGGGTTCCGGCACGCGCTGCTGCGTGACTCCGTCTACCAAGGCGTCGCCGCGCCCCAGCGCGAGGTGATCCACCGCGCCGCGTACGAGCACTACAAGCGCCAGGATCGATTGCCCGAGTCGAGTCGCCTGCCGCAGATGGCGTTCCACGCGGCGCGCAGCGGGCTCAAGGACGAGGCGGGCAGCCTCTACCTCCAGCTCGCCAAGCAGCTGCTCGCGCGCCATGCCTACCTGGACGCCGAGATGCTCTTTCGCAACGCGCTCGAGAACATCAGCGAAGACAAGACCGAGACCTGGATCTCGGCCTCGCGCGGGCGCGCTCTCATGCGCTCCCGGTTGGGGCGTCACGAGGACTCGCTCAAGGACTTCCGCGCGGCGCTCGAGCGCGCGCGAACGGCCCAGCTGAAGCTCGCGGAGATCGATCTGCTGCTGGATCAGGCGATCGTCCTCGACGCGCTGACGCTCTATCAGCAGTCGGCCGAGGTCTCGCGCGAGGCGGAGGCGCTGGCCAAGGGCGTGGAGATCCCGGCCACGACGAACCCCCGCCTGCTCATGGCCCTCGGTCGCACGGCGTTCCGCGCGGACCAGTTCGCCGAAGCAGCGCCGATCCTCGCGCGCGCCGTCGAGGCCGCCGAGCCCCTCGGCGACGACGGCTACGAAGCCCTCACCCAGAGCCTCATGATGGTCATCAGGCTCGAAACGAACCTCGGGAAGCTCGACGACGCGCTCGCCAACGCCGACCGTCTCAAGAAGTTGGCCGAGGAGCACAACGACGCGTGGCTGTCATGGGGCGTTTACCAGAACCGTGGCTTGCTGTACTTCCTGCTGGGCCGGGCCGACGATCTCGTCACTGACTTCCGGCGCGCGATCCAGATCGCGCGTGAGTACGGCATGGCCATCGAGGAGGCGCTCGCGACGAAGGACCTCGGCGAGGTGTTCGCGTACCTCGGCCGGCCCGACGAGTGTGAACCTCTCGGCGTGCGCGCCGCCGAGCTCTACACGATGATCCAGGGAGAGAAGTCGCCGCGCGTCGCCTACGCCGAGGTCATGCTCGCGCGCGCCAAGGCGTTCCGCGGGGACATCGAGGGCGCGCGCGCCGTCGTCGAGCGCATCAACAAGAAAGAAGCCGAGCTCGCGGCCGAGGGCAAGGCCGACTCCGCGCTGCCGGCGGACGGCAAGGCGCAGCTGGACGGCGTGTCGTTGTGGCTGAAGGGCGCGTCGGCCGTCGAGTTCGACGAGCTCGTCGCGCGCGCGCGCGCCGTGCCGCTGCAGCCGCCCGACATCATCGAGATCCTCGAGTTCAAGGCGCTGGCGGCGCTGCGCACCGGCCACCGCGCCGAGGGCGTGCGCTACCTCGAAGAGGCGTACGCCGAGGCCGAAAAAGACGCCCAGGTCGTCCTGCCGCGGCTCCGGCGCCAGATCGAGCAGGCGACGGCGCTCGCGGCGAGCTAGGGCTCGGGCCAAAGCCCCAGAGGTGGGAGGGGAGGGCGTGAGGGGCCGACGTGATCCCATTGCCGTCAGGCCAATGGGATCCTAGGCTCCGCGCGTGCCAGGTGCGCGGGAGCCCGAGACGCTGGACGCGCGCGCCGTGAAGGAGGCGGCGCTCGCGTCGCGCTTTTCGCTGGTGGGCCTCGCGCGCGCCGAGGCCCTGGAGGGGGGGCCGCTCGAGGCGTGGCTCGCGGCCGGGTACGCGGCGGACATGGGGTGGATGGCCGAGCGCAAGGACGAGCGGCTCGATCCGACGCGGGTGCTCGCAGGCGCCAAGACGGTGATCGCCCTCGCGATCGGGTACCACCGGCCGCAGGACCCGCGGTCGAGCGTCGCCCGCTACGCGCGCGGGCGCGACTACCACTACGCGCACCGCGATCGCATGAAGGTGCTGCGCAAGCGCCTCCTCGCGCTGGCCCCCGGCGTGGAGACGTACGCCTGCGTCGACACGGGCGTCGCCATGGAGAAGGTATGGGCGGCTCGCGCCGGCCTGGGCTGGATCGGCAAGAACGGCTGCCTCATCAACCCGCGTCATGGCTCGTGGCTCACGCTCTCGGTCATGTTCATGGACCGCGCCGTCGACTCGTACGACGCGCCCCACGACGACCGCTGCGGCGAGTGCACGCTGTGCCTGCGCGGCTGCCCCACGAAGGCCTTCCCGAGCCCGGGCGTGGTGGACGCGCGGCGGTGCCTCGCCTACCAGAGCATCGAGAACCAGGGGGAGGTCCCCGAGGCCTTCCGGCGCGCCTTCCGCGGTCGCGTGTTCGGCTGCGACGTCTGCCAGGACGTGTGCCCCTTCAACCGCGGGGAGGTCCCCGAGGGGGACGAGCGGTTCGCGCCGCGGCCGCTCGCGGGAATGGCCCCCGCCGAGATGGCCGCGCTGCCCCCGGCCGAGCTCCAGCAGCTCGCGGCCGGCATGGCGCTGGCCCGCGCGACGCCCGACGGGCTGCGCCGGAACGCGCTTTACTCGATCGGAGCGGCCCGTGACGTGGGCGCGCGCGCCGTCGTCGAGCGCCTCGCCGACTCCGATCCCAGCCCCGTCGTGCGCGAGGCGGCCGCCTGGGCCCGAAGCCGCCTTGGCTGAGGCGCTTGCCAGAGTGCGCGATCGCGCTACGATCGGCGGGTAGACATGGCGAAGCGGCCCGATGATCGGGATGGGACTGGTACGCTCGAGAAGACGAAGGGCGATCTCAAGACCGTCGAGAAGGAGAAGGTCGATCGGCCTCATCTCTATGAGGTGCTGCTTCACAACGACGACTACACGACGCAGGAGTTCGTCGTCTACGTGCTGATGAAGTACTTCAAGCACGACGCCACGACGGCGCGGCAGATCATGCTGCACGTCCACACGCGGGGCATCGGCGTCGCGGGCGTCTTTCCGTTCGACATCGCCGAGACGAAGGCCCACCAGGTGGTCCAGTTCGCGCGCGAACACGAGATGCCGCTCCAGGCCTCGGTGCGCAGGAGCCAAGAACCCTGAAGCGACGCTCGAGGCGAGCGTGCCGCGAAACCTGACGGCCTCAATCACCATCGAAAGAGAATCATGCTGAGTCCAGAGCTCGAAACCGCCATCCGCCAAGCTCTCGACGACGCCTCCAAGCGTGGTCACGAATTCTCCGGGCTCGAGCACCTGCTCCTGGCGCTTCTCGCCGACGAGAAGACGGCCGAGGTCGTCAAGCACTGCGGCGGCAACGTCGCGCGGCTGCGCGGCAAGCTCGAGGCGTACCTCGACAAGGAGATCGAGGTGATGCCCGAGGAGGATCGCGAGCGCGCCCAGCCCACGCTGGGGTTCGCGCGCGTCGTCCAGCGGGCCGTGAACCACGTGCTCGGCGCCGGGCGCGCCGAGGCCAACGGCGCCAACGTCCTGGTCGCGCTCATGTCCGAGCCCGACTCGCACGCCGTGACCTTCATCAAGGAAGAGGGCATCACGCGGCTCGACATCGTGAGCTACATCTCGCACGGCATCTCGAAGCTGCTGCCGGCGAAGACGACGCCGCCCGCCGAGGGTGGTGGCGCGCGGCCGATGGCCGACGACGAGGAAGAACCGCCCGTCGATCCGCTGGAGGCGTTCGCCGTCAATTTGAACGAGCGCGCGCGCGCGGGCGAGATCGATCCACTGATCGGGCGCGCGCCGCAGGTCGAGCGCGCGCTGCACGTCCTCGCGCGCCGCCGCAAGAACAACCCCCTGTTCGTGGGCGACGCCGGCGTCGGCAAGACGGCCATCGTCGAAGGCCTCGCGCGCCGCATCGAGCTCGGCGAGGCGCCCGCGGCGCTGAAGGGCGCCACCATCTACGCGCTCGACATGGGCGCCATGGTGGCCGGCACGCGCTACCGCGGCGACTTCGAAGAGCGCTTCAAGGCCGTGCTCAAGGCGCTGGGAGAGAAAGAGAACTCGATCGTCTTCATCGACGAGCTGCACACGATCGTCGGCGCGGGCGCGGCCTCGGGTGGCGCCATGGACGCGTCGAACCTGATCAAGCCCGCCCTCGCGAACGGCAAGCTCCGGTGCATCGGCACGACGACGCACAAGGAGTACCGCAGCTACATCGAGAAAGATCGCGCGCTCGCGCGGCGCTTCCAGGCCATCGAGGTCGAGGAGCCTTCGATCCCCGAGACGATCCGCGTCCTCAAGGGGCTGCGCCCGAAGTACGAGGAGTTCCACGGCGTCAAATACACGGACAAGTCACTGCGCGTGGCGGCGGAGCTGTCGTCGCGTTACCTGCAGGATCGGCGGTTGCCCGACAAGGCCATCGATCTCATCGACGAGGCGGGCGCGGCGCTCAAGATCAAGGAGCTCGCGGGCGGCAAGGCGAAGGGGCGGGGGCGCCGCAAGAAGAGGGGGCCGCGCGTCGTCTCGAGCCGCGAGATCGAGACCGTGATCGCGACGATGGCGCGCATCCCACCGAAGCGCGTCGCCTCGGACGATCGCGACCGGCTGCAGAAGCTCGAGGGCGATCTCAAGGCGAAGATCTTCGGCCAGGACGCCGCCGTCGAACGGGTCGCGCAGGCCATCAAGATGAACCGCGCGGGCTTGGGCCTGCCGCAGCGGCCGATCGGGTCGTTCCTCTTCGCCGGGCCCACGGGCGTCGGCAAGACGGAGCTCGCGAAGCAGCTGGCCGAGACGCTGGGCGTCTCGTTCATCCGCTTCGACATGTCGGAGTACATGGAGCGCCACACGGTCTCGCGCCTCATCGGCGCGCCTCCAGGGTATGTCGGCTTCGATCAGGGTGGCCTGCTCACCGACGCGATCCACCAGTCGCCGCACACGGTGCTGCTGCTCGACGAGATCGAGAAGGCGCACCCGGATCTCTTCAACCTGCTGCTGCAGGTGATGGACCACGGCTCGCTCACCGACAACAACGGGCGCAAGTCGGACTTTCGCCACGTCATCCTCATCATGACCAGCAACGTGGGCGCGCGCGAGCTGTCGAAGCGGCTGCCCGGCTTCGGCACGGCCGGCGGCACGCAGTTCGGTGACAGCGACGAGGCGTACAAGCGCATGTTCTCGCCCGAGTTCCGCAACCGCCTCGACGCGAAGATCGACTTCCGCCCGCTCGACCCGGCCGTCATGGGCCAGATCGTCGACAAGTTCGTGACCGAGCTGGCGGCGCAGCTCGGCGAGCGCAAGGTGACCATCGAGCTTCTGCCCGGGGCGCGCGCCTACCTGGCCGAGAAGGGGTACGACCCGATGAACGGCGCGCGGCCCCTCGCCCGCGTGATTCAGGACGAGGTGAAGCGCCCGCTCACCGACGAGCTGCTCTTCGGCAAGCTGGTCAACGGCGGCAAGGTGCGCGTCGACGCCGACGTAGACAGCGGGAAGCTGACCTTCTCGGTCACGTGACCGGGGGGGCGGCTCGCTGCCGCTCGTGAGCCCTCACTCTCCCTCGCCCGCTCGCGGGCGAGGGCCGTCGCCCCGCTCGTCCCGAAACGGCGTATGCGCGGCGTACTCCTCGACGGCGGCCTCGACCGATCGCGCCTCGCGCTCGACGAACGACGCGATCGCGTCGCGCAGCCCCGGGTGCCCGATCCAGTGCGCGCTGTGCGTGAAGGCCGGACCGAGGCCGCGCTTGAGCTTGTGCTCGCCCTGCGCGCCCGCCTCGAACAGCGTGCAGCGGCGCGCGATGGCGCGTTCGATGAGCTGGTAGTAGCAGAGCTCGAAGTGCAGCATCTCGAAGTCGTCGAGGCACCCCCAGTAGCGGCCGTAGAGGTGCCGGCCCTTCTCGAAGTTCACGGTGCCCGCGACGGGCTCGTCGCCGCGGTAGGCGAGGGTGGACACCAGGCGGTGCGCCAGCGTCTCGCGCGCGAGCTCGAAGAACTCGGGCCGGAGGTAGGCCGTGCCGTGATGCCGTCGCACGTTCGTCAAGTAGAGGCGGTGGAGCGCCGCCCATTCGCGCTCGTCCAGCTCGGCGCCCGTCGCGACGCGGAAGCCGAGGCCGTGCTCCGCCGCGCGTTGGCGCTCCTTGCGCACCTCCTTGCGGTTGCGCGAGCGGAAGGTCGAAAGGTAGTCCTCGAAGCTCTCGAACGGGCGCTCGGGCCGGTTGTGCCAGTGGAACTGCAGGCTGAGCCGCGGCAGGTACTCGTCGTCGGCCAGGGTCGCCTTCTCGGCCTCGGTGCAGAAGAGGAAGTGTATCGACGACGCGCGCTCCTGTCGGGCGACGTCGCGCACGCCCTCGAGCAGCGCCGCCGTGATCGCGGCGGTCGGCGGCGCGCCCTCCGCCATCGACGTCGGCAGCCGCCGGCCCGTCGCCGGGGTGAACGGGATGGCCGCGACCAGCTTCGGGTAATAGCGGATGCCGGCGCGCTGGGCGGCGTCGGCCCAGCCCCAGTCGAAGATGAATTCGCCGTTGCTGTTCGTCTTCAGGTAAAGCGGCACGGCCCCGACGAGCCGCCCTCCGGCGCGCGCCGTCACCAGGCGCGGCTCGCACCCGGCGCGGCGGCCCACGCTCCCTGACGCCTCGAGCGTCGCCAGGAACGCGTGCTCGAGAAACGGGTCGTCCTCGCCGGCGAGCGCGTCCCACTCCGCGGCCGGGATCTCGGTGATGCTCTGTGCGATCGCGACGTCGATGCGGTGAGCCTAGCAGGTGCGTCTTCGGACTGGCTACGGGACTGGCCATTCGAACTGGCCATATGGGACGGGCCGTGAAAGATTTGGGCCCGTGCCCGACTGGCTGAGACACCTCGCGGCCGAAGTCGCCGCCGTCGTGCGCAGCGGCGGACTGTGGGTCGGCCTCGCGCTGTCCCTGGGCCTCGGCGTTGTCAGCCTCGTGATCGCGGCCGCCGTCGTCGTGACTTGGCCTGCGGAACGCTTCAAGCACGGCGTGACAGCCGGCTTCCTCACCACCCACCCGCCGGTCGTGCGCGTGCTCGCCCACGTCGGCAAGAACGTCGCGGGCGTCGTGCTCGTGGTGCTCGGTCTCATCATGGCGCTGCCCGGCGTCCCGGGCCAGGGCGTGCTCACCATGATCATCGGGCTCACGCTGGTCGATTTCCCCGGCAAGCTCTCGCTCGAACGTCGGCTCGTGGGCCGCCCTTTCGTGCTGCGCCGGCTCAACGCCGTGCGCGCGCGGTTCCACCGCCCGCCGCTCGATCTGTCTTGAGGAGCCGTCTCGGGCGGCGATCCTGACCGCTCCTCACTGCGGGATCTTGCCCGCGGTGCGCAAGGCGGCGCAGGCGTCGCAGGGGCAGTTGGCGCGCAGATCGCGGAAGTTGTAGATGCCGGCCGAGTGGTTGTCGCTCCACTCGACCTGGATCGCGTACTGGCCCACGAGCTCGATGCCCTTGGCGCGTACGTTCTCGGGCACGGTCGCGGGATCGAGCAGCGGCTGGCCGGAGGTCTCCTCGACGCACATCGCGCACCGGCAGGCGAGCCGGAGGAAGCGCGCCGGGTACACCGTGGTGTGGCCGTCGCCCCACTTGAACGTGATGTTCGATCGCAGCAGGCCGATGATCTCGTCGGGCATTGGCATCAGCGGGCTCCCTCGCGGCCGCGCCGCTTCAGCAGGTATCTCAGCAACGGCGCCGCGTGCAGCGCCTGGATGACGTCGCCCGAGTCGATCAGCGACTCGAGCTCGCTCACGGGAACGAGGTGCACGCGTAGATCCTCGGTGTCCTCGGCGTTCGGCGGGGCCTGCTGCACGACGCCCTCGGCGAGGAAGGTGTGCGAGAGGTTGTCCTGCAACGCCGGGTTGGGCGACAGCGTCGACAGCAGCGACCACGTCCCGCCGCCGTAGCCCGTCTCCTCGAGCAGCTCGCGCCGCGCGGCGTCCTCGATCGACGTCTCGTGCGGGTCGGTCGTCCCTGCCGGGATCTCGAAGTTCACGGCCCCCAGGCCCGGCCGGTACTGGCGGAGCATCACGAGCCTGTCGTCCGCCGTCACGGCGACGACGCTGACCCAGGGCGGAAACTCGCTGATCCAGTACTCGGGGATCACCGCGCCGTTCGGCAGCTCCATCTTCTCGACGCGCACGGTGTACCAGCGCTTGCGCGCCAGGTACTCGCTCGAGAGGACCTTCCAGGGCTTCGGGTCGTCGGCGAACGTGCGGCGGCCGGTCACGGTCAACCCTTCTCGATCGGGTAGCCGGCCTCGCGCCACGCGCGGATGCCGCCGTCCATCGAAACGACGTTCATGTAGCCCATCTTCTGGAGGTTGTCCGCGGCCAGCGCCGAGCGGAAGCCGCCCCCGCAGTAGAGGACGATGGGCGTCGCCTTGTCGGGGATGGTGGCCTCGACGTCGCGCTCGAGCACGCCGCGCCCGATGTGCCGCGCGCCGGCAGCGCGGTCTATCGCCCACTCGCTGTCTTCCCGGACGTCGACGAGCTCGAAGCGTTCGCCGCGATCCCGCCGGGCCTTGACGTCGGCGATCGTGCACTCCCGGACGCGGCTCTTCGCGTCGTTGCAGATGGCGATGAATCCGGGGCTGTGGACCATGGGCGCGGAGACTAGCAGAAGACGCCGCCGCGTCGCGCGCGGGGCGTGCGAGCGAGACCGATTTGACACATGGGCCTCGCCTTCATAGCTTCTCCCCCTCGTGTCAGAGAAGAGGGACTACTACGAAGTTCTCGGCGTCGCGCGGACCGCCGACGGCGGCGAGCTCAAGCGCGCCTACCGCAAGCTCGCCATGGAGCTGCACCCGGACCGCAACCCCGGGAACAAGGAAGCGGAGAACAAGTTCAAGGAGGCGTCGGAGGCGTACCAGATCCTCTCCGACCCCGAGAAGCGGCAGCTCTACGATCGCTTCGGCCACGAAGGGCCGGGACGCATGGGCGGCGGCGGCTTCGGCGACGTCAGCGACATCTTCTCGGCGTTCGGCGACATCTTCGGCGACATCTTCGGCCAGCGCGGCGGCGGCGGCCGGCGCGGGCCGGGGCGCGGCTCGGATCTCGAGACGTCCGTCGTCCTGACGCTGGTCGAGGCCTCGACGGGCGTGAAGAAGGACATCGAGGTCGCGCGGCGCGTGCCTTGCCGCACGTGCAAAGGCAGCGGCGCGGCGCCCGGCACCGAGCCCGAGACCTGCCAGCAGTGCGGCGGGCGAGGGCAGGTGATGCACTCGCAGGGCTTCCTGATGATCCAGACCACGTGCCCCGTCTGCCGCGGCGAGGGGCGGGTCATCCGCAAGGCGTGCCCGACGTGCGCGGGTGTGGGCGCCGAGAAGCAGGAGGAGACGCTGCAGGTCACGATCCCGGCGGGCGTCGAGGACGGCTCGACGCTGCGTCTCCCGGGCCGCGGCGAGGCGGGCCAGCGCGGTGGCCCGCCCGGCAACCTGTACGTCGTCATCCGCGTGCGCGAGGACGAACGCTTCGAGCGCAACGGCGCGGACCTGCACACCGAGGTCTCCGTCAGCTTCCCGCAGATGGCGCTGGGCGCGCGCGTGCTGGTGCCCACGCTCACGGGCGAGGCCGAGATCGAGGTGCGCGCGGGCTCGCAGCCCGGCGACACGGTGAGCCTCCGAGGCCACGGCATGCCGAGCCTCGAGGGGCGCGGGCACGGGGACATCGTGGCCCACCTGCGGCTGGTCGTACCGCGGGCGCTGTCGGCGGAGGAGGAGCAGCACCTCCGCGCTTACGCGGCCGCAGGCGGCGAGGCGGTGTCGCCGGAGAAGACGCGGCTCTTCGGGCGCAAGAAGAAGAAGTGACCGCGGCGCGCCCGCCGTCCGCGAGGACGCTCAGCGGTTCGTGAGCGTGGGGCCGGCGTTGGGCGCGGGGACGGCTGCTCCCCGCGCCGCCAATGGCACCGTGGGCACGGGCGTCTCGCCGTAGAGCCACGAGTACGCGAAATAGGTCGCGAGCACGCGCTTCGTGTAGTTGCGCGTTTCGTCGTACGGGATCGTCTCCATGAACTCGTCCATCGCCAGCTTGCCGCGCTCGCCGAGCCACCGCTCGACGGCGGCCTCGCCCGCGTTGTAACCGGCGATCGTCAGCGGCGGCACCGAGTTGAAGTGCTTCCACAGGAAGCCCAGGAAGCGCGACCCGATCTCGACGTTCTTCGCCGGATCCAGCAGCACCTCGCGCGTGACGTTCGCGCCGTTGGCGAAGCGCTTCGCCGTCTTGATGATCATCTGCGTGAGGCCTATCGCGTTCGCGAAGGATTCGGTGCGCGGCGAGAAGGCGCTCTCCTCGCGCATGATCGCGAGCTGCAGCCACTCGGGCAGGCCATTCAGCTTCGAGTTCTTCGCGACCAGGGCAGGGTAGGCGCGCGGGTACGCGATCTTCCACTTGGCCTCGTTGAGGGCGCGCGGGTAGTCGAGTCGGTAGCGCATGACGCCGTAGCGCGGGATCGAGTGCGACGCGGCCCACGAGCCGCCCCGGTCGAGGAGGATCGCCGTGATCCACAGGAGATCTTCGTCCTCGGCGGCGCCGCCGCGCAGGCCGACGTGCTTCTCGGCAGAGGTCGCGAGGCCGAGGCGCGCCAGCTCCCGGCGCGCGTCGCCCCCCTGGCCCATGCGCGCGAGGTCGACGGCGCGCAGGAAGGCCGCGTCGCCGAACAGCGGGCGCGGCGTGAAGGTCCACGAGGGGACGTCGTGGATGCCCTCGCGCAGCGAGGCGACGAGGGCCTTCTCGGCGGCGCTGTCGAGGCTGCGCAGGCGCTGCAGGCCCAAGAGCGCATACACGGACAGCGGATATTCGCGCACGGCGCGTTCGTAGAAGCTGCTCGCGTCGGCGGGCTTGCCCTGACGCTCGAGCACGCGGCCCTTCCAATACAGCGCGCGGCCTTCGGCGTACCAGATCTCCTCGTGCGGGATGAGGCGCAGGTTCTCGTCCAGCCAGTGCAGCGCCTCGTCGTCCTTGCCCGCGCGCCACGCCGTGAACGCCAGCCGCCACAGCGCCTCGTTGAGCAGATCGCCCTTGGGGTAGCGCTTCGGGATCTCGGCGAGGATCGACACGGCCTGGGCGTCGTCGCCCGCGTCCGCCGCCAGCTCCGCCTCACGGATGCGCGAGTCGTCGGCGTAGCTGTGGTCGGGGTGCTCGGCCTCGACGCGCTGATAGCGCTTCATGGCCTCCTCGCGCTGACCCATGCTCGCGTAGCAGCGCGCGCCCTGATACAGGGCCTTCGCGTGGAGATCGCGGTTGCCCGACCGGAAGCAGGCGAAGTCGGCCTCGTCGAACAGCGGCGCGGCGCGCGG
>DASZUD010000167.1:0-19376 GCA_035548155.1 Polyangia bacterium
GGCCTCGGGCAGGACGACCCGAAACGTCGAGCCGCGCCCCACGGCGCTCTCGACGGAGATCGTGCCGCCGTGGTTCGTGACGATGCCGTGGCAGATCGAGAGGCCCAGTCCCAATCCCAGGCCCACGGGCTTTGTCGTGAAAAACGGATCGAAGATGCGCGGCTGCACGTCGTCGGGAATGCCCGACCCGTTGTCGGAGACCTCGACCACCACCTGCCGCGCGGGCGTGGCAGGTGTGGACCGCAGGGCGACGCGGATCTCGTTGTCGACGCGGCCGTCGGGCAGCGCCTGCACCGCGTTGACCAGCAGGTTCACGAAGACCTGCTCGAGCCGGTTCGCGCTGCCGACGACGATGACAGGCCCCGCGGGGCCGAGCTCGGTCACGAGGCGCGCGCGATGATGGAGCTCGTTGCGCGTCACGCGCAGCGCCGTCTCCAGCACGGCGCGCACGTCGACGGGCCCGCTTTCATTCGTGTCCGGGCGAGAGCTGGCGCGGATCTGGCCGATGATGGCGCCCACGCGCGAGGCGCCGTGGAGCGCGCTGTCCAGCGCCTCGCGCAGCTTCGCGATCTCCGGCGGCGGCGCCGACAGGCGCTCGGCCTGCGCGATCGCCTGCTCGATGCCCAGCACGGCGTACGAGAGCGGGTTGTTCATCTCGTGGGCGATGCCGGCCAGCAGCGTGCCGAGCGCGGCCAGGCGTTCGGACTGGGCCAGCCGCGCCTCCATCTCTTTGCGGCTGGTGACGTCGCGCGCGACGCCCATGACGGCGGGCGCCCCTTCCCATTCGACGCGCGTGGACTGCACCTCGGCCATGAACCAAGAGCCGTCGCGGCGGCGCGTGCGGTACTCGCGCGTGGGCAGGGCCGCGCCGGTGCGCAAGATCTCCTGCATGCGCTGCCGCATGGGCGCCTCGTCCTCCGGCGCCAGGAGCTCGTTCACGTCGGCGGCCAGCAGCTCCGCGACGCTGTCGTAGCGGAGCATCCGCGCCGCGGCGGGGTTCGCGAACACGAGTCGCTGGCTGTCCATGATGAGCACCGCGTCGGGCGCGAGCTCGATCAGGCGCCGGAACCGCTGCCCCGATCGCGCGAGCGCGTCGCTGGCCTCGCGCTCCTCACCGACCTCGCGGAAGATCACCACCGAGCCCTGGAGGCCGTCGGTGTGGATGGGCGCGAGGGCCGCCACGATGGGCACCTCGCTCCCGTCGGGGGCGCGCACCACCGTCTCGAAGGGGTGCGCCTCGCCGCTCCGCGAGACGCGCGATTCGTTGGTCTGGCGAAGCGCGCGCTCGACGGGCGTCAGGAAATCGCGCGCGGGCCGCCGCAGGATCTCCTCGCGCGAGTGCCGCATGATCTCGGCGCCCTTCTCGGTGATGTAGACGATGCGTGGGGCGGCCGCCTCGTACGAAAGGACGGCCACGCCGATGTTGCCGACGGTGGCCGCGGCGAGAAACCCGGCGCCGAGCTGCTCGATGCGCTCGAGCTCCCAGGCCGTCGGATCGGCTGCGGGGGGCCGCATGCGGCGGCATCTTACCCGAGCTTCAGCCCATGGTGGCCAGGACTTCGCGCGTCACCTGGTAGCGGAGTGGCTGGCCGGCGCGCCAGGCGAGAAATTCTTCGATCACGCAGTCGGCGAGGCGCCCCACCTCGTCGCCGATCGTGCCGCCGACGTGGGGCGACATCACGACGTTCGGCAAGCGCCACAGCGGCGACTCGGGCGCGGGCGGCTCGGGGAAGGTCACGTCCAGCAGCGCCGTGAGATCGGGGCGCGCCGCCAGCACGCGCGCGAGCTCGGCCTCGATCACCTGCGCGCCGCGGCCGCTGTTGATGAACGTCGCGCCTTCGCGCATGCGCTCGAAGAGCGCGCCGCCGAGGATGTGCTTCGTCGACGGCAAGTCGGGCACGTGGTTGCTCACGACGTACGACCGCGCGAAGACCTCCTCGAGCGGGACGCGCTCGACGCCCATCGCCCGCGCGCGCTCGTCGGTGAGGAACGGATCGCTCGCGCTCGCGATGACGCGGAAGCCGTGCGCGTGCAGGTGCTTCGTGAGCTTCTGCGCGATGAAGCCCGTGCCGAGAAGGCCGATCGTCTCGCCGGCGGCGCCCGCGCGGCGAAAGTCTTTCGCGGCCGCCGCGTCGCGCGTCGCCGCGTACTGGCGCACGCCGCGGAAGTAGCCGCGACACGTGAGCAGGATCTGCGCGTACACGAGCTCCGCCGTGGGAATGGCGTTGACCGCCCACGCCGACACGAGCACGACGCCGCGCTCGACGAGCGGCGGCGCGAACGCCTTCACGTTGCCCGCCGCATAGAACACGGCGCGCAGCTTCGGCATCGCCGCAAAGTGCGCCTCCGTGAACGAGATCATCCCCCAGGTGGCGAAGATCACCTCGACCTCGCGCAACTGAGCCGCGTGATCGTTGAAGTTCTTCGCAGTTACGACGTGCGGATACAGCTCCGTCAGCTCGGAGATCTTCTCGCGACGCCCCCCGTACACGTCGCCATCACGCATTGGATAGTCATAAAAAAACGCAGCGCGTGTCTTCATGCAGCCTCAGAGCGAGCTTGCGAGCGAGTTTAACGCCAAAAGGCGCGGCTCCGCCGCGCCGGGCCCAACACCAAAGGGGGGTCTGGTAGGGGGGACGCAGTCCCCCCTGCCGTAGGGTCAGGGGACGCCGTCCCCCCTCCCTCAAGAGTTCCCTTTGGGCTCTTCGTCGTCGGAGAGATAGGCGAACGTGCGAACCAGGTTCACGATCTGCTCGCGCTGCTGCGGATCGAGATCGACGAACTGCACGCCCATGCCGGGGTTGATGTTGTCGTAGCTGCCGGCGCGGTACGGGTTGACCCACATCACGCGGCCCTCCAGGTTCAGCTCGGGCCCGCCGGGCGGAGTGAAGCGCATGTTGATGACCGTGCCGGGCGGCTCGGGCGCGTTCGTGCGGATGAAGATCCCCATCGCGCTGATGTCGGTGATGTACGCGAAGAGGAAGTTGTCCGCGCTCTTGTAGTCGACCTCGAGATCGACCATCACGCGCGCGTGAACGCGGCGATCCGCCCCCGACCTGCGCCTGTCGGCGGGGACGTTGATCTCCCGCCGCCTGCGATCTTTCCCTCTCCGCGTCATCGCCTCAGGACACTCATTAACACCTTTGACGTCGGCGCCTCAAGCGCGCTCGACGGCGGGAACTCACTTGATTTCCAGCGTCCCCAGGCGCACGCGCTCAGCACCGTCATTCGTGCCTTGGGTCACCTTGAGGCGCCGGCCCTCGCCGCCCGGCCAGAAGCCGATGAACACCGTGTAGGTGCCCGCGGGCGTCGTCATCAGCGGCACGTCGGTTTCGAAGTGATCGCGGATGTACTCGCCCGGCAGCCAGTACGCCGTCGGGAACGCCTTGTTCAGCGGATCGTGGTCGCCGATCACGCGCGGCGCCGCCGGGCCGTCGAAGTGGACGAAGATCTTGTACCCCGCGGGGGGCGCCTTCTTGACGCGGAAGATCAGGTCCACCGGGATCTTGCCGGGGCGCCGCACGGTCTCCGGGAAGTCCGCGCCCACGAGCTCGATCTCGTCGTTGAACGTCGCCGACAGCGGGATGCGCCACTTCCAGGGCGGCGTCTCCCCCGCGGCGAACGAGCCCTCGGGGCCGAGCGGCGTCGGCGCCATCCAGACGTCCTTCTTCAGCGGGTTGACGTCCGCCTCGCTGCCCCCGAGCTGGTTCGAGATGAGCAGGAACCGCGACGACGACGCGTCGAGCACGTAGTAGCCCTGGTGGTTGCGCTTCATGCCCGCGTCGATCGCGGCCAGGTCGTCCGTCGACACCAGCGCGAACGCGCGCGCCGGCGTGCGCAGGAACTCTTCCAGCTTGTCCTGCGAGGGAACGTCGGTGATGTCCTCGCTGCCGTAGAAGCCGGTGCCGTGGCCCTCGACGTGGTAGCGCGCGATCTTGTCGCCGGGCTTCGCGAACTTCGCGTACGACTCGAGCGCGGGCTTGAACGAGAAGTGCGTCGAGAGCCGCGGCACCAGGCCCTGCGCCAGGTAGAGCGCGAACACGACGGCGATGCCGACGGCGCCCTGCAGGCCGTAGCGGCCCAGCGTGACCATGAGACGCTCGAGGCGCTGGCGGCGGCCGCTCGCGCTGGCGAGGTCGGGGCCTGCGACGCGGCCGAGGGCGCGCCCGCGCGTGGCGAGGCCGGCGTAGACGCCCAGCGCGGCGAGGAAGCCGATGCCCAGCACCAGCTCGCCGATCGAGACGACGGCCGGCCACTTCACCTTCTCGAAGAGGTGGACGGAGGCCAGCTCCTCGGGCGTGAGGTAGAAGTCGCGCGCGACGATCATCGTGCCCGTGGCCATGAGCAGGCCGGCGACTGGCTCGGACCGCCGCCCCTCGAGCGCCTCGTCGAGGAACACGCCGATCGCCAGGGCGATCGCGGGCAGGCACAGCGCGCGCGCGTCGCCGAAGAGCACGACGCGGTAGCTCGAGAGGGCGAAGCTGAGCCCGGCGAAGAGGAAGAGGTAGAGCTGCCCGAACGCGAGGCGGGCGTTGGTCGAGGGCGCGCCGAGGCCGTCGCCGTCGAGCCGAATCAGCGGGCGCGCCAGCGCGAAGACCGCCACGGCGCTCCACGGGAACATGCCGAAGCCCAGCTCGCGCACGATCTTCTCGAACGTGTGCGCGGGCGCTCCGCTGCGCGGGGTGCCGCCCAGCAGCACCGAGTACTTGTTGGCGACGATCCCCGTCATCGAGGCGACGAGCAGCGCGAGCGCGCCCGCGGCCAGGACGGCGAAGATCGGGAAGGCGCGCGCGCCCGGCTTGAGCGCGCTCGCACCGAAGGGCTGGCCCGCCGGGACGTCGGCGCCCACGCCTGCGGGCGCGAGGTCGGCCGTGCCGTCGTTGATCGAATCTGCGCCCTCGCCGGCGGGAACCAGCCCCCATCCGACCACGATCGCCGCCACGAGCGCGATGAGCGGCAGCACGACCCCGGTGAGCGCGCCGCCGCCGAGAAGCCCGATCGCGAGCCCGAGCGCGCCAACGCCGAGATCGATCAAGCGCCGCCTCCCCGAGGCGGGCCAGGCGTAGCGGCCGAGCCCGGCCATCGCCAAGGCGTTGGCCGCCATCAGCGGCACGTCGGTCGTCAGCTGGCGCGCCTCGAGGACGAACATCGCCATGCTGCCGAGCACGAGCGTGCCCAAGAGCGCGGCGCGCTTGCGGAAGAGGCCCGTGCCCGCCCAGTAGACGGCCATGAGCGCGCCCACGGCTGAAAGCGCGATGGGCAGCCGCGCGCCCAGCTCGCTCGCGCCGAAGAGCTTGATGCCCAGCGCCGCCAGCACGAGATCGAAGCGGCCGGCGGTCAGCGGGTACTTCCCGAGGACCGTCGGGTCGAAGACCGCGCCCGCGCGAACCATCTCGCGCGCCTGATCGGCGAGCTTCAGCTCGGAGGGGTCCCAGAACCCGAACGCGCCGAGACGCGGCAGGCACACGACCAGCGAGAAGAGGAGGGCCCAGCCCCATGTGGGGACCGAGCCCAGCATCCCATTGCCATTGCGGCGAAGACGTTCGTTCACGGCGAGGGCGAGAGCTTAGACTTAATCGGCCGTCGCGCCATCGGAACCGGCGCCGTCCGTGGCCGCCGCGTCGCTGCCGCCACCGGCGTCGTTCGCGCCGCCGTCGTTGCCGCCGCCGCTCGTGCACGTCGCCGAGCCCGTGGGCGCCGTCGCCGCCGTGTCACCGAAGGCCGAGCACGAGGGCGAGTGCGTCGCGAAGTTCAGGCCGGTGCTGCACACGAAGCCCGCGTACGGGTTGCAGTAGGGCGCGGGATCCGAGCCGGTCGACGGGCAGTCCGAGTCCGTGCAGCACTTGTCGCCCGACTTCAGCAGCGGCGCGCACGCGCCGTTCAGGCAGCGCAGCGTGTCCTGGCAGGGATTCGCGGCGTCACACGCCTCGCCGGTGCCCTTTTTGTCGACGCACTTCTTGGCGGCGCCCACCGTCGTGCAGTACTGCGCCGGCTGGCAGACGGCGCCGTAATCCGAGCACTGCTCGTTCGTCGGCTTGACCTGCTTCGTCGCGCAGAAGCCCTTGTCGCAGAGTACGCTCTTGTCCTTGCAGTCGTACTTGACCATGCACGCGTCGAGCTTCGCGACGTCGCCTTGGAACACGTACTCGCACACGTCGTCGAGCGCCGCCAGGTCGGCCGGCTTGATGAGGGTCTGCTTGTAGACCGACTCCGCCTTGCTGAGGCAGGCGCCCACGTTGGCCTCCGTGAATTTGCGCGGCGTGCCCGGGACGGCCTTGATCGAGGCGACCCAGTCGAGGCACACCTGCTTGCGGGCCGCCTGGCAGTCGGTCGCCGAGGCCGAGCACGTGTCGACGATCGTCTTGCACTCCTTGCCCGCCTTCTGCGTGCAGAAGTCGTCCTCGGTCAGCGGCTTGGTGCTGCCGCCGCCACAGCCGACGAGCAGCGTCGAAACCGAAGCCAGGACCCCGAACGTCACCAAGAAACCCGAACGTGCGCTCATGACTGCCCTCGTCAATAGGTTGAGGGGCGCAGTTTGGACCCCCGCCGACGCCCGGGTCAAGAACAGGTAGGGGCGTGCCGCACCTCGGCGCATAACGGCGCGCCAGGGCGGGAACTCGTTTGAGCCGATTGGGCGGGGGGGTAATCTACTTTCTTCGGGACGGGCATGTCGCAGAGCGCTCAAAAACCGCATCTTCGGTTGGTTCAAGATGAGGCGAAGGCAGGGCTCCCCGCGCGCCTCCCGGACCCGCAGGCGGACGAGCCGCCCAGCGACCCCAGGGCCGCCGTCGAGGACGCCTTCCGCCGGTACGCGCCGCTCGTGGCGTCGCTGGGCCTGCGCATCACGGCCCTGCGCGACGAGATCGACGACTTCGTCCAAGAGGTCTTTCTGCGCGCGACCCGCGGCATCGGCGGTCTGCGCCACCAGGGCGCGACGAAGGCGTGGCTGGTCTCGATCACGATCAATGTCGCGCGCCAGCGGCTGCGCGTGCGCAAGCTGCGCAAGCTCGTGGGCCTCGACCAGCCCGTCGAGTACGAGGAGCTCGTCGATCCGGCGCTTTCGCCCGAGGATCGCGTGCTGCTGACGCGCATGTACCGCGCGCTCGATGCGCTGCCCGTCAACCAGCGGCTCGCGTGGTCGCTGCGGCACATCGAGGGCGAGCGCCTCGAGACGGTGGCGCTGCTCTGCGGCTGCTCGCTCGCGACGGCCAAGCGGCGCATCGTCGCCGCGCAGAAGGTGATTTCCGAGGCGGTGGGGACGTAGAGACATGGATACCGAGATGATCGATTCGCAAGAGCTGCCGATGCAGGCGCTGCCCGTGAAGGTGCAGCGGGGCGCGGCGCTCATTCGGGACGGGGTGGGGGTGCGGTGGCCGGCGGGGCACGTCGAGATCGCGCTGATTCAGCTGCAGCGGCGGCGCCAGCAGCGGCGCTACGCGGCGGCCGGCGCCACGCTCAGCGTCGTGGGCGTGGGCTTGATCGCGGCGCTGGGCTTCGGCGGCGAGATTCGCGGCGCGCTGGCCGCGCACGGCGTCCAGCTGCCCGGCTTCGGCGTGCGGCCGGCCGTCACGCACAAGGCGGCGCCGACGCCGGCGCCGATCGTCGCCGAGATCGCGCCCGCGACGAGCCCCGCGCCTGCGCCCGCGCCCGTCGTGATTCCGACGCCCATCGCCGTGCGCGCCGCGGCGGAGCCGGCGCGCGAGGGGCATGTTCTGCAGCAGCGGCTCGTGCCGCGCCGCCAGGTCGCGGCGTCTCGCTGGGTGACGCTGGCGGGCGAGAAGCGCTTCGGCGAGGCGTACGGTTTGCTGCGCCAGGTGCCGCTGAATGCGCTTTCGGATCCGAACGACCTCATGCTGGCGGCCGACGTCGCGCGCCAGGCCGGGCGCCCCGAGCGCGCCGTGCCGTTCCTCGAGCGCGTCGTGAAGGAGCACGCGGGCACGGTCAGCGCGCAGCTGGCCGGCTTCTCGCTGGGCAAGATCTACCTCGACAACCTCGACGAGCCCGCGCTGGCGGCGCGCCGCTTTGCCGACGTGCGCGCGATGGCGCCGGGCGGCGGCCTCGCGCAGGACGCGCTGGCGCGCGAGGTCGAGGCGTGGGCGCGCGCGGGCGAGACGTCGCGGGCGCGTGACGGGGCGCTCGAGTACGCCCGGCTCTATCCCCACGGGCGCCGCCTCGCGGCCGTGCGGGATCTCGGCGGCATTTGATGGTCTAATGCCGGCTATCCTCCCCCGCCGTTTCGGGGCGGGGCGGGGCGGTCGGTCTTCATGCAGCGCAAGCTCGCTTCACCTCACGCGCGGCGTGTGATCTCGGCGGTGCTCTCCGCGGCGGCCGCCTGGACGGGCGCGACGGCGCGCGCCGAGGCGCCGCACCCGCCGATCGTCCTGGTCCTGGATCCCTGCGCGGCCGTCGACGCGCGCGAGGTTCGCCGCCTCGTGCCCATCGAGATGGGCGCGCCGCTGGCGCCCGGCGGAGAGACCGACACGACGCGCGTGTTCGTGGGGTGCGTGCCGGGATCGCCGCAGCTGGTGCGGCTCGAGGTGCGTGACGCCGTGACGGGCCGACACGTCGATCGCGTCATCACGCTCGTCGGGGATTCGAAGACGGATCAGGCGCGCCTCGTGGCCATCGTCGCGGTCGAGCTGGTCGCCACGAGCCGCAGCGAGCTGCGCGAGCGCGCCGCGTCCTTCTCGCCGCCGCCAGGAGATCCGGCGGCGCCCGCCGCCATCGTGGTGACGGCGGCGCCGGCGCAAGCCCCGGCCGCGCCGCTGTGGCGCGCGCTGGTCTTCGGGTCGGTGCGCCACGTCGCCGACCTGCCGAGCTTGCTGCCGGGCGGCGGGCTCGCGCTCGAGCGCACCGTCGCCCGGCATTTCGTGCTGGGCGCGGACGCCGCCGCCGAGGGCTCCGGCCAGCCGACGGCGCTGGGAGACGTGGCGGCTTTCGTCGCGTCGGCCTCGGCCTTTGCGGGCGTGCGCTTCGAGCGCGGCGCCTGGGCGGTCCAGGCTGGCGGGGGAGCGCGCGGTGGCGTCGCGCGGTTCGCCGGCGAGGCGCGCAGGGGCAGCGCCGTGCAGGTCACGTCGGGCGTGTTCTCGGCTCCGTGGGTCGGCGCGCTGTTCGAGTCGCGCGCGACGGCGACGATCGGCCGCGGCGTCGTTCTCTTGGTGGGCGGCGAGCTCGGCTACGTCACGTCGCCCGCCCTGGGGTACGTCGCGGGCCATGACGCCGTCGCCATGCGCGGCCTCTGGTGGAGCGCCGCGCTGGGGGTGGGCCATGCGCTCTAGCGGCGCGTTCTTGCTCGTGGCTCTGCTCGCCGGCTGTCACACGCGCGGCGGCGCCGTGTTGTCGGTCGTCACGGGCGCCGCGGGCACGGGCGCGGACGCGGGCCCGCTCGACGGAACGGCGGGCCAGGGCGGGCAGACCGGACAGGATGGCGAGGCGGTCGACGTGGGCCCCATGGAGACCGGCGGCACCGGCGGGACCACCGTCGCGACGACCTTCTACATCGCGCCCGACGGCTCCGACGGCAACCCGGGCACGTCGCCGGGCGCGCCCTGGCGCACGTTCGCGCACGCGCTGCCCGTGCTGCAGCCGGGGTCGACGCTGGTGCTCCTCGACGGCACCTACACCAGCGGCACGACGGGGCTCTTGCAGGTGTTCTGCGGCATGAACGCGGTCAACGGCACGACCAGCCAGCCCATCACCGTGCGCGCGCTCAACGAGCGGCGCGCGTTCATCGCGGGCGACGGCACGGGCCCGCCCGTCGAGCTGTCGGCCTGCGCGAACTGGGTCGTCGACGGCTTGCACGCCGAAGGGACCGACGTGCCCAACGAGGTGGGCGACGAGCCCGGCTCGGTGGTCGTCATCACGCGCTGCACGAACGTGCTCTTGCGGCGCGTGCTGGCGGCGCACCCCAACCGTTACCTCACGGCTTCGGCGTTCGTGATCGCACACGGCGTGGCCAACGTCACCGTCGAGGAGTGCGAGGCGCTCGGCTTCCACTACTACGGCTTCCACGCCTACGACACGCAGCACGCGACCTTCCGGCGCGACTACGCGCACTCGCGCGACACGGCCGACGTCGCCGGCGGGCAGGCGACGGCCTTCCCCACGCGGGGCGACGGTGGCTTCCTGCTGACGAAGTCGTCGAACGGGATCATCGAGAACTGCATCGCCGAGGACGTCGCCGACGGGTTCACGATCCGCGCGAGCCGCACCGTTCAGGGCGGGCGCGTCCAGCCGCAGCGCGATCAGTTGCTGGGCGACATCGCGCTCGGCGTCTCGCACGCCGGCTTCGTCCTCGACAGCCAGTGCAACACCACGAAGCCGTGCACGCAGGGCGATCAGATCGTCAGCGACGCGCTGCTGTCGAACGTCGTCTCGCGCGGCGGCGTGCTGGGTGTGTCGGTGCAGGGCGGCGTGAACAACAACGTCGCGAACGCGTCGGTCTTCGACGCCACCGACACGGGCGTGTCGTTCAGCCTCGACGCCGAGAACGTCGGCCTGCAGTCGAGCGCCTACGTGCGCGCGTCGGCCGTGACGGGCCCCGGAACGACGTACGGATTCCGCTCGCAGAGCCAATTCGCCTGGGGCGTGTCGGCGTGCAACGCGTTCGCCGTCGCGCAGCCGTTCGTGCCGAAGGACGGCCACGTGACGTCCCCCACCGAGGTGGATCCGAAGTTCGGGGCCTGCCTGGTGGTCGTGCCCGAGGGCAGCCCCCTCAAGACGCTGGGCCCTGCGGGCGGCGGCGGCCTGGGCGCCAACGTCGTCTACCGCTACGAAGACGGGCAGCTCACGGACGCGAAGCTCTGGGATCAGACCAGCGGCCAGTTCCCGTGCGGGGCCGCGATCGCCGGCATCAACGACAACACGCTCGCCGACCTCAGCTGCATCGGCGTCCACTCGCGCCTGCACGTCGGCACGATGGGCTGCCCGATTCCATAGAACCCGAGCGCCGGGGGCGCGGAGACCTTCACGGCGCGTTCACGCAACCCGAGCGCAGGCCGGCTCCGCCGGCCGGACAGGGCGCCCGGGGCCCCCTCTCAGGGGCCCGAACTAGATGATTTTGCGGAAGTGGATCGTCTCGCCGTGATTGAGGATGGCGATGCGGCGCGTGTCCTCGCCGGGCGCGCTGGGACCGCCGAGGGGCAGGCGGCGCTCGGCGGCGATGCGGCGCAGCCAATCGGCGGGGGCCGCGAGCGCCTCGTAGCTGAGCGGGAACGAGCCGTGCGCCACGGGCACGAGCACGCGCGCGCCCAGGTCGTCGAAGGCCTGCACGGCGTCGAGCGGCGACATGTGCTCGTCGCGGAACACGGCGGGCTCGTAGCCGCCGATGGGCAAGACGGCGACGTCGGGGCGGAAGCGGCGGCCGATCTCGGCGAAGCCCGAGAAGTAGCCGGTGTCGCCCGAGAAGTAGAAGCACGTGTCCTGCGCGCGGATGACGTAGCCGCACGCGCCCTGACGGCCGCCGCCGAACGCGCCCGCGCCCGAGTGGCGCACCGGCACGGCGGTGATCTCGACGTCGCCGTGCGTGACCATCCCGCCCGGCGGCAGCTCCTCGATCGCGAGGAAGCCGAGGCGCGCGAGCCGCGGGCCCACGCGCGGCGGCACGATGACGGGCACGTCCTTCAGCACGCGGCGCAGGCTGGGCGGCGACAGGTGATCCCGATGCGCGTGCGAGATCACCAGCAGGTCGGCGTCGTCGACGTCACTGGCGTGGACGCCGGCCTCCTTGGCGCGCCGCAGGCCGTAGAGCGTGCGCTCGAACAGCGGGTCGGTGAAGAGGCGCGTCCGCGCCGTCGTGATCATGACGGTGGCGTGCCCCACGAAGGTCAGCGAGGCCGTGCCGGGCGCAGGGCGCGCCACGGGCAGGGCGGGGACGGCCTCCGTCCCCGCGCCGAGGCGCCCGAGGGCCGTCGCCAGGTAGCGCAGCGTCAACGTCAGCGGCAGGGCGCCGCGCAGCGTCCGGCGGTGCTCCTCGTCGAGCTCCTTCATGCGCTCGACCGCGCCCGGCTCGATCTTTTGTGACCTGTGGGGCTGCGCGCTTCGCATCCGGGTGCCGTTCCATGGTAAGCCACGGTGTTCTGTCGTGACGGAAAAACGCGGGCCAAAACAAGATCCGCCGGTCGTCATCCTGGGCGGCGGCCTCACGGGCATCTCGACGGCGGCGCACCTGCGCGCGCCGTGGGTGCTCTTCGAGCGCGAGGACCGCCTGGGCGGCCACGCGCGCACCGACGAGCGGGAGGGCTACCGCTTCGACAAGACGGGGCACTGGCTGCACCTGCGCGACGCGGGCGTCAAGCAGCTGGTGGGCGAGATCCTTCCCGACCAGATGCAGCCCATCGCCCGCAAGGCGAAGATCTTCTCGCACGGCGGCCTGACGCGCTTCCCGTTCCAGGCGAACCTGCACGGCCTGCCGCCCGACGTGGTCAAGGAGTGCCTGCTGGGCGTCATCGAGGCGAAGGTCGCGGCGGCTTCGGGCGCCGCGCAGGCCGAGCCGAAGAACTTCGAGGAGTACTGCCTGCGCCACTTCGGCGCCGGCATCTCGAAGCACTTCATGATCCCGTACAACGAGAAGCTGTGGGGCGTCTCGCCGCGCGAGATCACGGCGGCCTGGTGCTCACGCTTCGTGCCGCTGCCCAACGTCGAGCAGATCGTCGCGGGCGCCGTGGGCGCGGGCCCGCCCGAGATGGGCTACAACGTCAGCTTTCTCTACCCGAAGCAGGGCGGCATCGAGACGTTCACGCGCGCGCTGCAGACGCGCATGCGCACCGAGAACGGCCGCGTCCACACGCGGACCAGCCCCGACACGATCGACTGGCGCCGGCGCGAGGTCGTCGCCGGCGGCGAGCGCGTGCCGTACCGCGCGCTCGTGGCCTCGATCCCGCTGCCCGAGCTCTGCAAGCGCATGCTCGACCTGCCGCCCGAGATCGAGGCCCAGGCGGCGCGCCTGCGCTGCACGACGCTGCGCTACCTCAACATCGCCTCGCGCTCGAAGCCCCCGGCCGATTGGCACTGGATCTACGTGCCCGAGACGAAGTATCCCTTCTATCGCGTGAACGTCTTCTCCTCGGCCATGCCCACCATGGCACCCGCCGGCGGCGCCTCGATCTGCGTCGAGATGTCGGATCGCGGGCCCATCGGCGAAGGCGCCCTGCGCGACTCGGTGCAGGCCCTCGTCGCCGCCGGAGCGCTGACGTCGCCCGACGACGTCGTGTTCGCCGAGCGCAAGGACATCCAGTACGCCTACGTCGTCTTCGACGACAACTACTACGAGGCGACGCGCGCCATCTTCACCTTCCTCGAGGCGAACGGGATCTACCCGCGCGGCCGCTACGGCGCGTGGACCTACAACGCCATGGAAGACTGCGTGATCGCGGGCCGCGAGGTCGCGGCGCTCATTGACTCCCAAACGGTGTCCTCGTGAACAGCTCAGACCGTCCCATCCACGTCTCGATCGTCATCCCCATCTACAACGAAGAGGGGATCCTGCGCGGCTCGGTGCTCGAGCTGCAGGAGAAGCTGCGCCGGTTCGACTGGTCGTACGAGATCCTGCTGTGCGAGAACGGCTCGCGCGACCGCACCGTCGAGATCGGAAAAGAGCTGGAGATCGAGCATCCCGAGGTGCGCTTGCTGCACGCCGGCCAGCCGAACTACGGCCTGGCCATGAAGATGGGCATCATCGAGGCGCGCGGCGAGTACGTCATCTGCGACGAGATCGACCTCATCGATACCGAGTTCTACGCGCGCGCCATGGCGCTGCTCGAGCGCAGCGACACCGAGATGGTGGTCGGCTCGAAGGCCATGGTGGGATCGAACGACCAGCGGCCGCTGTTCCGGCGCGCGGCCACGCGCGTCTTCAACGGCATGCTGCGAGTGACGTGCCACTTCGACGGCACCGACACGCACGGGCTCAAGGCCTTTCGGCGCTCGGCGCTGCTGGAGACGGCGCGCCGCTGCGTGCTGGACCGTGACGTGTTCGCGAGCGAGTTCGTCATCCGCTCGCACCGCGAGGGCAAGAAGGTGATCGAGATCCCCTTCGCCGTGCGCGAGAAGCGGCCGCCGTCGATCAACCTCACGAAGCGCGTTCCGCACGTGCTCAAGAGCGTGGCACGCCTGGCCGTGTCCGTGCGGCGCAACGAGGTCGGCTAGGTTGACGCGCGACCGGCGGGACACCGGGGACTCGGTGCCGCGCATCGAGATCGACGAGGGTCCCACGGCCGCCAATCAGCTCGACCCGCACTCGAGGACGATGCCGCACAACTCGGTCGACTGGATGGCCGGGTTCGACGAGGGCCGCCAGCGCGGCGCCGCCGAGATGCTGGAGGCGCTGGAGGCGTCGCTGGTCGCCGTGGGCGTCGACGTCGAGGTCGCGAAGGTGATCGTCGCGCGCGTGCGCGCCCGCGCCGAAGAGCTCCACAGGTAGGTGCGCGCGGTATCCTCCGCGCATGGCCCTGACCGACATCCGCAACTTCGTCGCGATCGACGATCGCCTCGGCACGGCCGGCCAGCCGACGGAGCCGCAGGTCCGCGAGGTCGCGGCGGCCGGCTACACGGCCGTCGTGAACTTGGGCCTGCTCGATCCGAAGTACTGCCTGCCGGACGAGGCCGCCCTCGTCGAGTCGCTCGGGATGGAATACCGGCACATCCCGGTGAAGTTCGACGCGCCCGCCGTCGGCGACTTCCGCGCGTTCGTCGCGACGATGGACGCCCTCGCCGCGACGAGGGTCTTCGTGCACTGCGCCGCCAACTACCGCGTGTCGGCGTTCGTCGCGCTGTGGGGCGAGCTGCGGCTCGGCTGGACGCGCGCGCGGGCCGACGAGCACGCGCGGCGGCTGTGGCAGCCCGACGAGACGTGGCTCGCGTTCCTCGAGCGCTGCCGCGCCGAGGCGCTGCGTTGACGATCGCGCCCTGCCCCGACTTCGCGGAGGCCCTCCGGTGGCTGCGCGAGGTGCTGCGCACGCGCGGCTGGCCCGAAGAGGTGCGCTGGGTGCGGCCCGGCGACGTCGAGTGGACGCCACCGCCTGCCGACGTCGTCGTCTTCCTGAACGGCGACGACGACGGCGCGGCTGAAGCCGAGCGCGCGTTCGAGGACCAGCGCCGCGCGGGCAGAGGAGCGGTGCTGCGCGCCGTCTGCACCTGGGGCGAGGTCACGTGCGCAACGCTGGAGGCCTCCGACGCGCCGGGAGGTCCGCTGGAGCTCTCGGTGGTCGAACCGCGCCGCCTCGCGAGCGCGCGCTGGGCGTTTTGCTGACGCGCGCGCGGCGTGCCGGCGCCGCGGTGATCTCCTAGACTCGGTTCGAGGTGGTCACAGATCCCGTTCCCCGCGCGGCCGGCAAGCTGGCCGAGTACCAGCGCAGCGACGCCATCGTCAAGATGCCGCTGCCGCCGGCCGAGGCGCTGCGCGCGGCGACCGAGGGGCTCACGACGGCGATGGCGGGCGGCGAGACGCGCCCCGTGGCGTACGCCAGCGCCGAGCTGCTGGCCCTGCTGGCCGAGTTCTACAAGGTGCCGTCACCGCCCATTGCCGTGCTGGGCGTGCGCCCACACAAGGTGATGGAGGGCGTGACGACGTACCAGCTGTTCGGCGACTACACGCCCAGCACGCAGCGCATCCGCGTGTGGATGCGCACGGCGATCCGCGCGCAGGTGTCCAGCCCGAAGGCGCTGCTCAATACGCTGCTCCACGAGTTCTGCCATCACCTCGACTGCACGCGCCTCCAATGTCCGGAGAGCTTCCACACCCGTGGCTTCTTCGTGCGCATCGACCACCTCTATCATCACGCGCTCGGCACGCCGCTCGAACGCCGCCGGCCCCTTCGCTGGGTGCGTCGGGGCGGCGTGTGGACCGTCGACTGGGCGCGCTCGCGCACGGCGCCGGGCTGAAGGCGCGGACCCAGGTCACTTCGCGGCCTGCTTGTTCTTCGGGTTGTCCGCCGGGTTGACGTAGTGGATGTCGAACGGGCCCATGCCGTCGACCTGAACGATCGTCTCGCTCTTCGCCTCGGCCGCGTGGTGCATCTTGGCGGGCAGGTAGTGGAACGAGGCCGGCCCCAGCTCGTGCGCGGGCGCGTCCATCGAGTCGCCCATGCGCAGGAGGAACGTGCCCGAGAGGATCGTGAGCTGCTCGTCGTTCGTGTGCCAGTGCGGCGGGATCTTGTAGCCGGTCGGCATCTTGAAGCGCAGCGCGAACTGCTGCTTCTTCGTCGGATCGCCGTGCAGCACCGACATCTGGGCGCCCTTGGGCAGGTCCGGCGGCGCGTCGGACCACTTGATGTCCTTGGGTGTGATCGTGACGGCGTCCGCCTTTGCCGCGCTCGACTGCGCCGACTCGGGCTTGGCGGGCGCGAACTTCTCCGAGCGAGCTTTCTTGGCGGCGTCCCCGGCGAGCGCGGGCGTCGCGGCGAGCAGGGCAAGAGCGATCGATGCAGACAGGGCCTTCATCGGGAGCCTCCTTCCGGCGTTTGGCCCGACAAACTAGGCACGGCCAGGCGGACCACAAGGTGGCTCGCGCGATGGCAGGCCTTCAGCGCCCGCAGCGCCGTCCCAAAGCCGATCGGCCAGACTCAGACGCCCAGCCAGCCGTCGCGCACGGCCTTGGCCAGGCCGCCGGCCTTCGGGTCGGGCTCGAGCACCAGCTTGCGCTCGGGGCTCTCTGCCAGCGTCAGCGTCGCCGTGCGCAGCTCGTCGCGGCGGAAGTACGCGACGCGCACCTCGTCGCCGGGCCGGCGATCGCCCACGCGCTTGCCGACCGTGCTCGCCGTGACACGCGCGCCGTCGATGGCGACCAGCTCGTCGTTGAACGTCAGTCCGGCGCGCCACGCGGGCGAGTCGGGCACGACGTTGCGGACCGTCGTGCGATCGGCGTGCAGCGCCACGCCCATCCAGGCGCGGGCACGCGCCGCGCGCACGGCGTCGACGTCCTCCCCTTCCCACTCAGCCTGCTCGCGCACGGTCAGCCCTGCGCGCCGCCACAGCGCCGGCAGCGGCAGCTCGTCGGTGCCGTTGATGTAGCGGTCGAAGAACGCGTCGATCTCGCGCACGGCGGACGCCTTCGCGCGAGGGCCGAGGACGGCGCGCGCGGCCGCGCGGACGTCCGCTTCGCTCACGTGGCGCGCGCCGTGGTCCAGCGCGTCCCACAGCGCGTGGAACATCTCCGGCAGCCCCCGCGCGCCGCCCGTGTGGAGGCGCAGCAGCAGGTCCAGCGCCATGCCGGCCCATAGGCCCTTCTCGTAGTAGCTCACGGCGCGGTTCACGTGGTTCTCGGCCGGCTTGTAGAGCTTGATCCACGCCTCGAACGACAGCTCCGACAGCGGCGTCTCGCTGCGGCCAGGGCGGCTCCTGTACTTCGGCCAGTCCTCGGAGATCCACTTCCAGAAGTGCTTCTCGCGCGTGACGCCCGCGCGCAGGATGATCACGTTCGCGAGGTAGTCGGTGAAGCCCTCGTGCAGCCACAGGAGGCGTGTGTAGCTCTCCTTCGTATAGTCGAACGGGCCCAGCGTCGCGTCGCGGATGCGTTTGACGTTCCAGGCGTGGAAGAACTCGTGCGCGGCGAGATCGGCGAACTTGTGGTAGCCGGTCTCGTCCTCGAACTGCAGGCCCGAGATGTCCATGGTCACCGACGCGCGGTGCTCGAGGCCGCCCGAGCCGACGGGCAGCGCGTGCACGATGAACACGTAGCGGTCGAAGGGGAACCTTCCGCCGAAGATCTTGCCGGTGGCGGCGACGACGCGGCGGAGGACGTCGACCAGACGATCGACGTCGGCGTTCGTGCGCCCCTGCAGCGCCAGATCGAAGGTGGCGCGGCCCGCGCGGAAGCGGCGGCGCAGGTGGGTGCCCACCTCGAACGGCGAGTCGACCAGCTCGTCGAAGTCGGCGGCGGCGAAGGTGTTCCGCGCGCCGCGCACGGCGGGCAGCGCCGTGTCGACGTACCATCCGGAGCGGGGCGGCGGCGCGACGACGACGCGGCACGGCCGCGCGAGCTCACCGTCGACGAAGAAGAACACGCTGGTGCCGTTCCAGTAGGCGTGGCTCTCGTCGAGGAAGGACGTGCGCACGCTCTGCTCGAAGGCGAACACGAGGTAGCGCACGCGGAACGGGCGCCCGCCCGTCTCCACGCGCCAGCGGCCTTTTTCCAGGCGGGTCACGGGCAGCGCCCGCCCGCGCGCGTCGGTGATCTCCAGGCGGTAGACGTGGCGCACGAAGTCGCGCACGAGGTAGCTGCCCGGCGCCCACGCGGGGAACACCAGGTCGACGGTCTCGCGGCCCGGCAGCGCGGGCACGTCCATCTGGATCTCGTATTCGTGGCTCTGCGGCTTCGACATGCCGACGCGGTAGACGACCGGGGCGGCTGGATGCGTGGTAATCACGACGTCCAGCATATGTCAGATCGCGTCGTCTCCGTCTCGGTCGACCTCGACCCCGTCGAGTGCTACTGGCGCATCCACGCGCTGCCGGGCGCGCCGCCCGAACGGGCGCGCCACGCGATCCTGCGCCGCTGCCTGCCGCGCTTCGCCGAGCTCTTCGCGAAGCACGGCGCGCGCGCGACCTTCTTCGTCGTCGCGCGCGATCTCGAGGAGGACGCCGAGGGGCGCTCGCTCCTGGCGCAGCTCGCGCGCGACGGGCACGAGCTGGCGAGCCACACCTACTCGCACCCGTACGACCTCGTGCGCCTCGCACCCGACGCCATGGCCGCCGAGATCGACCGCGCGCACGGGCTCATTGGCGCGTGCCGCGGCGACGCGCCCTGCGGCTTCCGCGCGCCCGGGTACGCGATCTCGCGCGAGCTGCTCGACCTGCTGCGCGCGCGCCACTACCGCTACGACTCGTCGGCGTTCCCGTCGCTGGCCTACTACGGCGCGAAGGCTGCCGTCATGGGCGCGATGCGGCTCGCGGGCCGCAAGTCGGGCAGCATTCTCGATACGCCGCGCGTGCTGGGGGCGCCGCTGGCGCCGTACTTCCCGGCCGCGGACGCGCCGTATCGCCGCCACGAAGCCGGCGGCGCGGGCGAGCTGATCGAACTGCCCATGGCGGTGACGCCCATCGCGCGCCTGCCCGTGATCGGGACCAGCCTCGTGACGGCGCCCGGCTGGATGCGCCGCCACCTGGTCACGGCGGCGCTGCGCGCGCCGTTCTTCAACCTCGAGCTGCACGGCATCGATCTGGCCGACGCCGAGGCCGACGAGATCCCGCCCGCGCTCATCGCCAAGCAGCCGGATCTCCGCAAGCCGCTCGCGCACAAGCTGGCGGCGCTCGACGAGACCCTCGCGGCGGCCACGGCCGCGGGCGCCCGGTTCGCGCGCCTCGACGAGGTCGCGGCCGCGGCGCGGGCCTGAGACCCGCGCCGCGTGACAGAGCTACGGCGACGCCGACTCGGCGGCGCC
>DASZUD010000168.1:0-2946 GCA_035548155.1 Polyangia bacterium
GAGGCGGCGCCCGCGCCGCAGCGCCCACCAGCCCGCGACCGCCGCCGCCGCCTGCTCGACGTCGGCCATCGTGGTCCGCGCGAGGATCACGATCGTCGGGTGAGCGAGGACCAGCGTGGCCCACAGCGGGCTCTTCCCCCAATGCTTCAAAATCGCGCGGAACTGGAACGCCAGCAGCAACGCCGCCGAGACGCCGAGCAGGAACATCGCGCGCGGCGCGATGAGGTCCAGCGGCGCGAGCAGCAGCGACTGGAACAGGGGGTATTTCCCGACCAGCCCGCGAGTGGTGGGGACCCACACGCCCGGGCTGTGCGGGACGTAGGACAGGTGACCCTCGAGGAGGAGCTTCGCGCGCCCGACGTAGCCGATCTCGTCGCCGAAGCTCAGCGCGCGCGGCCAGGTCGCGCACAGGATGCCCAGCCAGAGGGCGACGCACGCGAAGAAGAGGACATCGTCGCGGCTACGCTTCATAGCCGAGGGCTTCGAGCACGGCGTCGTGGAGCGCGGGGCGGAACACGCGGAAGCGATCATGCTCCGGCACGCTCGGGTGTACGCGGTTCGAGAGCAGCACGATCCAGGTCTCGCGCTCGGCGTCGATCCACAGCGAGCAGCCCGTGAAGCCGAGGTGGCCCACGGCCGTCCGCGCGAGGCGCGCGCCCGCTTGCGACGGCCGTGGCGGGATCGCCGGGCCGTCCCAGCCGAGCCGCCAGGTCGAGCCGGGCACGCCCGCAGGTGACCAGAACTCGCGCACGACGTCGCGGTCGACCAGCGCGTCGCTCGCGCCCTTCCATGCGGCGACGAGCGCGCCCGCGATCGCCGACACGGCGGGCGCGTCCGCGAACAGCCCGGCGTGGCCCGCGACGCCGCCCATCGCGTAAGCGT
The DNA here is from genome assembly GCA_035548155.1 of Polyangia bacterium. Classification (GTDB taxonomy): domain Bacteria; phylum Myxococcota_A; class Polyangia; order Fen-1088; family Fen-1088; genus DASZFV01. The sequence goes on from DASZUD010000168.1 coordinate 883, forward strand.
TGAGGTCGTCCACTTCGCCCAGGACGACGCGGCCGCGCTCGGGGCACTGCTGCGTCGCCGCGACCGAGCGGTCGGCCAGCAGGCGCGCGCGCGCGTCCGCGTCCGAGAGGTTCACGAACGTCGCGGCGGGCGCGCCCAGCGGGCGGAAGATGTCGCGCTCGGCGAGGGCGTCGAGGCGCAGCTCGCTGGTCCGCTCGAGCAGCCAGCCCAACAAGATGAAGCCGAGGTCCGAGTACACCGAGAGCGACCCCGGCTTGTACTCGAGCGGCTCGCGCGCCGCGGCCAGCGAGATCGCCCATCGCTCGGAGGCGGCGCCGCCCGCCTGCTTCCAGTACGGGCGGTGCGCGGGCAGGCCCGAGCTGTGCGACAGGAGCTGGCGCACCGTGATGCCGGCGCGGCCTTCGCCGTCCAGCTCGGGCAGCCGCTTGACGGCGGGCTCGTCGAGCGCGAGCGCGCCGCGCTCGACCTCCTTCATCGCGAGCACGCTCGTGACGACCGCCTTCGTGAGGGACGCCACGTCGTACACCGTGTCGGGGAAGGCGGGGAGCCGCCGCGGCACCAGCTGGCGCCAGCCGAACGCCTCGTGAAACTGCACGTGCCCGCCCGCGGCCACCAGCAGCACGAAGCCCGGCGCCACCTCGTTCGCAACGGCGTCCTGACACAGCCGCCGCACAGGCTCGAAGCGCAGCTTCATGGGGCCGTCACTATAAACACGCGCGCGCGGAAATGGGGAGGCACAGGCTTGCCGCAGGGCGCTGGGTGATCGTCCGGACTCTGCCTTCGCCGATGGACCCGGGGCGCGGTTCCGGTTAGCCTCGACCACTCAGATGCAGTTCGGCCAGTACGAGCTCCGCGAGCTCATCGCCGTGGGCGGGATGGCCGAGGTGTACAAGGGGCGCGTCGTCGGCGCGGAGGGTTTCGAGAAGTACGTCGCGATCAAGCGGATCCTCCCCGATCTCTCCGAGGACGAGCGCTTCGTGAAGATGTTGCTCACCGAGGCGCGCATCCACTCGGCGCTCTCGCACCGCAACATCGTGCAGATTCACGACCTCGGCATCTCCGAGGACGGCGAGTACTTCATCGTCCTCGAGTACGTCGAGGGCTACGACCTGCGCATGATCCTCGAGCAGCTCGTCGCCTCGGGCGACATCATCCCAGAGGCGCTGTCGCTGCACATCGCGAGCGAGATCGCGCAGGGACTGCACTTCGCGCACGAGCAGCGCGGCGCCGACGGGCAGCCGCTCGGCCTCGTGCACCGCGACGTCTCGCCGTCGAACCTGCTCATCTCGATGGCGGGCGAGGTCAAGCTGTCCGACTTCGGCCTCGCGAAGCGGCGCCACGATCGCTCCGTCGTCGGCAGCCTCAAGGGGAACCTCACGTACATGTCACCGGAGCAGGCGCGCCAGGCGCCGCTCGATCGCCGCACCGACGTGTTCTCGCTGGGCGCCGTGCTGTTCGAGATGTTGACGGGCCAGCGCCTGCGCGAGATCCGCGACGAGGTCAGCGCCTTCCGCGAGGTGGCGTCCGGGCACGTGCCGTCGGTGCGCGCCGCGCGGCCCGACCTGCCCGAGGCCTTCGAGCGTCTGCTGGCGCGGGCGCTCGCGCCCGATCCGGAGGGCCGCTTCGCCGACGCCGCGGCCTTCGGCGCGGCCATTCGCGGCGTGCTCGCGAGCATGAACACGCCGGTCGGGGCCAGCGACCTGCAGCAGCTCCTCTCGACGCTGAAGCCGGCGCGCCGACCGCGTGAGCTCGTGCCCGAGCGGTCGAAGGTGATTCGCCTCGGGCCCGAGGCGCAGGCGCTGGGCGAGGCGATCGCGGCGCCGCTGCCCGCGCGTCCGGCCCCGGCGCCCGGAATGACGCCGCCCGTCCCGCGGGCCCCCGGGGGCATCACGAACCTGGTCGATCTACCGGGTGCCGGCGGAGACGCGGACTCCGAGGCGATCACGCAGGCCCGCAGCGCGCGGAACGGCGCTCGGGCCGCGGAGGCGAGCCCGCGGCCGCTGGCGACGCCGCCGCCCGCCGCGCCGCTGCCGCCCGTCCAGCCCTGGCGCTCCACGCCGCGCG
>DASZUD010000169.1:0-17943 GCA_035548155.1 Polyangia bacterium
GTCCCCGCGGCGCCGGTGGTGCCCGCGGCGCCGGTGGTGCCCGCGGCGCCGGTGGTGCCCGCAACTCCCGTGACGCCAGCCGCGCCCGAGGTTCCCGCCGCGCCCATCGTCGACGCGCTGCCGCCACCGCAGGCGCCGGCAGTCGCCGCGAACAGAATGACGACGCCGAACCGGCGGGACCCGTGAGCCGTTTTCATGGTCATGCGGCTCAGTTGCGTCTGCCGCCCGAAAGCGATCAATCCATCGGGCCGACCCGCACGTTTCGGGCGATCGGCAGGGCCGTTATCGGCAGGTGTAGTCGGGCTGGCAGGTCTCGCCGTCGGGGCAGGGCGGCGACGAGTCGGCGCCGCACGAGACCACGCCCGTGTCGACGTCCACCTCGACGCGCGAGGCGACGACCAGCGCGACGCCCGGCTGCGTGGGCGCCGTGGCCTTCGACGTACGCGCCACCTTCACGGTCGGGTAGCCCGCGCGGCCGAGGGCGACCAGCGCCGTGACGAGGTTGGCCGGGACGTCGAACGCGCCCGTGTCGGCGACGTCGCACTCGATCTGACCCTTGTAGCCGCCGTGGTGAGAGATCTCGAGCTCGATCTCGATGCGCGAGATCCCGGCGCGCGCGGGCGCCTTCCAGGCCAGGTGCATCGCCTGACCCGAGACGACGGGGATCGGCGCGGCGCTCTCGAGCTCGAGCGCGGCCACGCACTTGGCCGCCGTCGTGAACGAGTCGGCGCTCGCCGTCACGTCGTCGCCCTCGCCGCACGAAGGGTAGGGCAGCGTGGGGACGGCCTGGTACGACGGCGCCGAGGGCGGGCTGGGCTCGAGCTCGAGGTCGCCGCCGCCGAGCCCGTGCACGTGGAGCACGCCCACGCTCACTTGCTTCGGGTTGCGCTCGCAGACGTTGCCCGTGCAGGTGCTCCCGGCGGCGCACCCCCCTTCGCACGAGATCGCCCGCGGCACGACCAGCCGGCAGTCACCCTGCATTTGCGCGACGTCCATCGGCGTCGCGTCCGGGCGAGGTCCGTCGAAGAAGGCTCCCAAGAACGCCGTGTGATCGTCGGTGATGAGATCGACCGCGATCGTCCCGAAGAGCGGCGCGGCGGCCGTGTCGGTCGCGTCGCTCGGCGAGTCTGCGGGTGAATCGGCGGCGGCGTCGTCGTTCGAGTCGGGCGCGTCGGCCGTTTGGTCCGTGCCCGTGTCCGTCGCGGCGGCGTCGGCGTGCGCCGACGAGCTGGACGAGCAGCGCGTGCACCCGAGCGCCAACAGCGCGAGCACGACACGGAGCGTCTGCGAGCGAGTCATGGGTGCGGCACGACCGCGAAGCAGTAGAAGCCGCCGTAGCCACCCGCCGAGCCGACTCGGCGCGTGCCGTCGAGCCCGCCCTTCTGCGCCAGGGTGCCGCCGGGCGCGCAGCCGCCTTCGTTCCACACCGACATCCAGTTCGTGCCGCTGCTGCTGCCGGGCGGCGTGCAGCTCGCGTTGCCGCACCACGAGTGGCCGACGCGCGGGCAGCCCTCGGCCGTGTTGCGCGTCCAGTTCCAGCACGTCGCGCGCTCCGCCGACCACGCGGCGGCGCCGCCCGCCACGTCGGCCCCGCCCGCCACGTCGGCCCCGCACTGGGTCGATCCGCCGCCGCCCCCCGCCGCCTGCACGTAGAGCCGGCCGTTCGCGCCCGTGCCCGTGAGGATCTCGTGGTTGTCCACCTGCCCCGAGCCGTCGGGGTTGTGGTTGGGGACTCCGTCCTCGTTGGGCGGATCGTTCTTGATCGCGGGGTCGGCGTCGGACGGCCGATCCTTCACGACGTTCGCCAGGGACGCCGACCACAGTCGCCCGTTGCGATCGTACCAGGGGCCGGTGCCGATTCGATCGATTGCATCTTCGGTCGTCGTGCTGAGGAACGCGTGCCAGACCTTTTGCTTCTGGCACGCGGAGACGAACTCGGCGACGTGCTGGCAGATCGCGTCCGCGCCCTTGATGCCGCCGAGGTTGCCGCCCAGCTTCGAGAACCCGCCCGAGGCGTCGGCGCCGCCCTCGCGGATGAGCGCCTTGTTGCTCACCAGGAAGAAGCTGAACTTCTCCTCGTTCGCGGTGGCGCAGGCGGCGCCGCCCGGGGTGCCCGCCGCGCCCGTGGTGCCCGCGGCGCCCGTCGTCCCCGAGGTGCCGGCGGTCCCCGTGGTGCCCGCGGCGCCCGTCGTTCCCGTGGTGCCGCCGCTGCCTGCTGCTTCCGTGGTGCCTGCTGCGCCGGTGGTGCCTGCTGCGCCCGTCGTGCCTGCGTCCGGGCCTCCCGAGCCGGCAGAGCACGCGAACGTCGAGGAGAGGAACAACCCAACCAACGCGGCCGAGCGCCAGGGCCTGAGCATCACGCCATGTTAGGGGACCTCCCGCAGATTTTCGTCAATCTTTGTGAGGCGCGTTTTGCGGCCCGCTCGTCGCGCGCCGGGGCGCCGGCGGCGCAGCCTCGGCCGGAGCGAGCTTTCGGCTGCGGCGCCCGCTGCCCCGCTCGCCGTGCGCGGCGGCGTACAGCGCCTCTCGCATCGTCACCAGCGAGAATGGCTTGGCCAGGAAGGCGTCGCCCAGCGTCGCCGTTTGCGCGCTCATCGGCTCGACGCCCGACATGAAGACGACCGGCAGCAGCGAATCGCGCTGGCGGAGCCGCGCGGCCAGCTCGGGGCCTCCGCAGTCGGGCATGTTGACGTCGAGCAGAGCCAGATCGATCGTCGCGCCGTCTCGCTCGAAGTGCGCGTCGGCCTCGGCGGCGGTCGCGGCGGCGAGCGCGACGGAGAAGCCGGCCTGTCGCAGCTGGCGCACGACGACGGCCCGCACCATCGGGTCGTCGTCGACCACCATGACGTTCAGCGCCTCGCCGGGCGTCCCTGCGGGGGCGGCGACGGTCGGCACCTCGACCGCCGACGCGAGCGGCAGCAGCAGCGAGAACGTCGACCCACGACCGAGCGCGCTGTCCACGAGGACCGTGCCCTGGTGCGCCTGCACCGCGCCGTACACGGCGGCGAGGCCCATCCCCGTGCCGCGGCCCTCCTCCTTCGTCGTGAAGAAGGGCTCGAACAGACGCGACAGGATGTCCGGCGGGATGCCCACGCCCGTGTCGCTCACGTCGACGCGCACCCACACCTCGGCCTCCGTGCCGGCGGGGGCGCCCAGCTCCAGCGCCTGCCGCCGCGGCAGCTGCGTCGTGCGCAACGTCAGCGTGCCGCCGCTGGGCATGGCGTCGCGCGCGTTCACCGCGAGGTTCAGGATGGCGCTCTCGAGCTGCGAAAGGTCGCCGTTGACGTTCGCCGTGAAGGCGCCCAGCTCGACGCAGAGCTTGATCCGGTTGCCGAAGGTCCGCTCGCTCATGCGCGCGACGCGCTCGAGGATGCCGTGCAGATCGACGCTGGCCAGCTCGACGCGCCGCTTGCGCGCGAACGTCAGCATGTCCTTCACGAGCCGCGCGGCCTGCGACGAGGCGCCCAGCGCGTCGGCGGCGATCTCGGCGCGCCGCTCGGGCGCCTCCTCCTCGGGCAGCAGCTCGAGCGCCGTGTGGACGACCATGAGCAGGTTGTTGAGGTCGTGCGCGACGCCGCCCGCGAGCCGGCCGAGCGCGTCCAGCTTCTGCGACTGCCGCAGCTCGGCCTCGAGCCGCCGTCGGGCGGTGACGTCGCGCAGGGAGAGCAGCACGCGCGTCCGCCCGTCGATCGTGAAGCGCGTCGCGAAGGTCTCGAGCTCGAGCGCGTCGACCCCGACGCCCATCGTCACCGCGTTCGATGACGGGCGCCCGTCCTCCAGCGCCGCGCGCGCCGACGGCTCGAGCGTGTCAGCGGCGCGCTCGCCGACGATCTCGCGCAGGGGCGCGCCGACGCGCGCGCCCAGCCCCGGCATCGGGCTCGACCCCTCGCGCGAGCGCAGCGCCGCGAGCTGCAGGTGCTCGTCGAGCACGAGCAGCGTGTCGGGCAGCGACGAGAGGATCGCTTGCAGCTCGGCCTCGTTGCGCGCGAGGGCGCGCTCGCGCGCGGCGATGCGCTCGACCATCGTGTTGAACGCGACCGCCAGCTCGCTCACCTCGCCGTCCGACGTCCGCACGTGCACGGCCTGGGGGCTGCCGCGGCTGGGATCGGCGACGCGCGAGGCGGCCACCGTGAGCTCGCTCAGCGGCCGCGAGAGCGCCCGCGCGAGCCGGCGCGAGATCCCGAGGACCAGCGTCGTCGACCCGAGGATGAACACCACCATGAGCGCCAGCGACGTCGTGGTGCTCACGAGCTCGGTGTGCCTCGCCTCGACGATCGCGCTTTGCACGCCGCGCGTCGACAGGCCCAGCACGAGCGTGCCGGCGACCTCGCCGTCGACGCGGACCGGCACCTGACGAATCAGCGCCGGCGCCCCGTCGATCGTGGCGCGCGCCTCGCCCGAGACGCCGCCCGCGAGGGGCAAGCCGAGCGCGCGCCAGCGCTCCTGCTTGTCGACGTCCACCGGGCCGGGCCCCGCGTAGGACCACACGGTGCCGTTGGGCGTGAGGTACGCCGCGAGGACGAACATGTCGTCCCACTGCACGACGCGCGCGAGCAGCCGATCGATGTCGCTGTAGGCGTTGTCGGCGGCCAGCGAAGAGAGGGCCTGGGCCGTGGCTTCGCCGACGATGCGCCCGCGCATGGCCAGGGCCTCGGTCTGGCGCGCCTCGATCGCGCTCAGCGTGCGGCGCGCCGTGACGACGCTGGAGATGACGACGGCCGCCAGAGCCGCGAACGCCACCATGAGGACCACGGCGACCATGCTGCGCTGGAGCTTTCCGGCAAGCGTGGTGGTGCCGTTCGCGCTCATGGGACGTCGGAGGCGATTCTACGCCACCTACTCGAGAATGCGGTCGACGTGCTGCAGGCCGCCCGGCCGAAGGACAAAGCGCTTTCGGACCTGGACCAGGTCGACCGTCGTCGTGGTCGACACGGGCAGCTGCACGGCGTCGCCGGCCGGCAGGGCCCAGTGGTTCTCGCTGAGGTCGAAGATCAGGCTCGCGGCCTGGACGCCGAGCGCCGTGTGGTCGGGCAGCACGGCGAAGGTCCCGAACGATTGCCCCGGGGAGACGAGGGCCGCCGCGCCGACTATCGTCGCCAGATAGGGACGCTCGTTGAGCCCGGGGAGCCAACCATCGACGATGAGGCGCGGCGTGAGCAGGCGGTCGTCGTTGAGGATCCAGAGGGCGTCGATGCGGCGCTTGAGCTTCCGCAGCGCCCACTTGACCTCCGACGAGTTCGGGCTCGCGCTGACGGGCTGCTCGACGACGACGATCTTCTCGCGCGCGGCCAGCGCGGCCTGGCGCTGGACGAAGCTGCGCAAGGCGGGGCGTACGACGACGCCGACGCGCTCGACGGGCGAGGCGATGACCTGGCGCAGATTGGTGACGACCGTGATGAGCGGGACCTCGTAGCTGATGCCCGTCGCCGTCACGATCTGCGGCAGGTAGCCGTCGCAGAACGACGTCATGACGACCACGGCGGGGGGGAACTGCTTTCGCCCGGATTGCTGCTGGTACGTGCGATAGGCCGCGACCGTCGGGTTGTTCATCAGCACGACGCCGCTCGGCTGGTGGCGCGCCATCGCGGCCGCCAGATCGGCGATCGACTGCGGGCCGTCGACGCGCACGGCCACGAGTTCGTAGTCCTGCGCCAGCTCGTCGCGCAGCCCCGTCCAGACCTCCCTCGTCTGGAGGGTCTCGGGCATGGCCACGAGGATCGTGCCTTTGGCCGCGCCGCCCGGCCCCGGGGACGACGTCGCGAGCTCGGCGCCGCCGCCTCCCGGCACGAAGGGCGTCGAGGTCGCGCACGCCACCCCGAGCCCGCCCAGCGGGACGGTCAGCAGGAATCGCCGCCGGCTCAGCGCCATTCGCTCACCCCCAGCTCTCCCGCCACGCCGGCCGGGAGGTGACGAACCGTCTGCACGATCTGGGCGCCGCCCGGCGCCAGGCTCGCGACCGCCGCCAGACCCACGCGCTGCGAAAGCTCGCGCGGCACCAGCGTGAGCCGGCTGGGCGCGCTGACCTCGGGGAGCAGACGGGACGGGAGCACGATAGCTTCAACCCTCTGGAGCTGGAGCAATGGCAACAGATCCTCGACCTTCGTCACGCGCTCGACCTTCGGGCGCGCGCCCAGGAGGTTCATCACGAACCCGTTCATGCCGTCGCGGCCCAGGAAATCGATGACGCCCACGGTGGCGATCCGCGCCGGATCGGGCGCCGCGTCCACGCCCGCCAGCACGTAGCTCTCCTCGGGCGAGCCCTTGCGCAGCCCCTGAAGCGTGGGCGCCAGGCCATGCGCGGCAAGGACCAGCGGCAGCGTCAGCACGGCGTCCGGCCGGTCGCCCAGGCCCCGCTCGAAGTCGGGCGTCCTTCCGACGGCCGTCACGTCGATGCCCGGCAGGGCGCCCTGCAGCTCGGCCTGGAAGGCCCGCTGCTTGAGGGCGGCGTGCAGGAAGACGAGCAGCCGGGGCAGGGCCTGGCCGGTGGTCTGTACCTGCGCCTGTTCCGCCTGTTCGTTCATGGCCGTCGCGGACGTGAGAGTTTACTATCGCGCGACGGATGAGCGGCGCGCGCTTTCGGTCCTCGGCCTGCATCGCGGTCGGCCTGCTGCTGCGCGCCTCCGTCGCCGTGGGGCAAACGGGCGACGAGAGCCTCGACGATCTCGATCTGGTCAAGCTCCTCAACGTCGAGGTCTCGACGCCGACCAAGACCGCCGAGAGCCAGGAGGAAGCGCCGGCCGTCATCACCGTCGTGACCCAGGCCGACATTCGCCGCTGGGGCTACCAGACCGTGGCCGACGTCCTCGCGCACGTGCAAGGGTTCTACCTCATCGACGACCACATCCTGCCGGACATCGGCGTGCGCGGCATGACGGGCGGGCTCGGCTCGGAGAGCGGCGTCATCAAGGTGATGATCGACGGACGGTCGGTGGCGTATCGGACGACGTCAGGGAACTGGCTCGGGGCCGAGCTGATTCCCATGGAGTCGATCGCGCAGATCGAGATCATCCGCGGCCCGGCGTCCGCGCTCTACGGGGCCGACGCCTTCCTGGGCGTCGTGAACATCATCACGTGGCGGCCGGACGAGCTCGGGCGGGTGCGGGGGCGCGCCACGTTCGGCCTCACGGGGACGAACCCGGGCGAGCGCGTCGACGTCGCGGGCGGCCGGAAGGTCGGCAAGTGGTCCGTTGCGCTGGGCGCCGTCGGCGAGCTGACCGATCGCTCGGGGCTGGAGCTGCCGCCCGAATCGCCGGCGCCCATCCTGCCCAGCTACGTCGACGGCCGCCGGACGGCGTTGAACCTCGAGCGCCGCTCCCTGGGCCTCGAGGCGCAGCTCGGGTGGAGCGACGAGCGCCGCGGCCACCTCCTCACGAGCGCCTATTACTCCGCGTTCGAGCGCGGCGGCGACTTCGCGCACTGGGCGCAGCTCACGAACGGCGTCGACGGCGCGGGCCACGCGCGCGGCACGATCGTGTCGCTCGACCAGCTGCGCCTCAACCTGGACGGGCTCGCGCACGCGAGCCGCACCGTCGACCTCTCGCTCGCGGCGACCTACTCGCAAGGCGGCGTGCTGCCCCCCGACCGCATCGACGTCGCGAGCGACCTCTTCTACGTGAAGCGCCACCAGTCGTACCGGGGCGTCGACGCGACCGCCGAGGCGCGCTGGATGCCGGCGCCGCGCTTCAACCTCATCGCGGGGACGGAGGCCGTCTTCGACCACGAGGACTTCGGCGCGCCCGAGGAGATCGACTTCACGACGGGCCAGCCCCTCCCGCGCGAAGGCGCGACGAACACCGAGGTCGATCTCGTCAACCTGGGCGCCTACGCCAGCGCGAACTGGAAGGCCCTCGATCCCTGGTTGAAGCTCACGGGCGGCCTGCGCTACGACCACCACAACGTCTACGGATCGCAGGTGACCGGGCGCGCGGTCCTCACGTCGCGGCTCGGTCACGGGCTTGGCGCGAAGCTGCTCTACGGCAACGCGTTCAAGGCGCCCTCGCCGTACCTGCTGTACGCGGCGCCGCTGCGCCCGGGGGACGTCATCGGCAACCGCAACCTCGAGCCCATGCGCATCCACACGCTCGAGTACGAGATGTCGTGGCGGCCGAGCGCGACGTTCGGGATCACGTCCAGCGTCTCTTACAACTGGCTGCTCGACAAAGCCGAGTTCACGCTGGAGGGCATCAACCAGACGGCCCGCAACGTCGCGAGCCAGCGGTCGCTGTCCTGGGAGACGCGCGCCGACGTCCGCTACGGCGAGCAGCTGACCGCCTACGCGTCGTTCGACCTCGTGCAATCGCGGCGCGACCTCGGCCAGGAGGGCTACGCGGCGTCGCTCATCGGGACGAAGAACGTCGTGTATCCGCCGTGGATCGCGCGCGCGGGCGTGGACGTCGCGCTGCCGTCGCCGGTGGACGTCCCCCTCGCCGTGGGCGGCGAGACCATCGTCGTCGCGCCCCGCCGGGCGGCCGACACCAGCATCGTCGAGAGCGGCGGCTCCTTCACGCTGCCGACCTACTGCCTGCTCGATGCGTTCGTGACGACGCGCGACCTCTACCTCATCCGCGGGCAGGAGACGCGGCTCGCCTTGCGGGGACGCAATTTGCTCGGCAGCCGGGGGCCCGACCCCGGCCCTTCCGGGTTCGAGTACCCCCTCACGGCTCGGGAAGTCTTCCTCGAGCTGCGGCACATGTACTGAGGCCCCGCTCCGTGCCAGAATCGGCGGACCGTGGCGCGGGGCGTCCAGGCGGGCCCCCCGTGACCGCAGGTTTGGGGGGAATCACATGAGAGGCCGGCTCGTCGGGCCGCTTGCGCCAATGACGTTCCTGCTGCCGCTGCTCGGGCTCATCGGGCTCGGCGGCTGCGCGGGCCGTGCGCTGTCCGTCGAAGACGGGGGCGGCTCGGGCCCGGATGCCGACGGTCCGCCGGCCCTCGAGCTGTTCACCTGGTGGGTCGCGCCGGGCGAGGTCGAGGCGCTGAGCGCGCTCGAGAACGTCTACGAGCGGGAGCACCCCCGGGCGCGCATCGATCAGTTCAACGACGCGAGCTCGGCCAACTGGGAGTCGATGCTGTCGAAGGGCATCGACGGCCGCTGGGACGTCGTGCAGGTCTCGGCCGCCGGGATCCCCGTCCTGCGCAACGACTATCCCGGCACGCTGTCGCCCGTCGACGACATCTACGCGGATCATTCCCTCGAGAGCGCGGTCATCCCCGAGATCCGCGCGGCGGTGACGCACGAAGGGCACGCATGGGGCGTCGTCACGGGCGTCCACCGCAACAACGCCTTCACCTACGGCCGCCAGGTGCTCGAGAAGAACCACCTCTCGCCGCCCACGACGATCGACGAGCTCTTCGCCGTGTGCGCGGCGCTGAAGAAGGCCAACGTGACGCCCATCGCGACGACGCTCGATCCCTGGATCTTGCGCTTCCTCTACCTCGACCTCCTGTCGGGCGTCGTGGGCGCGGAAGACTTCGGCGACTTCGTCACGCACAAGCTCCTCGTGTCCGATCCGAGGATGCAGGACGGCATCGCGACCGCGACCAACCTGCTGGTGCGGCTGCTCACCGAGTACGCCGACCTCGACACGTTGAAGGCGAAGAACCCGGACTGGACGCAGGCGGCCGATTCGCTGCGCGCGGGGACGACGGCGATGTTCTTCCTCGGCGATTGGCTGAAGGGCTACCTCCAGCACCTCGGGTGGGATCCTCGCTTCGACTTCGGCGTCAGCGGCCCGCCCGGGGCGTCCGACGTGTTCGTGTACGGCGCCGACACGTTCGCGCTGCCTTCGCACGTGCCGCACCCGCAGATGGCGCACGACTTCCTCACGGTCGTCGCGTCGCGGGACGCGCAGGTCGCCTTCAACACGCAGAAGGGTTCGACGCCGATGCGCACCGACGTCCGGGACCAGCTGGATCCGCTGGGGAAGAAGAGCCTGGACGACCTGGTCAACGCCAAGGTGCTCTTGCCCGGCTTCGACAACGCCATGATGGACGCGGCCATGGCCGCCTGGGTGCAGACGGGTGACGCGGCGGCGCTGACGCACAGCCTTCAGACGATCGCGCCGTAAGATGGAACCCGAGGCCGCCTCGCAGGTCGCTCGCCGCCGGTCCGCGCTCGGGGTCGTGCTCGCGGCGCTCTTGCACGTCGCGGCGTGCGCCCCCGCGCCCTCCCAGGATCCCGACGCCGTCAAGGTCGGTCTCCTCTTGCCGTTCACGGGGGCGTGCGCGGCGACGTCGCACAACTTCGAGCTGGCCGTGCTGTTCGCGCGCGATCAGATCAACGCGGGCGGAGGCATCGAAGGGCATCGCGTCGAGGTCGTCTCGGCCGACACGCACTCGGATTCGGCGCGCGCGCGCCAGTCGGTGAGCGAGCTCTTCGCGGCGGGCGTGCGCGCCGTCATCGGCCCGGAGAGCGCCGAGATCGCCGCCGACATCAGGCAGATGCTCGACGACCACGACATCGTCTTCGTGTCGCCGGTCGTGGGCGCGGCCGATGACCAGGCGGTGAGCTGCGCGACCCCGTGGTTTCGCCTGGCGCCGTCCTCGCGGGCGCTCGGAGAGGCGCTGGCGAAGCAGGCGCGCTTGGACCTCATCACGAACGCCGCGCTCTTCTACACGGACGGCGCGTACGACGTCGCGCTCGCGGCGGCCTTTCGCGACCGGTTCCTGTCGCTCGGCGGAACGATCACCGTCGAAGATCCGCTGCCGAGCGGCGCGGAGAGCTACGCGACCCACATCGCCATGGACGATCTCTCGAAGACCGAGGCCACCGTGCTGTCGACGTCGCCGCGCGACGCCGCGCTGCTGGTCAACGAGCTGCGGTTCGTCGACCAGCGCCGGGCTCACTGGTACCTGTCGCCGCTCCTCAAGACCGATCTCTTGCTGGAGAACGTCGCGCCCGGCGCCCTCGACGGCGCGACCGGCGTGACGCCCAAGATCTCCGACGACACCGCCGACTTTCGGACGGAGTTCGCGCGCCACTGGTCGGGCGAGCAGCCGCTCGACGGCGCGTACTTCTATTACGACGCGATGGCGCTGACGGCGTTCGGCCTCGAGCGCGCCGCCCTCGCCGGCGGCCAGCCGGACGCGACGGCCGCCGCCGCCGCGCTGCGCGCCGGGATCGCCGCCTCGACGGGCAGCCGCGGCGAGGCGGGCGGCTGGGACGACATCGGGACGTCGCTGCACCGCCTTCACGCCGGCGTCGACATGTACTACTCGGGGCTCACGGGCCCCATCCTGCTGTACGATTGCGGCGATCGTCGCTCGGGCGAGTCGACGACGTGGCAGGTCGAGGGCGGCCAGATCCAGAACTGACTCCCTGCCGAAACGGTCGCGCGCCTGCGCGGCCGGCGTCTTGCGGTAGCCTTCCTGCCGCCATGAACGCCGTGACCGTCCCCGAGGCCTCCGAGCTGGCGCTGCGCTATTACCGCAGCGGCAACGTCATCTGGGTGCTCGAGCAGGTGCTGGGGCTCGTGCTGCCGGCGGTGCTGCTGTTCACGGGCTGGTCGGCGCGCCTGCGCACGTTCGCTTCGGGCGTCGCGCGCGGGCACTTCTACCCCACGCTGGTGATCTACTTCGCGCTCGTGGCGCTGCTGCTGTTCGTCGTGCAGCTGCCGCTGACCGTGTACGTCGGTTACGTGCGCGAGCACGCGTACGGGCTCTCGACGCAGCGGCTCTCGAAGTTCGCCGGCGACGAGCTCAAGGGCCTCCTGCTCGGGCTGGTGCTGGGCGCGCTGATCCTCTGGGTGCCGTACCTCTTGCTGAAGCACAGCCCCGCGCGCTGGTGGCTGTGGACGGGCGCGCTCGCGCTGCCGTTCTTCGCGCTGGTCCTGCTGATCACGCCCGTCTACATCGCGCCGCTCTTCAACAAGTTCGGCCCCATGCAGGACAAGGCGCTCGAGGCCCAGGTGCTGGCCGTGGCCGCGCAGGCGGGGGTCGAGGGCGCGCGCGTGTTCGAGGTGAACAAGAGCGCCGACACGGAGAAGGTCAACGCCTACGTCACGGGCGTCGGGCAGACGAAGCGCATCGTGCTCTGGGACACGCTGCTCCACCGCCTCACGCCTGCCGAGACGCGCTTCGTCGTGGGCCACGAGCTCGGCCACTACGTGCTGGGCCACGTGTGGATCAACATCTTCGTCTCGTGGGGCCTCACGCTGCTGGGCCTCTTCGCCGTGCACCGCACGTCCGGGTTCTTGCTCGGGCGTTTCGGCGGACGCTTCGGGTTCACGGCGCTGGCCGATCCCGCGTCGCTGCCGCTGCTCATGCTGCTCCTGTCGCTGTTCTCGTTCGTGATCGCGCCGGCGGCGCTGGCGCTCTCGCGTCACCACGAGCAGGAGGCCGATCGCTTCGGCCTGGATCTGACGCGCGACAATCACGCGGCCGCGGCGGCCTTCGTCGCGTTGCAACGCCAGAACCTGGCCAACCCGAGGCCGGGGCTCCTCTACAAGATTTTTCGCGCGAGCCACCCGCCCATCGGCGAGCGCGTCGACTTCATCAACGCCTACCGGCCGCGCTGAAGGGGCCCTATCCCCCCCGCTGGCGCGCGGCTCGTCCCGCCGCGAGCGTCGCGAGGATCTCCTCGACGTCGTAGACGGCGCCCGCCCACACGCCGCCGCTCGCGGCCTGCAGCGCGGCCCAAAGGCGCGTGTCCGCGGGCAGCTCGGGATCGGGCGCCAGGTCCTCGCGCGGCCCGCGCGCGGCGAGCTCGTCGTCGGCCGCGCGGAGGCCGCCGGCCTCTTCGGTCACGAGATCGATCGTGCCGCGCAGGTCGCGCGTGTCGATCTCGACGCGCACGCGGTCGCCGTCGCGCAGCTTGCCGAGCGGGCCGCCCGCGAGCGCCTCCGGGCTGACGTGACCGATGCACGGCCCCGTCGAGAGGCCCGAAAAGCGCGCGTCCGTGAGCATCGGGATGTTGCGCGCATTCGGCAGGTACTTCAGCGCCGCCGTCACCTGGTACGACTCCTCCATGCCCGCGCCCAGCGGCCCGCGGCAGCACAGCACCACGACGTCGCCTGGGCGGATCGCGTCCGCCCCCGTGCTCTTGATGGCGGCGATCGCGGCGCGCTCGGTGGTGAAAACGCGCGCGCGCCCGACGAGGCGATACACGCCTTCCGAATCGAGCGCCGCCGGATCGATGGCCGTGCTCTTCACGACGGCGCCGCCCGGCGCGAGGTTGCCGCCCACGAAGGTCAGTGTGGGGCGCAGGCCCGCGCGCGCGGCGGCCGCGGGGCTCATGATCACGGCGTCCGGGTCGACGCCGTCCTCGGCGTGGAGGCGCTCGCGCAGCCGGCGCCGCCGCTCGGAGCCCTCCCACGCGTCGAGCGTCTCGCCGAGCGGCGTCCCCGTCGCCGTGAGCGCGCCGAGCTCGAGCAGCCCGAGCGCGCGCAGGTGCAACATCACCTCGGGCACGCCGCCCGCGAGGAAGACGCGCACCGTCGGGTGAGGGCCGTTCGGGAGGCAGTCGACCAGGCGCGGGACGCTGCGGTTCACGGCGGCCCAATCGTCGACGGTGGGCGACGCCAGCCCCGCGGCGTGCGCGACGGCCGGCAGGTGGAGGAGCAGGTTCGTGGAGCCGCCCACGGCGGCGTAGACGACCATGGCGTTGCGGACCGCGCCGGGCGTGAGGACGTCGCGGCCCGTGAGGCCGCGGGCGCGCTGCGCGGCGACGGCGGCCACCGAGCGGCGCGCGACCTCCCGCCAGATCGGCTGACCCGAAGGGGCGAGGGCGCTGTGGACCACGGCCAGGCCCAGCGCCTCCGCGACCACCTGCGACGTCGCCGCCGTGCCCAGGAACTGGCAGCCTCCGCCCGGCGAGCCGCACGCGCGGCAGCCGAGGTCGGCCGCCTCTTCGAGCGTGAGCTGGCCGTGCGCGAAGCGCGCGCCGATCGTCTGCACCTTGCCCGCGTCCTCGCCGTCCGTCGCGGGCAGCGTCACGCCGCCCGGCACCAGCACGACGGGCAGCTCGCGCGCACCGGCGAGCGCCATCATCATCGCGGGCAGGCCCTTGTCGCAGGTCGCGACGCCCAGCACGGCCTGGCGCGTCGGCAGGGATCGGATGAGCCGCCGCAGCACGACGGCCGCGTCGTTTCGGAAGGGCAGGCTGTCGAACATCCCGGTCGTGCCCTGCGTGCGCCCGTCGCACGGATCGGTGCAGAAGCCGGCGAACGGGATGCACCCGCCCGCGCGCAGCGCGCGCGCCGCCTCTTCGACGAGCAGCCCGATCTCCCAGTGGCCCGTGTGGTAGCCGAGCGCGACGGGCGTGCCGTCGGGAGCGCGCACGCCGCCGCACGTGCCGAGCAGCAGCACCTCCGGCCGTCCGAGCTCGCGCGCGGGCAGGCCCATGCCCACGTCCTGCGTCCAGCCGAAGAGGTCGCCGCTCGGGCGTCGCACGAGGTCCTCGGCCGTCACGGGCAGCCGTCCCGGGGGCCCGGGCGCGCGCGTGCGCACGTCGTAGACGGACGGGTCGTCTGCCTCGAGCGTCATGCCGGCTCGACGTCGTCGCGCGTGAGCTCGTCGTCGACGAGGCGCCAGAGACCGCGCGCGTTGCGATCGCCCAGCTCGGGCGGCAGCACGCCGGCGTCGGCGTCCTGCCAGCAGAGCGGCCGCGCGAAGCGGAGGATCGCCGCCGTGCCCACGGACGTCGTGCGCGCGTCCGTGCTGGCCGGGTAGGGCCCGCCGTGGTTCATGGCGGCGCAGACCTCCACGCCCGTGGGCACGCCGCCGAACAGCAGGCGCCCCACCTTGCGCTCGAGGATCGCGAGCAAGGGCGCGGCCGCGCCGAGCTCGCCCCTGGACGCGTGCACGGTCGCGGTGAGCTGGCCTCCCAGCGCCGCCGCGCCGCGCGCGAGGTCCGCGAGGTTGGGCGCGCGCACGAGGATCGTCGAGGGACCGAACACCTCCTCGCGCAGCGCGGGCGTGCGCAGGAAGTCCTCCAGCGAGATCTGCCAGACGACGGGCCGGCCGGTGGCGTCGTCTCCCGGGCCGGGGGCCTCGGCGAGGCGCGCGACGCCGGGCGCGCCTTGCACGTGAGCGAGGCCTTCACGAAAGCGCGCCGCGAGGTCGGGGTACAGCATGCGCGCCGGCGCCTTGCCGCCGACGCGCTCCGCGAGCGCCGCGCCGAGCTCGGCGAAGCCGGGGCCCTCCACGGCGAAGATCAGCCCGGGCTTCGTGCAGAATTGCCCCGTGCCCTGCGTCGCCGAGTCGGCGAGCGCCGCGCCCAGCGCCGCGCCCCGTTCGGCCAGCGCGCCCGGCAGCACGAAGACGGGGTTCGTGCTGCCCATCTCGGCGTACACGGGGATGGGCTCGGGCCGCGCGGCCGCGGCGTCGAACAGCGCGCGACCGCCGCGCAGCGATCCGGTGAACGCGACGGCGCGCGTGAGTGGGTGCTCGACCAGCGCGAGGCCGATCGCGTGGCCCTCGCCGAGGAGCATCGTGAACACGCGCGGCGGCACCCCGACGCGCGCGACGGCCGCAGACACGGCGCGGGCGACGAGCTCGGACGTCTTCGGGTGCGCGGGGTGCGCCCGCAAGATCACGGGGCAGCCGGCGGCCAGCGCCGAGGCCGTATCGCCGCCGGCGACGGAGAACGCGAGCGGGAAGTTGCTGGCCGCGAACACGACGACGGGGCCGATCGGCACCAGCATGCGCCGCACGTCGGGCTTGGGCGGCGTGCGCGCCGGATCGCGCCTGTCGATGCGCGCGTCGACCCACGAGCCCTCGCGCACGACGGCCGCGAACCGCCGCAGCTGGCCCACGGTGCGCGCCCGTTCGCCCGTGAGCCGAGGCAGGCCGAGGGCCGTCTCCTCGTCGGCCGTCGCGAGCAGATCGTCGCCCAGCGCCGAGATCCCCTCGGCGATCTCCTCGAGCAAGCGTGCGCGCGTCTCGGCCGGCGCCGCGCGGAGCGCGTCGAAGGCCGCATCCGCCTCGCGGAGGGCGGCGTCCGCGGCTGCCGCGGCCTTCACGACGCCACCGTGTTGGCGAGCCGCCCGACGCCGTCGATCTCGATGCGGATCTCGTCGCCCGCGGCCAGCGTGAAGTCGGCGCCCGGCACGATGCCCGTGCCCGTCATCAAGAAGGCGCCGTTCGGGAAGCTCTGGTCGCGGAAGAGCCAGGACACGAGCTCGGCCGGCTTGCGCTTGAGCTGCGCCAGGGTCGTCTCGCCCGCGAACGCCGCGCGCCCGCCGCGCACGATCTCGAGGCGGATCGCCGTGCCGGGCCCCGGCGCATCGCCCAGCAAGATCCCCGGGCCCAGCGCGCACGAGCCGTCGTAGACCTTCGCCTGCGGCAGGTACAGCGGGTTGTCGCCTTCGATGTCGCGCGAGCTCATGTCGTTGCCGATCGTCACGCCGAAGATCTGGCCGGCGGCGCTCACGGCCAGCGTCAGCTCGGGCTCGGGCACGTTCCACGTCGCGTCGGCGCGCAGGCGCACCTGGCCGCCCGGTCCCACGGCGCGATGCGCCGTGCTCTTGAAGAACAGCTCGGGCCGATCGGCCTCGTAGACGCGCGCGTAGAAGTCGCCGCCCGCCGCGCTCTTCGACTCTTCCATGCGCGCGTCGCGGCTGCGGAAGTACGTCACGCCCGCGGCCCACACCTCCTGCGCGCCGATGGGCGCCAGCAGCGCCTCCGCCGTGAGGCTGGCCGTTCGCCCCTCGCGCGCGGCGCGCGCCGTCGCCTCTCGCACGAGCGCGCCCGGATCGGCGGCGCGGAAGATCTCATCCCACTCGAGCGGCAGCGAGAAGGCGCGCTTCGCTTCTTCGACGATCACGCCGGCGCGCGTTCGAAACAGCTTCATGTCGCGAGGGTACCTCACCGCGGTGGTGGCAGGCCCAGCAGAAACGGCGCCACCGCGTTCAAGTAGTTCACGTTGTCGTAGGTGGGATTGTCGTGCGAGCCGCCGGCGAATTCGCACCACACGACCGGATATGCCGCAGGGCAGCCCGTGTACTTCACGCACGCCGGAAATTTCGGGTCGAAGGGCACGAAGTCCTTTCCCGCGCAGCCGTTCCTCTGCAGGATCTCGTCGCGCGCGGGCGCCGCCCCGAAGCTGTCGAGGCCGGCGTTGATCGACGCCAGCGGCCCGACCGGGTTCAGCGTGTCGGCGTCGGTCACGATCATGAACGCCGCGACGGGGCCGTTGCACGCCCAGCGGTGCTCGCGCTTGCCGCCCGCGAGCGAGTAGAAGCCGCGCAGCGAGGTCGCGGCGGCGCAGCCCGCCATGATGGCCTCCCAGGCGCCGCTGCTGCCGCCGCCGATGAGCTCCGTTCCGAGATCGACGCAGAAGTTCTCTTCGACCCACTTCTGAACGGCCAGGAAGTAGGGCAGCTCGGGTCCGTTCACGCAGGCGGCGACGTTCTTCACGTCGTGCGCGCACTGCTGGCCGCCGTCCGCGAAGCATTCGTCGACCTGCTGCAGGCCCACCTTGATGGCGCCGTCCTCTCCGGGAACGCTGAACCCTGCGCCCTTGAGCGGCGGTTTGGGGCCGCAGCCGTCGGCGCCGAAGAACACCGGATAGGCGGTGTCCGGGGAATAGTTCTTGGGCAGCTCGATCGTGAAGTCGCGGTCCACGAAGGTCTCGCCGTTGGCCGCCGATTGCGCGTTGACGCCGCCCGGGACGAAGGGCGGGGCGATGCAGTTGGAAGGGCAATGGGGCACGGTGCAGGCGGCGCACGGCGGGATCGCGATGCGGTGATTCGTGAAGGCGGTGGTCACCGCGCCGTTCGGCGGCTTGCCGCAACCCGCGCTCTTCATTCCGACGCGCCTCGCGCCGCCCGCGCCCGCGGCGGCGCCACCCGCGCCGGCTCCGCCGTCGGGACCGCCCCCTCCTGCGCCGTCGTGACCTCCGCCGCCGAGGTCGGCCGGCGCGTCTGCGCTGGGGGCGTCAGCGGCCGAAGCGTCGATCGCGCTGCCGCCCGAGCCCGCGCCGCCGGTGCCTGCGCCGCCCGAGCC
>DASZUD010000170.1:0-20372 GCA_035548155.1 Polyangia bacterium
CCGCGCGCGCACGGAGAGGGGCCCGCTGCATCCCGGTGCAGGAGCGGACATCTTTTCCGAGGGCGATGTTCCCATTGGCATGGTGGGCGAGCTCGATCCGCGGCTCGCGCGGGCGCTCGGCCTGGACGCGAGCGCGCTCTACCTCGAGATCGCGCTCGACGCGGTCGCGGGCGCGGGGCGGCCCACGCGCACGGTCCCCGTGCCGCGCTATCCCGCGGCGACGCGCGACATCTCGTTCTGGATCGATCTGCCCGTGACGTCGGACGCGCAGCGCGCCGCGCTGCTGTCCGCGGCCGAGCCGCTGCTGCGCGAGCTCGCGGTGCTGGAGGACTTTCGCGATCCGAAGTACGCGCCCGCCGGGAAGAAGGGCATGCTCTGGACGCTGACGTATCGGGCCGACGATCGCACGCTCACCGATGCCGAGGTCGACGCGGCGCACGCGCGCGTCGTCGCGGCGCTGGGCGCGGCGCACCCGATCGCGATTCGTTAGTCAAGGGGTTGCGGGCCAGTAACCCGTTGACGGTAAAGGCGTTTTTGGATATAGGACAGGCCATGACGAAGGCCGACATTGTTGAGAACGTCTACGAGAAGGTCGGCGGATTCTCGAAGAAGGAAGCTGCCGAGATCGTCGAGACGGTGTTCGACACGATCAAGGAGACGCTCGAGCGCGGCGAGAAGATCAAGATCTCCGGCTTCGGCAACTTCGTCGTTCGCGACAAGAACGCGCGAGCGGGCCGCAACCCGCAGACCGGTCAGGAGATCACGATCAGCGCGCGCCGCGTGCTGACGTTCAAGCCCAGCCAGGTGCTGAAGAACGCCCTCAACGGCTAGTCTGGCTGTCGGCCTAGCGGGGGGAACGCTTTGGCGAAAGCCGCGGTCACCGAGTCGGGCATCCCCGACAAGCCCTTTTTCAAGATCGGCGAGACGGCGCGTCTCGTGGGCGTGAAGCCGTACGTGCTGCGCTACTGGGAGACGGAGTTCCGTTCGATCAAGCCGCAGAAGACGCGCTCGCAGCAGCGTCTCTACAAGCGCCGCGACGTCGAGCAGCTCTTGCGCATTCGCCACCTGCTGTACGAAGAGCGGTTCACGATCGAAGGCGCGCGCACGCGGCTGCGCGAGCTCGGACACGACGAGGCGCCGCCGCCCACGCCGCCACCGCCGGAAGTCGGCCCGGAAGTGTTACGAAAAATAAAGCAAGGGCTTCAAGATCTGATACGTATCTGCGGCGAATAAGTCTGAAGCAGTCATCGGGGCGTGGCGCAGCCTGGTTAGCGCACCTGTCTGGGGGACAGGGGGTCGCTGGTTCAAATCCAGTCGCCCCGACTTCGCGTGGGGAGGGCCCTAAAGGCCCTCCCCACGGGCCCCTCCCACCACCGAGGGAGGAGCGACGTCGGATCCCGATTCGGCTCACGGTCTTGCCCACATTGGGCGAGCCGGCGCGACAGAGCCGCGCCTCCCGTCCTTAAAACCGCAAAACCGCGTCGCTTGGCTCGCTCCACTCGGCGCCCTTTCTTCGAGCCGCGTTTCATCTCAGCAGCACCGTTGCTTCGACCCGCGGTTCACTCACCGGCGTTGGACCACGTGGCGTGGACCAAAGTGTTCATCGGGCGAGCGTAGGGAGCCCAAAGGCGGAGATTGTGGGGATTGGTCCCGCGCGCAGTTCGCAGCGCGAGGCGGTGAGACTCCAAGCAAAGTTCAGCGCTGCTTCGCGCGTCCGGTGTTTGAGCATGGGACCAATTCCCACAGTCTCCGCCCCCGCGACCGAAGCGAGCTCGCGACGGGAGCGGACCGAGCCCGACGTCGTATATAAAAGGACGATGGCTGAACGACCGCTGATCCTGGTGACGAACGACGACGGCGTGAATGCGCCCGGGATCGCGGCGGCCCGAAAGGCGTTGATGGAGATCGGCGACGTGATCGTCGCGGCGCCTGACCGGGAGCGGAGCGCGTCCTCGCATTCGATCTCTCTGGATCGTCCGCTGCGCGTCGATGAGCTGGGCGAGGGCGTTTATGCGATCGACGGGACGCCCGTCGACTGCGTGTACCTCGCGCTGCACCACCTCGTGCCGCGCAGGCCCGCGGTGGTCGTGTCCGGCATCAACGACGGCTACAACCTCGGCTCGGACGTCTTCTACTCGGGCACGGTCGCCGGCGCGGTCGAGGCGGCGCTGCGCGGTGTTCCGGCCATCGCCGTGTCGCTGGTGCGCCAGCGGCCGCAGGACTTCTCGCACGCGGCCTCGTTCCTGGCGGCGCTCGCGGCCGAGGTCGTCCGGCGAGGTGACGGCGCGCTGCCCGAGCATTCGCTCCTCAGCGTCAACGTCCCGCCGGGGCCGGTCGCGGGCTATCAGGTCACGTTCCTCGGCCGCCGCGTGTACCGCGACCAGGTCGAGGTGCGCTCGGATCTGCGCGGCCGCTCGTACTACTGGATCGGCGGCCCCGAGGAGAAGGCCGCGGATCTGCCGGGCTCCGATTGCAGCGCGGTGCACGACGGGCTGGTTTCACTGACGCCCCTCGGGCTGGACCTCACGCACACGGGGCTCATCGGCGCCCTCATCGAATGGGAAGTCGGCGAATTCGTGCACCGCGCGGTCGAGCACGCTAGAACGTAGTCGAGATGGATGGGGTGGGGGTGATGGAGGATTCGCGTTTCGCCGAGGCGCGCACGCGCATGGTCGCCGAGCAGCTCGCGCGGCGGGGGATCGTCGACCCACGGGTCCTCGCCGCCATGGGCAGCGTGCCGCGGCACCTGTTCGTCGCGCCGTCGCTGGTCGACGAGGCCTACGAGGATCGGCCCTTGCCCATCGGCTTCGGGCAGACGATCTCGCAGCCTTACATGGTGGCGCGCGCGACGGAGCTGGCCGAGCCGCGCGTGGGCGATCGCGTGCTGGAGGTGGGCGCGGGCTGCGGTTACCAAACGGCCGTGCTGGCCCAGCTGGCCGGCGAGGTGTACGGCATCGAGATCGTCCCCGAGCTGGCCGCGCACGCGCGCGCGACGCTGTCGGCCCTCGGCGTCGACAACGCGCTCGTCGAGTCGTTCGATGGCGGGGCCGGATGGCCGGCCTACGCGCCCTATGACGCGATCATCGTCTCCGCTGGCGCGCCGCGCGTGCCGCCGCTGCTGGTCGACCAGCTGGCCGACGGCGGTCGCCTCGTCGTGCCGGTCGGACCCAGCGAAGAGCAGACGCTGATCGTCGTGCGCCGTGACGGGGATCGATACGAGACGCGTGAGGACACGCGTTGCCGCTACGTCGACCTGACGGGCCGCTACGGCGTGGGCGGCTCGACGCCGGTCGCCTGACCCGCGCCGGGGGCCGCGCCTGGGGGCGCGGGAATGCATGCGATCTGGCGCGCCGCCCGAAACGCGGCGACCATGGTGGCGACGTGAATCGCGCCGCCCTGATCTTTGCGCTGCTGGGCCTGCTCGGGTGCCATGCCGCGCGGCCGCCCATGCACCCGGAGACGCCGCGCGGGTCGTGGTACGTCGTCTCGCGCGGCGAATCGCTGGCTTCGATCGCCAAGCGCGCCGGTGTTCCTCCGGAGGACATCCTCGAGATCAACGGGCTCGCGCGGGCGGAGGACGTCAGGCCAGGTCGGCTCATCTTCCTGCTGGCGCCCGAGAATGCGCCCGAGCCCGAGCCGCAGAGCTCAGGCGCGGCGCACGCCGACGCCCGGCCGCCGGCTGGTGGAGCCCGCCTGCGCTGGCCGCTCGTGAACGTGCCCCGGACGATCGGCTCGCCGTTCGGCGCGCGCGACGGACGCGCGCACGAGGGCGTCGATCTGCCGGCCCCGACGGGAACCCCGGTCATCGCGGCGGCCGACGGGGAGGTGGTCTACGTGGGCGACGGTATCCGCGGCTACGGCAACCTCGTCGTTTTGCAGCACCCCGGTGATCTGCTGACCGTGTATGCGCACAATTCGGCGGTGTACGTCACGCAGGGACAGTCGGTGCGCGCGGGCGATCGAGTGGCCGCTGTAGGGCAGACAGGGAGAGCGTCGGGGCCGCACTTGCACTTCGAGGTGCGCCAGGGCCAGATTCCCCGTGACCCCATGAGCTACCTCCAGGGAGGGGCGCCTTGAGCGCCGAGGATTCGCGGTTGGTGTTGTTGCGCGCGCGCGTGCGCGACGTGCCGGACTTCCCGAAGCCGGGCATCCTGTTTCGCGACCTGACGCCGCTCATGGGCGACGCGGCCGGCTTTCGCGCGTGCGTGGCCCTGCTGGCGGAGCGCGTGGCCACACACAAGCCGGACGTCATCGTCGCCGTCGAATCGCGCGGGTTCGTCTTCGGCGCGCCCGTGGCGGCGTCGCTGGGCGTCGGCTTCGCGCCCGTGCGCAAGCCGGGGAAGCTGCCCGCGCGCAAGCTGCGCCGCACGTATGACCTCGAATACGGCACCGACTCGCTGGAGATGCACGCCGACGCCGTCCATCCGGGCTCGCGCGTCGTGATCGTCGACGACCTGCTCGCGACCGGCGGCACGGCGGCGGCCACCGTCGAGCTCGTGCGCGAGCAGGGCGCCGTGGTCGTGGGCGCGGCGTTCGTCGTCGAGCTGTCGCTGCTGCTGGGGCGCAAGCGCCTCCACGGCGTGCCGGTCGACGCGCTGCTCGCGTACAGCTAAGGCCGCGCGCGCCGAGAAGCCAGCCGCCAGTAGGCGGCGGCGCCGGCCAGGATCCCCGCGTAGACGAGCGCGACGCCGCGGTTCGTCCACGCCATCGCCCCCAACGACACGAGCGCGAGCGCGAGCGCCGTCGCTGGGAACCACGGGTACGCGACGGCCCGGAACGGGCGCGGCAGATCGGGCGCGCGGCGGCGGAGCGCGAAGAGCGCCAGCATCGAGAGCGCGTACAGCGTGACGGCACCGAACCCCGAGAGCACGATGAGGTCGCCCGTGCGGCTGGAGAGGATCGCCACGATGCCGATGAGCGCGTTGACGACGAGCGCGATGGCGGGCGTGCCCGTGCGGGGATCGATGCGGCCCAGAAACGACGGCGCGTACCCGGTGCGCCCGAGCTCCAGCGCGGCGCGCCCCGCGGCCAGCACGATGCCGTGGAACGAGGCGACGAGGCCGAAGAGGCCGATCGTGACCAGCAGGTGGAACATCGCGCCGCTGCGCCCCCCGACGACGTGCGCGAGCGCGAGCGGCAGCGGGCTGTCGGAGGGGGCCGCGCCGGGCGACGGGTACACGACGGCGCGCCACCCGGCGACGCCGACGCTCGTGAAGAAGACACCCAGCGCCAGCACGACCAGCGTCACGATCGCGAACCCGAAGCCGCGCACGATGTCGCGGTGCGGGTCGCGCGCCTCCTCGGCGACGTTCGCTACGCCCTCGATGCCGAGGTACATCCACACGCCGAACGGCAGGCACGCGAGCGCGCCCGACCAGCCGCCGGGCAGCGCGTCGCGCACGAGGTTAGCGGCGTCGAAGCGAGGCGCCGTGACGCCCATGAAGAGGAGCAGCTCGGCGACGGCGGCCACGGTGACGGCGAGCTCGAAGGCGGCGGCCTGCCTGACGCCCCAGATGTTGAGGCCCGTGAATGCGACGTAGGCCGCGATCGCGATGGCGTTGGGCGAGATCGTAGGGAAAAAGAGGTTGAAGTAGGCGCCAATCGCCGCGGCGATCGCGGGCGGCGCGAACAGAAACTCGACGATCTGCGCCACGCCCAGCACCAGGCCGCCTACGGGGCCGAAGGCGCGCAGGCCGAAGTCGAAGGCGCCGCCGGCGCGCGGAATCGCGCACGCCAGTTCCGTGTAGCTGAAGATGAACGTGACGTAGAGAATGGTGGCCGCGACGATCGCCGCGAGCATGCCCCACGTGCCGCCCAGGGGCAGGCCGAGGTTCCAGCCGAAGTACATCCCCGAGATGACGTACCCGACGCCGAGTCCCCACAACATCACTGGCCCGAGGGCCCGTTTGAGCTCAGCCATGGTTTGAGATGGGGGCCAAAGGACGATACGCCCCGAGCCCGACGGGCGCCATCCACCTCGGCAACGCCCGCACGGCGCTGCTCGCGTGGCTGGACGCGCGCGCGCGCGGCGGAGGCTTCGTGATGCGCATCGAGGACCTCGACCGCGCGCGGGCGTCGGCGGCCCTGGAGGCGCGCCTGCTGGACGATCTGCGCTGGTTGGGGCTCGATTGGGACGAGGGGCCGGATCGGGGCGGCCCCTTTGGTCCGTACCGTCAGAGTGAGCGCACGGCGCGCTACGACGACGCGACCACGCGGCTGCTGGCGGCGGGGCGCGCGTTCCCGTGCGCGTGCTCGCGCGCCGACGTCGCGCGCGCCGCGAGCGCGCCGCACGCCGCCGACGAGGAGGGGCCTCGTTACCCGGGCACGTGCCGCGGGCTGCCGGCCGCCGAGGTCGAGGCGAAGGCGCGCGTTCAGGGGCGAGCGCCGGTGATTCGCTTCGACGGGCGCGCCGAGGCGTTCTACTTCGACGACGAGCTGCGCGGCGCGGTCGCCTCGGGGCCGGGCGGCGTCGACGACTTCGTGCTCCGCCGCGCGGACGGCACGGCGTCGTACCAGCTGGCCGTCGTCGTCGACGACGCGGCGATGGGCATCACGCGCGTCGTGCGCGGCGACGATCTCCTTACGTCGACGCCGCGCCAGCTCGCGCTCTACGCGGCGCTCTCGCTGCCAGCGCCGAGCTTCGCGCACGTTCCCCTCGTTCTGTCGCCGGGCGGCGAACGGCTCGCGAAGCGCACGCGCCCGGCGTCAATCGCGGACCTCCGCGCGCGGGGGCTGCCACCCGAGGCCGTCGTGGGCGCGCTGGCCGCGTCAGCGGGCCTCGTCGCACCCAACGAACGGCCACGCGCGTGGGATCTCGTCGCGGGGTTCTCGCTCGGGCGCGTGTCTCGCGAGCCGGCGGTCATCGACGGCCGAGCGCTCAGTCCTTGAGCAGCGCTCCGCCCTTCGCTTGCACGATGAAGGTCACGGGGCCGTCGTTGACCAGCGCGACGGCCATGTCGGCGCCGAAGCGGCCGGTCGCGACGGGCAGGCCCGCGGCACGCAGCTGATCGGCCACGCGCAGGTACAGCGCCTCGGCGCGCGCGGGCGCCTCGGCGGGCTCGAAGCTGGGGCGATTGCCCTTCGCCAGCGAGGCACACAGCGTGAACTGACTGACGACGAGGCAGCCGCCACCCACGTCGGCCAGCGTGCGGTCCATGGGCGTCTTGCCTTCGAAGATGCGCAGCGCCGCGATCTTGCGCGCGGTGACGTCGGCGTCCGCCTCGACGTCCCCCTTTTCGACGCCGACGAGCAGCATGACGCCCGCGCCGATCTCGCCGATGACCTCGCCGCCCACGCGCACGCTCGCGCGCGTGACCCGTTGCACGACCGTCTTCACGGCGCCGTCCGCGCGAAGGCGAAGGCCGCGAGCGGCAGCACGCGACGCGAAGCTTCCTCGACTTCGGCCAGCACGCCGGCCGTCGCGCCGAGCAGCGCGGCCTTGCCGGCCTCGATGTGGGCGCTGGCCTCGGCGTCGAGGTCGGCCGGCAGCTCGTCCTCGTCGAGCACGTCCAGGCGGCCGCCGGGGGTGGCCAGCACGTCGACCGTCAGGTCGCGCCAGTCGAGCCGCTCCCCGGACCAGCGCGTGCGGTCGGCGAGGTTGAAGTAGTAGCCCACCGTGGCGCGGTCGGTGCCCAGCCAGTGGTAGACGTTGTACGGGCGATCGGTCCAGAAGTGGCCGACGCTGACCGTCCCGGCCGGCAGATCGATGCCGTGGACGTGCATCGCCGCGGGCGCGATCCACAGGACGGCGAGGTGGGTGGACGTACGCGCGAGGACGCGGCACTCGAACCGCTTCTCGACGCCGGCCAGCGTCAGCTTGTGCTCCATGATCTTGGGCAGGTCGTCGGCCGCGCTCACGACGTCGAACATAGCCGAATTCGCGCGTAACATTGGCCGTCCGCGAACGTAGACGATGTGAGGACGACACATGCTGATACGCCGGCCGCCCGCGTCAGACCCACGCCCGTCGGAGCTCACGCCCGAGGGCCTCTACTTGCGCCGCCGCGAGCTGCTCGCGGGCGGCGCCGCCGCGGCGACGGGGCTCGCGTTCGCCCTCGCGGGGTGCAAGGCGAAGGCGGGCCGCGGCCCCCAGGTGATCGAGGGGCCGCCGATTGCGGGCGTCAAGAAGAGCCCGTTCGTCGTCAACGAGCCGCTGACGCCTTTCAAGGACGTCACGACGTACAACAACTTCTACGAGCTCGGCACGGACAAGTCCGACCCGTCCGAGAACGCGGCGGCGCTCGAGACGCGCCCGTGGACGGTGTCGTTCGAGGGCGCGCTCGCCAAGCCGCGCGTCGTCGACATCGACACGCTGCTCGGCTGGTTCCCGCCCGAGGAGCGCGTCTACCGCCTCCGCTGCGTCGAGGCCTGGTCGATGGTGATCCCGTGGGTCGGGTTCCCGCTCGGCGCGCTCATCAAGCGGCTCGCGCCCTCGTCGTCGGCGAAGTACGTCGCGTTCACGACGGTGCTGGCGCCGAACAAGCTGCCGGGCCAGCGCACGAACGCCCTCGATTGGCCCTACGTCGAAGGGCTGCGCATGGACGAGGCGATGCACCCGCTGTCGCTGCTCGCGGTCGGCCTCTACGGCCGCGCGCTGCCGCGCCAGAACGGGGCGCCCCTTCGCCTGGTCGTGCCGTGGAAGTATGGCTTCAAGAGCATCAAGTCGATCGTGAAGATCGCGTTCGTAGAGTCGCAGCCGCCCACGAGCTGGAACCGCTACGCGCCGCGCGAGTACGGCTTCTACTCGAACGTGAACCCCGAGGTGGACCACCCGCGCTGGAGCCAGGCCAAGGAGCGCCGCATCGGCGAGCTCTCACGCCGCGCGACGCTGCCGTTCAACGGCTACGCGAACGAGGTGGCGTCGCTGTACGCGGGCATGGACCTGCGCAAGAACTTCTGACGCTCATGGCGACGTCGACGACGGCGCGCAAGCTGCGCCAGCAGGCGGGCAGGGTGGCCGTCGCGATCGCGGGGCTGCTTCCGCTCGCGTGGCTCGGCTTCCGCGCGGCCGCGGGCGACCTCGGCGCGAACCCGATCGCCGAGGTCCTGAACCAGCTGGGCCTGTGGGCGTTGGTCGTGCTGCTCGCTTCGTTGAGCTGCACGCCCATCCACATCGTCACGGGCTGGGCGTACCCGCTGCGCCTGCGCCGGCTGCTGGGGCTCGAGGCGTTCCTCTACGCGGGCCTGCACTTCACGACCTACCTCGCGCTCGATCAGCAGCTCGACTTCGCCGCCATCTGGCAGGACATCGTCAAGCGCAAGTTCATGACGATCGGCTTCGCCGCCTTCGTGTTGCTCATTCCGCTGGCGGTCACGTCGACGAAGGGTATGGTCAAGCGCCTCGGGTTCCCGCGATGGAAAAGACTGCACCGTCTCGTCTATCTCGCCGCCGTCCTGGCGGTCGTCCACTTCATCTGGCGCGTGAAGTCGGATCTGCGCCAGCCGCTGATCTACGCGTTCGTGCTCGGCGTGCTGCTGGTCGTGCGCGCGATCGACTGGGCGCGCGGCGGGCGCGCTCCCGAGCGGCATCGCGCGGTCTGATCCTCGCGCTGCTCGCGTCCGCCGCGTGCGCGACGGCGCCGCGCCCCGCGCCGCCCGAGACGGCGCGCGCGGCGCCGGCCGCCGAGCTGGCGACGCTGGCGCAGCGCTACTGGGACGAGCGGCTCGCCGCCGATCCGCTGGAGGCCACCGAGATCGGCGACCGCCGCTTCGACGACGCGCTGCCGGATCTCTCGCCGGCGGGGCGGGCCGCCGATCGCGCGCGCCTCGAGGCGCTGAAGGGGCGCGTGGCCGCCGTGCCGGGCGCGGCGCTGTCGCCGACGGATCGCGTGACGCTGGGCCTGCTCGCTGGCGAGATCGACGCCGACCTCGCGCGCGCGGCCTGCGAGCTGGAAGACTGGGCCGTCGACGCCCGCAACGGCCCGCAGGTCGTGTACCTGCGGCTCGCGGAGCTGCAGCCCGTGCGAACGGTGGCCGAGGGCAGGGCGCTCGCGGCGCGCTGGGCGAAGATCGGCGCCGCGATCGATCAGGAGACGGAGAACCTGCGCCGCGGCCTGGCCGCCGGCAAGGTCTCGACCCGCGCCGAGGTGGGGCGCGTCGTCGGCCAG
This sequence comes from Polyangia bacterium, assembly GCA_035548155.1. Taxonomy (GTDB): domain Bacteria; phylum Myxococcota_A; class Polyangia; order Fen-1088; family Fen-1088; genus DASZFV01. Next base: position 10,107 of record DASZUD010000170.1, read on the forward strand.
CTCGACGACCTCTTGGCCAAGCCCGACGGCGAGTGGCCGCTGCGCGCGCCCGCGGTCGCGCCGCACCCAGATTGGCCCCCGGCCGACCGCGCCGCCCTGACCGCCGCCGTCGACGGCGCGATCGCCCGGCAGATTCGCCCGGCCTTCGTGCGCTACCGCGATCTCCTGCGCAACGACATCCTGCCGCGCGCGCGCGACGACGCCCACGCCGGAATCTCCAACGTGCCGGGAGGCGTGGCCTGCTACCAGCGCCTCATCAAGGTCCACACGTCGCTGGAGCTGCCGCCCGAGGAGATCCACCGCATCGGCCTCGCTGAGCTCGCGCGGGTGCAAGCCGAGATGCGGACGCTCGGCAAGCAGACGCTGGGCACCGACTCGCTGCCCGAGCTCCGCAAACGCCTGCTCGGCGATCCGGCGCTGAAGTTCAAGTCCAAGGACGAGATCGAGGCCACGGCCCGGGCGACGCTGGCGCGCGCGACGGCGGCGGAGCCGCGCTTCCTGGGGCACCTCCCGCGTCGTCCCTGCGTCGTCAAGCGCATCGATTCGTTCGAGGAGAAGGACAGCCCGATCGCCTACTACCGCCCGGCGGCGATCGACGGCACCCGCCCCGGCGCCTTCTACGTGAGCACGTACGAGCCCGAGAAGCACCCGCGGTTCGAGTTCGAGGCGCTGACGTTCCACGAGTCCGTTCCGGGCCACCACGTCCAGATCGCGATCGCGCAGGAGCTCACGGGGCTGCCCGAGTTCCGCAAGAACCTGGGCGTCACGGCGTTCATCGAGGGGTGGGGGCTCTATTCCGAGGGCCTCGCCGACGAGCTGGGCCTCTACTCGGGGCCGCTCGAGCGCCTCGGGCGGCTCAGCTTCTCGGCCTGGCGTGCGATTCGGCTCGTCGTCGACACGGGCGTGCACGCGCTCGGCTGGAGCCGCGAGCGCGCCATCGCCTTCATGGAAGAGAACGCGTTGCTCTCGCGCGAGAACGTGGTCAACGAGGTGGATCGCTACATCGCGTGGCCCGGCCAGGCGCTGGCCTACAAGCTGGGCGAGCTGGAGATCCGCCGCCTGCGCGCCGACGCCGAGCGCCGCCTAGGCCCGCGCTTCGACCTGCGCGCCTTCCATGACGTGCTCCTGGGCGCCGGCGCCGTGAGCCTGCCCGTGCTGCGCGAGCAGATCGACGCATGGGTCCGCGCCACGAGCGAAACCCGCGCGCCCCGCGCGGCAATCGCGTCCAGCGCCGCTATCGGACGACGGTCAGCGCCAGCCGCGGCGGCGCCTTGATCGGCCCAGGCCGCCGGGGATCCACGCCCGCGGCGCGCTCGTCGGCGATCCGGTGCGTGATCTCGGCCTGCACGCAAATGAAAGGATCGATCCCCGTGTAGCTGCCCGAGGCCGTGAGCGCCGCGCCGCGGCTGCGGCGGCAGTACGGCTGATCGCCGCAGCTCTGGCAGTCCTCGTAGTCGCTGAGCTTGAGGCCGCGGATCCTCTGGAACACGGGCGAGCTCTTCCAGATCTCGGCGAACGCCTGCTCGCGGATGTTCCCCGCCGTCCAAGGCACCGAGATGCACGGGACCACGTCGCCCGTCGCCGTGATGCCGACGTTGCCGCGCGCGCAGTTGCAGGACGCGTTCTCGTCGGTGTACTCGACGGGCTGGCGGAGGCCCAGCTCGTAGAGCGGCCCACGAAAGAGGTCGTCGAGCGTCTCGCGCGAAAGGCGCGTCACGAGGCTGCCCTTCGAGCCGTCGTGGCGCTGGGTGATCGTGAGGTCGACCAAGTAGGGCAGCCCGCGCGCGTCGGCCTCGGCCTTCATGGCCTCGACCTCGTGCGCGTTCTGCGCCATGACGATGAACTTGAGGCGCACCGTGACGCCCAGCTGGCGCATGCGCGTGATGCCGTCCCACGTGCGTTGAAACGAGCCCGGCATCTGCGTGATCGCGTCGTGCACGCGCGCCGTGGCGCCGTAGAGGCTGACGCTGATCCCCGAGAGGTTCTGGTACGACGCCAGGCGTTCGGCCACTTCCTGGCGCAGCATCGTGCCGTTCGTGAGCAGCTGCACCGAGAGGTTCAGCTGCCGCGCGTGATCGAGGAACTGGAAGAGATCGGGGTGGGAGAGGACCTCGCCGCCCGTCAGGGAGATGAACAGGCACCCCGCCGCGCGGAGATCGTCCATGAGCTTCAGGATCTCTTCGGTCGACAGCTCCGGCTTGTTACAGGACGGCTTGGGCTGATCGCGGTCGAAGTTGTAGCAGTGCAGGCACCGGATGTTGCAGCGCAGGGTCACCTCGATCGAGGCGTTGAGCGGGATCGTGTTCTTGAACGCCCACTCCTGCACGTGCGACAGCAGCACCGAGCCGTCGGCTTCGTCGGGGCAGCGCGGCTCTCGCGCGCTCAAGCGCTGCCCCGTACGGCGACCAGCCCCTTCGCGCTGAGATCGGCCAGGAACGTCTCGACCTCGCGCCGCAGCTCCGCAGGGTCGGCGCCGTCGAACTCGTCGTCGAGGGCCTGGCACAGCTCGTCCACGGAGCTCGGCGCCTCGAGGAGATCCCAGATGCGCGCGCCCGTGCCGTTCAGCAGGTGAACCTCGCGGGAGCGCGGATCGACCACGATGGTCTCTTCGTCCATGCGCTGGAACGGCAGCGCCGAAGCGCGGCGCCAGCTTCCGCCCTTGCCCTCGTTCGTCATCGACATGCGTCCTCTCTCCTACCGACCCGCCAGCCGCAGGATGGGCATGGCCACTTCGAGGCCGAAGCGCCGGGCGAAGACGTCGAGCCGGCCCGACATGGGGAGGCTGCGGCCATCGCGGGCCAACCCCGAGACGCGCCCCAGCACCTCGGCGTGCGCCCAGGACTGCCCCTTGGGCAGCGGCGTGCCGATGCGGTGGCAGCGAAGGACGTCGTCGTCGGGCGTACGCCCGGGCGACCAGTAGAGGACGATGTCGCCCACGTCGAGCTCGTCCTTCTGCGCCGCCTGAATGAGGAGCGAGTTGCCCGATTTGACCCACTGCCGAAGGCCGGTGCCCTTGGGCGAGTACGCGTAGAGCTGGTGCTTGCGCAGGAACGACCGGAACTCGGAGATCATCTCGCGCGCGCTGTAGGTGGGCACCTTGCGGTTCACGTCGGGGCCGAGGTGTGGCTCGAGCTTGCCGAAGATCTGCGCCGTGCTCGCCGTGCGCGTGAGCTGCGCCTCGACGGAGCGGACGTCGCCGCACAGCCGAGTCACCAGCGCGAGGTTGCGCTCGACGGTGGCTCTGTCGTTGGTGAAGCACAGCATGCACTCGAGCAGTCGCAGCGTCGACTCCGACGACGTGATGGGCGACATCACGACGCTGTCGCGCTGGGCGAGGAACGCGACGGCGCGCAGCGGCCAGCTGCGCATCGAGATGCCGCCGCGCGCGAAGTCGCCCCAGAACGGGGTGCCCGACACGCGCCAGCCGTCGTCGGTGTGTCGAATGGCGATCATCTCGTCGGAGAGCACGTCGTCGGCGTCGGGCGCCTTGCGCGCCAGCGTGGTCTTGCCCTGGCCGCTCACTCCCGGGAACACGACGCCGATCTCGGCGTGGCGCAGACCGCACGAGTGCACCAGCAGCGCGTCCTCGCGCGGCAGCAGCGCCGACCAGATCACGCGCAGCACGCAGTCGAGCGCGTAGGGCGACAGCTCGCAACGGCCCGTGCCCTCCCAGCGGACGCGTCCACGCGAACGCCGGGCCGCGAGCCGCACGCCCAGATCCCAGCGCGAGACGGTGACCGCCTTGTCCGTCGCCCTGACGGCCAGCGGGTGCTCGTGCGGCCGCGTGCGCAGGATCGGATCACCGGGCGGCGGCGGTGAAACGAAGCGCAGCCGGAGCGTGAAGCCGACGTCGACGTCGGGCCCCGCCGGCATCGTGAACGCGCCGTAGCGTTCCGTGACCTGCGTGCGGAACACCTCTGGGGCGCCTTCCATCTGGATGCGCCCGGCGAGGCCGCCGATCGAGATGACGACGTCCGTCGTCTTGGTCGTGTTCTTTTTCGTGACCATGCCTGTATCTACGATTGGGTCGCCATCGCCATGCACATGTCTCGCGGGCCCTCGTACTGCGTCTTCCCGCAAGCGAGGCTGTTGCTTTCGAACAGGCGGCCGGACTTCACGCGGGGCGGTTCCCAAGGCTTCTTTTTCGCCTTGGCAGGCGCCTTACGCTGGGATTTTTCAGCCACGGTTCCGTCCTCTCCTTTTCGCCCCGACCTGTTGCGCCGGAGACATCGGCAGGTTGTCCTGATTACTGCAGCGCCTTCAAAGCGTTGGTTGCGGCGGTCCTGACTTCGGTTACCGAATCGCCTTCTGCTTGCTGCAATTCGTCAAGCGCGGCGAGGGCGGCCTCTTTGCCTCCCGGCCGCCGCGCGAGCTCGCCCAGCGCCCACGCGGCGTTCTGCCGAACGAAGGGGCTCTTGTCGGCGAGCATGCGCTGGAAGTCCTCGACCAGCGCGGGGTTCTTCATCTTGCCGAGGACGCGCGCGCAGAAGGCGCGGACGCGCTCGTCGGAGTCTGTCTCCGCCATCCTGACGAGCTCGGGGCCATAGCGGCCGGGCAGCAGGGAAAACGCCTGGTCCAGCCGGATCACCTGTTCGGCGCGTTTTTGGAGGATGGCCTCACGCCACTCGGTCATCGCGGCCGCGACTTGCTCGGGAGAGACTCTCTCGGACGCGGGATCGAAGCGGCTGGGGCCAGCTCCGCCCGCCGTGGGAGCGGGCACGTCGACGCCCGCTGCGAAGCCGCGCCAGCGATCGCGCTGGACCTCGCGAGACGGCTCTTCGTAGGCCGCCGGCGCCTCGGCGTGCCGCCGATGCCGAATGACGAGCGCCCCGGCACCGGCGAGCAAGACGGCGGCCGCCGCGGCGAAAAGTCGCTTCTTCGTGCCTGGATTGTCCCGTCGTGAGGTCTTCAAGCCGGCGGCCCGCGACACTTTACCGTGGTCTCGCGCGATGTGACAAATCGTTGTCGAGGCAGACCGGGATGCGGAGGTAGGTCGACGTAGGTCGATCTTTCACGCCGGTCCAAGGGGGTGATAGAACGACGGGCCTCGATCGAGTAAGTAGCGAAGGTACTGGCCCCGTAGCTCAGGTGGATAGAGCGGCGGTTTCCTAATACGAGTCGAATGAGCGCGGGTGAGCGCTGGAACGAACAGGGCCGCGCCGCCCGCGCACTTCGTGAGGGGACCTTCCGCTGAGTCAGCCTCCGACGGAACCGACGCGCGGCGCTTGGGCACTCATTGGGCACCACGGTTGACTCGGCTGGCGCGGGCAGCCGAGCATGCGCGCGGAGGCTTTCCAGGATGAGCGACCCAGTCCCAGCGATCGCGGAGTGTCCTTTCTGCGGCCGCGGCCCAGACGTCTCCGAGCCGTTCGCACTGGATCTCGGAGAGCCGGGGCAACCTTCGTTCCGCGTGAACTGCGCGGAGTGCCTCGTCTACGGGCCTTCGGCAGAGAGAGAGGACGAGGCGGTCAACGCGTGGAACAGGCGAGCGTCGGTTCCGACGGCGGATGCGGGACTGGCCGGCTGTCCATTCTGTGGGTCCGAGGTGCAGGCTCGAGTTCGGCAGGACCACGTGACGGGTAGCTCCGACCGGATGGTCGAATGCACCGGCTGCGACTGTTGGAGCGCCTTTAGCGGCGATTCGATGACCGAGGCCAAGGACGCCTGGAACAGGCGGCGCGGCGCCCGGCACTCGATGCCGGAGCAGGGCTCAGACGACGATCTCCGTCGCGCCCAGGGGCTGCCGACGGTACCGTCTTCTGCGCCGGGCAGCTCGCGGAAGTCATGAGCCGCGAGCGGGGCGCGCTTCGCACCCCGCGCCCCAGCCCGGAGACTCGCTTCGGTGGTGCGCGCACAGGTGCGACTTGCCGAGCGAACGCGAACTGTTCCTAAGCGAAATCGGGCACGACGAGGAAGCTCACGCGACGCCGGCGTCGCCGACGGATGCCGGGCGCAAACGCGCTCTCGCCGCCAATCGCTCCGGAGACGTCCTCTCGGATGTTGAAGCCTGCGGTTGGTGGTGGTGTTCGGAGCCCGATCAGACGAATCCGCCGTGGGCTGAGCTGCGCCAGGCCGGCCGAGTTCTTCGCGACGGGGGGATCGATCTCTGGAGCCTCGAGGTCAGTTGGGTTGCCGCGCGCTGCCGAAACGCAGAGCGCCTGGCCAGCGAGCTTTCCGGGCTGGAGGCGCTCGATAGTGCGCTGCGCGATCTGGTGGCCCTCGACGGAAACAGTGAGCACTTCCGCTCGAAGTGGCTGCTCGAGATGGCGCCCTGGCTCGAAGCAGCGCGCCAGTTCGAGCGGCACGGGCCGTCGGGACGTGGTCGTCCGAGGAAGGTGCACTTCCGTGCTGCGCTCGAAGAGGCAGCGTCTTACGGATGGAGCGCAGATCACGTCGCGGCGATCTTCAAGTTGGCCGGAATCTCGAAGGACAGCTTCGAATCGCTGCGTCGAAGCATCGGCGAGCTCGACCGTAACCGCCGCACAAAATCCGAGTTGAAGGGCTGATTTTGTGGACACGTATTTCGCCAAAAGCCTCGATTTGAATGGCGTGACGACTCGACGGGCGGGGCGCACGTTGAGTACATGGACGAACAACGAAGCGTTCGGCGGACGGGCTCAGTCCTTCCGCCCGCCCGCGTTGCGATTGCTGTGCGCGAGGCCGTCATCGCCGACGGCGCACGCGCAACGTCGTCTCGCCTCGGGCTATCTCCTGCGACGACATCTCGAATAGCTGGTCGCCTTCCGGCCCACCGAGCTTCGATCGAACTGGCGGCACGCCGGCTCGGTATCGACCTCGACGGCACCGAGGTCGCCCGTGGCTGAGGGAATCGAGATCGGGTTTGAAACGATGCTCGAGCGCGCTCTCGAGCGCGCCGTCGCGCGCCAGCTTGCGCCGATCTACGCGCGCCTCGACGAGCTTGCCGCAGCGGCGCCGCCGGCGCTGGTCGACGTCGAGGTCGCGGCCGAGCGGCTCGGTCTATCGGTCGCCACCGTGCGGCGACAAGCGGCGGCGGGCGTACTCCCGGCGCGTCGCGTGGGGCGGTCGTGGCGGATCGACTTGGCGGCGCTCAGGCCGGTGAAGCCGGAGCAGATCGAGCAGCTCGCGCGCGAGGCGCGCAGCCGGTGAAGAAGACCTTCCTAGCGAACGACTTCGTTCGTTCGCTGAGGTTCTTGGAGCATCCGCCGGCTTTGCGGGGGTTCACCCTGGCGCTCCACAGCTACTGCGCGGAGCGCGAGACCGGAGGCGTGATCTATGGGGCCGCGGAGTTCACAGGGCCCATGTGGCGAGGGCTCCTCGGGCGTGGCGGCAACCGCAGCACGATCGACGCCATGGAGCCGGCCGGGCTCGTCCGTTGGCGAGGCGGTGACCTCGAGATCGTCGGCTACGACGCCGAAGCCGAGGAGAAGTACCGCGGGAAACGCGACGCCGGGAAGGCTGGCGGCATTGCGAGCGGCGAATCTCGACGAGAGACCAAGGAAAAAGGCGAACGATTCCCGACTGACGATCCAAGCACTGCCTCAACCACACCTTCAAGCACTCCCGTAAGGGAAGGGAGAGGCAAGGAGGGACGGGGGGAGGACGGGGTGGGAAGGATGTCAGAGTCAGAGGGATCGGTGCCTCCGTCCACGGACCCTGCCGGGATCTGGACCGCGGCCGACTGGAAGCGCCAGTTCGAGGCCCCGTGGCTCGCGCGGTACGGGGGCCTCGCGATGGGCGGCGGCGTCTCGGCCGCGAAGGCGACGGGCGATCTCGCCGACCAGCTCGCGTCCCTTCCCGACGCGGACCGGCTGGCCGCGCAGGAACGAGCGCCGCAGATGTTCGCTGAGTTCCTGAACGACGAGAGCCCGCAGATCGCGAGCGCGCGGCACCCCTGGTCCTGGTTCGTGACACGCTTCGATGGGCTGCGCGTCCCGAAGGCGAAGCCGGCGCCGCGGCGCGAGCCGCAGCGGACCCGCGGTGGCTTGAGGATCCTGGGATGAGCACCGAGGTCGACGTGACGGCGCGGCTTCTTCCCGCTCAGCGCGGGCTGCTGGAAAACCAATGGGTTAGCGATCTTTCGGGCCAGCTACGTGCCCACGAACGGAGCGAGTTGGGATCCACGGGGGATCCGCCTTGAGTGGGTCGCGGGCCTGGCCCATCTGCGGAGCGAGCACGAGCTTGGGACCGTGTCGGGACCGTGCGGCGCCGGGCCGCGACGATCCGACGCGCCCAGTCCCTTCGGGGAGGTGCTACCAACACGGTGGCCTATCGAGCGGGCCCAAGACCGCCGCGGGCAAGGCCCGCCTCACCGAGGCAAGGTCCAACGCTGCTCGCGAGCGAGCCAACATCGTTGTTCGCCGGTTGGTTGCTCAAGCGTGGCGAAGGACGCTGGCAGAGGTTGCGGCGAGCTCGCGGGTCGACGAAGACCGGGTCGACGACGACGACGCCCGTCAGCGGCGCCCGCCGCGCGCGCCTGGCCTCGCGACGCTGATCCTGCCGACGAGACGACTAACGGCCGCTGAGATCGCCGAAGTCCAAGCGCAGAACGCGCGGGAGCTCGCGTTGATCGAAGCCGAACTCCGAGACGGCCTGACGAGCCGGGAGAGCTCCGCGACGCCCGCGCCCACGGCATCCGCGGGCACATCGGCGACCGAACCGCCCTCAGAGGAACCGCCAGAAATTGAGCGCCCCACATGAGGCGCCAAGGTGAAACATCATGAGTCAAATCTCGCTGACGCAGATTCGCCGGGCCGCGGCCGAAGGTCGCCTCGACGAGCGGACGGTCCGGAAGGTTCTCAGCGGCGCGCCCACGCGCCCGATGGTGCGCGAGCGCGCGCTCGACGCCCTCAAGGCGGTCGGCGTCGCCGAGCTCGACATCGAGCAGATCATCGCCGCGAAGGGCAACGCCGTGCGTTTGGGCGAAATCGCCGACGGGGTCGCGCGCGCCGGACGCCGCTCGCAGCGGTGAACGCTGAGAGACGCTCGCGGCACGCGCAGGACAACGACACCAACAAGGAGAACGACACGATGCACAACGAGTTACGCGAGGGGGCAATCGTCTGGGTCAGTGTGCGGCCGGGCGCCAACGAAGGCCGCCAGGGCATCCGCCGGGCTGGGCGGTTCTTCCACAACGACCGGACGGTTCGCTTTCAGGTCGTCCCGTGCGTGGACCCGAACGACCCGAACGAGCCGCTGGTCGCGGGCGGCAATTCTTCGATGGACCAGATCACGAACGCAGGGCTCGCCGCCCTCGCAGGCGATCACCGCCTGATCGTTCACGACCGCGACGCTCGCGCGCGACACCTGGCAGAGGCCCGAGCGGAAGCCGGGGCAGACCTCAAGGAGATCTCTAGGCTCGAGCGCGAGCTGACGGGGACGTGAAGAAGCCCCGCGCCCTCATGCCGGGCATCGCCTTCGGGCACCCGGTGACAGAGGCCGGCGAATACGCCCCGTTTGAGGGCGAGAACACCAACAAGGAACAGGAGATGAAGATGAGCACCGAAAATTTCCAGCCGCTGAAGATGTCCGCGAGGGCGGCGGAGATCTGCGCCCTCCGCGGCATCTCGAAGGAGACCTGCGATCGCGCGATGGCGAATCTCAACAGGGCCCGCGAGAAGCGCCACGCCGAGCTGTACGGCACGGAGCCCGAGCCGATGGCATTGAGCGGTAAGCCGATCGCCCTGAGCGGATCGGCCGCCGGCGCCGAGCCGCTGACGATGTCCGCGAAGGCCGCGGAGATCTGCGGCCGCCTCGGCATCCCGAAGGAGACCGCCGATCGCGCGATGGCGAACCTCAACAAGGCCCGCGAGCGCCGGCGGGCGGGAATCTGATGCTGCCCGCGAAGATGCCCGACGCGCTCTCGGACGCCGAGCGCGCCACGTGCCAGGCGGAGCTGGCGACGCACGTGGGCGCCGAGGCCGCCGCAGCGTTCTCGTGGCTTCGCCGACTCGCGCTCGCGCTCGACGGTTCGACGCTCATCGAGACCAAGAGGCCCATCTTGGCGCGGACCGAGCTCGAAAAAGAGAACCCCGCGTACGGCTCGGCACCTTGGGCCTATCCGGACCGTCATCCGGCAGCGCAGCTCATGCCGGGTGAAGGCGGCCGCCCCGGCATGCAGTCGGAGACCGTCTATCTGCCGGTGGCCGAGGCGGTCGAACTGCTCGCCGGGGACGCGAACCCCGAGCGGGAACTCGCGCGCAGGTTCGATTGTCTCGAGCGCGCAGTCGAAGCGCACAACCTCGAGGCGCAGAAGCGGATCGACGAGATCCACCAGCGGCGCGAAGC
>DASZUD010000171.1:0-2341 GCA_035548155.1 Polyangia bacterium
TGGGTCCGCGCGGCGGCTTGGCGCCGGGCCTCACGAACGCTGCGTGCGGATCCACTCCGCGAACGTGAGCGCGTGGATGCCGAGGCGCTTCTCGTTGCCGGCGATGTCCGCCGAGTACCCCGTCTTCTCGAACCACTCGAGCATGAGCGCCATGTCCTCGCTGTTCTGGCGAACGGCGGCGATCGGGATGGGCTGATAGGTGATCGTCTTGCCGAGGATCTGGCTGACGCCCGCGGCGGCCTCCGTCATCGTCACGGCGTCGCCCGCGATGTCGAAGTCGACGTTCTTCAGCTGGTCGGCATCGGAGAAGGCCTTCGCGCCGTACTTGCCGATGTCGTCGGCGGCGATCATCTGCAGCTTCAGGTTCGGCGGCAGCGTCGTGACCAGCTTGTCGCCATTGAGGAACCACGGCGACAGGAGGTTCTCCATGAAGAACACGGGCCGAATGATCGCGTACGACGGGAACCCGAGCGCCTTCACCGTCTCCTCGACGCGGAACTTGTTGTCGAAGTGCGGGATGCCCGTCTTCTTGTGCGCCGAGCCGACCGAGGCGTAGACGTAGCGCTGCACGCCCTTTTCGCGCGCGACCTTGGCAATGCGCTTGCCCTGCTCCTCCTCCTTCTCGACGCCGGCCTCCCAGGTGTTCTGCACGGCATAGACGCCCCAGGCGCCCGTGAGCGCGCGCTCGAGCGAAGCGGCGTCCTCGAGATCGCCCGTGACGATCTCCGCGCCCAGCGCCGCGAGCGCCTTCGCGGCGTCGCCGTCCGGCTTGCGGGTCATCGCGCGCAGCTTGAAGCCGCCGCGCTTCGCGAGATATCGCAGCGTCGAGCCGCCCTGCTTGCCGGTCGCGCCCGTGATGAGAATCAGTTTGTCGGCCATCGCATCCTCCTTCGTGAAGCCACCATCTACTACGTCGGCGGCGAGGTTAGCAGGAGCGCCCCGCCTGTCGAGATCCGTCGAGCCCGGTCACCAAGGCCGCATCAGCGCGCGAAGCGCACGTCGGCGCGGCTCGCCTCGGGCGCGAACAGAGCGAGGAGGCGCGCGCCTTCGTCTTCCAGCTCGACGCGCGCGCCGGCGGATAGCTTGCCCATCGGCCGCAGCGTCAGCGTCGCGCGCGTCGGCTCGACGTCGATCTTCCACGTGCCGGCGACGAAGCCGTCGACGAGGAACGGGCTCAGAAAGCCGTTGCCTGCTCGCATGCGCGCGAGGTCGGCCGGGGCGACGATGCGCGCGCGGTCGGCGTGCGCGATGAACGCGTTGTCGTACTCGGGCAAGAACCGCACGGGCGCGGGCGTGTCGGGATCGGGCAGCGGCGCGCGTGGCACGTCGTAGAGCTCGAGCCCGCGCTCGTCGACGAAGACCCGCAGCCGCGAGCGCAGGCCCTCGACGAGCGCCCGCCCACCCCGCGCGCCCGACCAAGCCTGGAAGTCGGCGGCCGTGGCCGGACCGAACGCGGCCAGATAGCGCAAGAGCAACGCCTGCTGCGAAGCGCCTTCGCCGATCGCGCGAGCGAGCCACGACTCGAGCGTCGCGCAGCGCGGCGGCCCCCCCTCGCCCCACACACCGCGCGGCGGAAGCTGGACCAGCGCGAGGTGCCCGCGCAACGCGTAGCCGATCGCCTCGCTGTCGACGCCTGGAAAGCGTGGCGCCAGCCGCTCGCCGAGCTGGCTGGCCGTCAGCGGCTCGCGGTCCAGCAACGCGCGCCCGGCGTCGGCCAGCGCGGGCAGATCGACGCCGCGCAGCCGGCGCCCATACTGGCTGGCCATGAGGGCGCGCTCGATCGCCGGCTGGACGGCGGGCCGCAGCGCGAGCGCATCGCGCGCGGTCACGAGGTGAACCGTCGAGCGGAACAGCGCGAGCCGCACGGCGCGCCGCGTGCGCAGCAGCCGGGACAGATCCTCGACGCGAAATCCGTCGAGGCGCGACCACAGGGCGACGTACGGGGACGCGGTGTTCTGGGCCTGCAGACCGATCAGCTGCTCCAGCATCGCCGGAGCGCGCTGGGGCAGCCGCGCGAGCAAACCTTGCCGCGCGAGCAACGCCCGGTTCAGGGCCCGCGCGCCAAGCCGCGTCGCGTCTGAAGGGACCTTGGGAAAGCGCGGCACCCTCCCCCAATGCCACGAACGGGCGCCCATAGACAGCGCCCCCGGTTTGACATATCAATTACCGGTTAATTCTCCGCCTTTCCTAGGCCCCAAGGAGGCTTCTATGCGGACGAGGACATCTGTTCAAAAGGCAGTCGGAATGATCGGCTCGTTCGCGCTGGCCACCTGGCTCGGCGCTTGCGGCAGCAGCTCCCCGGGCGACAGCACGGGCGCGGCGGGAACCACGGGCTCGGCCG
>DASZUD010000172.1:0-4865 GCA_035548155.1 Polyangia bacterium
CCTGCCGAGCCGTCTCTTTCACGAGTTCCTGAAGAGCCGGCATCATTCCCTTGAGTGCGTTCGGAACCTCCAGCATGATCGTCGTCACGGGGCATCCTCCTGGTTGGGCCTTAGCAACTCGACCTTACAGGCTCTGCCCCGCCTTCATTCATCCTTTCATCTCGTTCGGCGAATTGCCGTGTACAAAGAAGATTCCGCTCAGGATGAGATCCCGACCCAGATCGACCCACTCGTGCGCCTGCTGCGTGATGGTCTGGTTCTGGCCGCCGAGGTTGACCCACGGCTGCATGCAGAGCGAATGCCCCATGTCTCTATGGCCTCCCGGACGACGGGTCAGCGGATGCGCGCCACGGGCGTGGACGGCGGCGATGCGGGCGTTGCCGGCAAAGGTGGTGCCGGATGCACGGGAGCCGCAATCAAGGGCGCTGGCGGCGACTCGACGCGCACAAGCCGCTTCCCCGGGCACAGGCTCGCGGTCTGCAGAAGACTGAGCCAGATCCGAAAGGTGATGCCCGTGTTCGACGCCGGGAAGCTCACCACCCATCGGATCAGGCGCGAGGGCGGCGTCGTGGTCGACGCGTCGCTCCAGCGCTTGATCGCAATCGTCTGCACGCCGAGCGGCGGGGAGCTGCTGAACGACCAGCTCGCGACGTACGGCGCCGGCGTGAGCACGCCCGACGTGCCGAAGAACAAAACCTCGTCGCGCGAGGGCGCGCTCTGCACCTCGAGCGTCGTGACGCCGGCCTGGTCCGGGACGAAGGCGACCTCGACGTAGATCGCGACGTCCCGGTAGCCCACGATGTCGAGCCACTGCGCCTCTTCCTGCGTGACCGTGCGGTTATTGCCGCTCACGCTCACCCAGGGCTGCAGGCAGAGCGCGTCGCCCATGGCGCGCTCTCAGTAGCCGGCTTGGTTGAGCGTGACCCAGATCCGGAAGGTGACCGTGGTCTGCTGGGACGCCGGGAACGCGATCGACCACCGGAGGTACTTCGAGAGAGGCTGGTTCGCCTCCGTCGCCCAGCGCGAGATCACGAGCGTCTGCACGCCGAGCGTCGTGCTGCTGGTGAGCGAGAAGCGCGCGATGGCAGGCGTGCTCCCGGCCTTGGCCGTGAAGAAAACGTCGTCCTTCGTGGGCGCGCACTGCAGATCGAGCACGGTCGTGCCGGCGCCCGTGTTGATGCCCCCGATCTGGAGATAGAAGCAAGCGTCCTGGTAGCCGGACGTGTCGAGCCAATCGGCCTCGTTCTGGATGACCGTGTTGCCGTCGCCTTGTACGGTCGTCCAATTGCACAGCATCATCGATTGGGACATGGGCCCACGCTCCTCTCGCCGCCGATGGCTTCGGACAGCCCTCTCGGCGAGTGGTGGCCCGAACCCTACAACCCGACCTTTCGACCCGCATGACCCACTTTGGGTGAGGACGTGCCGATCCAGGGTCGGCGATGACGCTAGTGCACCGCTAGCGAGGTGCGGTTAAGGGACACGTTACCGGTTTCGGCGCCGCGCCGCCGACTTCTGGATCGTGCGGGCCCGCCGGGGGTGCTGCGAGGCGGAGGAGAGGCGGACGCGCCCGGGAATGGCTGGCGTCGGGGCACACGTCCTGCGTCGACGCTCGAAGGCATCCGTTCGGCATCAAGCCGCGTCGAAGTCGAAGCCTTCTTGGCCGGTGGGATCGCGCGCCCTCGCGGGGGGCAGCGGCTCGGCGCGCCGCCCGAGGTGCAGGAGGATCTTCCGGGCGACGTCGCGGTCCGTGATGGTGGCGACGGGGCGCAGCCGGCCATCGCACTTGGGGCAGACGAGGGCGTCGATGCCGTGCGTGCGCTGGAGGAGGGTTGCCAGTCGAGGCGGGAGCCCTTCCCGGCAGCCTGCGCGGAGCGGAGCTGATACGGTGCCCGGATGTCGACGAACGAAGGGGACGAATCCCGCGCCCCGCTCTCCCGCGAGGAGCTCATCGCGCTCGTCTCGCGCGCGCACTTCGGCTCTTCGGTCCATGACCACGCCGGCGCAGCGCTCGCCGCCCAATCGCGTCTTCCGAAGCGCGTCGCGGAGAACCTCGGCGCGGGCTTGGGTCAGTGGGACTTCTTCCCCGAGGTCTCGGATATCGTCGACTTCGCGCTCGGCTACGTGCCGCCGACGACGCCCGAGGAGCTCTGGGCGCTCGCGCGCGCGTGGGCGTCGGACGACGCCGCGGCGCGGCCCACGCTGATGACGCTGATCGGCCGCGACATCCTCGACCACGAGCTCCGTCGCATCGACGTGCCGGCGCTTCGCGAGCTCGTCGACGAGCCGAGGCCCGCGCGCGCACGCGCCCTCCGGACGGAGCTCGGCCTGGAGGTGCCCCCGCTGCCGCAGCCGAAGGCGGCCGGAGCGGCGCGCGCGAATCGCGCGACGAAGAGCGCGCCGGCGGCGCCCAAGCGCGAGGCGCCGACGCGAATGCCGAAGCCCGACTTCAAGCCGCCGCCGAAAGCGCCTCCTCCGCCCGACGCCAAGCGCTATCGGCACCCGAAGTTCGGAGAAGGCGTGCTCCGCGCTCAGGACGGCACCGGCCCGGAAGCGAAGCTCACGATTGAATTCGCCAGCGGCCCGAAGACGCTGTTGGCGCGCTTCGTCACGGAGATCTTGCCGTGACGCGGTGAGCGTCGGGATGGCGTCGTAGGCGCTGGGCGTGGCTCCTGCGCCACGTCTTGCCGTCGAGGTCACCGGCTGCCGGTTCTGCGAGGGTCGCATGCGCTGGCTCGAGGTCGCGACGGCTCCCGGCCTCATCGCCGAGCTGCTCGCGCGAGCCGGCCTCGGCCCGAGGCCGCCGCCTCGAGGCGGTGGCACGGCCCTCGTTCACGAGCGCCTCGCTGCCCGCCGTTCGGACGCGAAGACATCGCGCTCGCAGCCCCAGCCCTCCGCCCGACGGGAGTCCCACCGACGTTCACGCCGCGTGCGGGCGTTCGCACAGGCCCGGCGAGCGCCTCGGAGGTGTGGTCAATTCCCCTGTTCGCTTCCAACACGTAGCGGACCCGGCGGCGTCGAGACCAACGTGACAGGATCCCCCACGCGCGCCGCTTGGTCTCCGGTGCGCGCGACAGGGTCCCCGCCACCCTTTGAACGCGTCCAGGCGCCGGTCACCGACCGACTCGGCCGGCAAGCTCGTCGCGACGACCGCGCGAGGTGGTGACGTGCTCGGAGGCGAGGTGCTTCGCGAGGCAGCGCGCCGTGCCCAAGCCTTTGACGGCTTTCGCGCACTCGGCTTCGGCTTCGGTTGAGCGCACGCTTCTTCCCGTGACGGCCCGTGACGGGGCGGCTGCGAGTCGACGACGCGCGGGGGACGTTCGGGCAGGCTGCGTGGTGAATGGAGCATCGAGGCTTCGTCCCGCCGCGGTCCGTCGCGTCGATAATCGCGCTTACGCTGGCCGGGGCCTGCGCGCCGACGATCGTCGATGAGGGCGCCGGGCAGACGGGCGGCGAGCAGACGGGCGGCGAGCAGACGGGCGGCTCGCAAGGCAGCGCCGGCGTCAGCGTCGCCGTCGGCGCCGGCGGGAGCTCCGTCGCGAGCGGCGGCCTCGGCGGGGGTGGCACGACGGCATCAGGCGGCGACGGCGGCGCGATGGCATCGGGCGGGACCGGCGGCGTCGTGGGCTCGGGCGGTGCGGGCGGCGGCTGCGCCGACTGCGCGGCGCCCGCCGTCTGCGAGGGCGGCGTCTGCGCGTGCCCGCCCGACGACACCTGCCCCGGCGTCTGCTCCGATCACCAGACGGACCGCGAGAACTGCGGCGGCTGCGGCGTGAGCTGCGCGATCGCGTGCGTCGATGGCGCCTGTGCACGTGTGACGGCGATCGCCGCGGGCGACGACCACACGTGTGCGGTCCGCAGCGACGGCAGCGCCTGGTGCTGGGGCGACAATGTCCTCGGCCAGCTCGGCGACGGCGACTTCACCGCGACGAACCGCCCCGTGCAGGTCGTCGGCCTCACGGACGCGGTCGCCCTCGCGGCCGGCACGGAGCACACATGCGCGCTCCTCGCCGGCGGAAGCGTCCGCTGTTGGGGCCTCGGCGACGCCCTCGGCGACGGCGTGGGCCAGACGAGCTCCGTGCCCGTCGACGTCGTGGGCCTGACCGATGCCGTCGAGATCTCCGCGGGCGCGACGTCGACGTGCGCCCGGCGCGCCGGCGGATCCGTCGTCTGCTGGGGCGACGACATGCTGCGCGAGCTCGGCGACGGCAACACGACGTCGAGCCTCGTTCCCGTGGCGGTCGTGCAGGTCGGCGGCGCCGCCCGGCTGGCGCAAGCGAGCTTCTTCGGGTGCGCCCTCCGGTTCGACACGTCCGTCGCCTGCTGGGGTTCAGCTGGGGACGCGTCCGGGCTGGCCGCGACGAAGCAAGGCCTGCCGCCGGCGCGCGTGATCGGCAGCGGCTTCTACCATGCGTGTGTGGTCGGGCAGGACGCGGCCGCGTGGTGCTGGGGGGCCAACGAGCACGGCGAGCTGGGCAACGGCACGATCGCCAACTCGACCACTCCGGTCGCCGTCGCCGGGCTCGGCGGCTTTGCCGCGATCGACGGCGGCGCGGCGCACACGTGCGCGCTGCTGATCGACGGCTTGGTCGCGTGCTGGGGGACCAATGGGTCGGGCCAGGTCGGCGACGGGACGACGGTGGAGCGGCACGCTCCGGTGCCGGTATCGGGCTCACCGGCGCGATTGCAGTCTCGACCGATTTCGATCACAGCTGCGCGCTGCTCGGCGACGGAACGGTGTGGTGCTGGGGCGACAACCAGACCGGAAGCCGCGGCGATGGAACGAATACGAATCGGCTCGTTCCGACGGCGGTGCGTTGGTAGCGAGGGCGCGGGCCGCCTATCCCACGATCGCGCGCCGGCGC
>DASZUD010000173.1:0-5169 GCA_035548155.1 Polyangia bacterium
GGCGGCGGCGCCGTCACGAAGCGCTTCGACGTCGCGGACTCCGCGGCGGTCGACGCCGCGTTCAAGGAGGTCGTCGCGGCCGAGGGCGGCCTACACATCCTCGTCAACAACGCGGGCATCGCCGTCAACACGCTCGTCCTCGGCTCGAAGGACGCCGACTGGAAGCGCGCCCTGGACGTGAACCTCAACGGCACCTTTCATTGCTCTCGTGCGGCACTGCGTTCGCTCATGAAGGCGAAGGAGAACGGGCGCATCATCAACATCACGTCGATCACCGGCGAGGTGGGCTCGGCGGGGCAGGCGCCGTACGTCGCGGCCAAGGCCGGCGTGATTGGGCTCACGAAGACGATGGCGCGCGAGTACGCGTCGCGCGGCGTGACCGTGAACGCCGTCTCGCCTGGCTACATCGACACCGACATGACGGCGAGCGAGCTGCCCGAAGAGCGCCGCGTCGAGCTGCTGAAGACGATCCCGCTCGGGCGAGTCGGGAAGCCCGAGGAAGTCGCGGCCGCCGTGGCTTACCTCGCGGGGCCGGGCGCGGCCTACGTCACGGGACAAGTCTTGCGCGTCAACGGCGGACTTTTCATGTAAGTTACGCCCGCCGGTCGCGGCGGGCGCCCCGATTGCCCATCCGATTTTCCAGCGACAAGCCAGTTACGTTTTGAACGGAGAGGACTGAAACAAAATGGCCGACAATATCGAAGAACGGGTCCGCAAGATCATCATCGAGCAGCTCGAGGTTGCGCCGGACAAGGTGAAGCCCGAGGCGACGTTCTCGGAGGACCTCAAGGCCGACTCGCTCGCGGTCGTCGAGCTCGTGCTCGCGCTGGAAGAGCACTTCAAGATCGAGATCCCGGACGAGGACACCGAGAAAATCAAGACGGTCGGCGACGCGATCAACTACATCAAGTCGCACGCCAAGTGATGCGCGGCGGCGCCCGTAACGCGGCGCCGCAGCCAGGCATCGAACGCGAAACGGACTGCGAGGAATACGGCATCTGATGAAAAGAAGGATCGTCGTCACCGGCATCGGGCTCGTCACGCCCGTGGCCATTGGGACCGAAGAAACTTGGCAGGGGCTCGTGTCGGGCAAGTCCGGCATCGGCCCCATCACGCACTTCGACCATTCGCAGTTCGCGACGCACTTCGCGGGCGAAATCAGGAACTTCGACCCGACGCGCTGGATGTCGTCGCGCGACGCGAAGAACCTCGATCCGTTCATCCAGTACGCCGTCGCGGCGGGCGCGCTCGCGATGGAGGACAGCGGTCTCAAGATCGAGCCGTCGTTCGCCGAGCGCGTCGGCTGCTTCGTGGGCGCCGGCTTGGGCGGCGTGACGACGATCGAGTCGACGTGTCGCACGCTCTGGGACAAGGGGCCGCGCCACGGCATCAGTCCATTTTTTGTACCAATGATCATCGTGAACCTCGCGCCCGGGCAGATCTCGATCCGCCACGGCGCGAAGGGCCCGAACCTCTCGCAGGTCTCGGCCTGTTCGTCGGGCGCGCACGCCATCGGGGACGCCTTCCGCGTCATCCAGCGCGGCGACGTCGACGCGATGATCTGCGGCGGCGCCGAGGCGACCGTCACGGCGCTCGGCGTCGGCGGGTTCAACAGCTTGCGCGCGCTCTCGACGCGCAACGAGGCGCCGCAAGAGGCGTCGCGGCCGTTCGACAAGGATCGCGACGGCTTCGTCATGGCCGAGGGCGCGGGCATCCTGGTCCTCGAGGAGCTCGAGTTCGCCAAGAAGCGCGGCGCGAAGATCTACGCCGAGCTGTCGGGCTACGGGCTCAACGCGGACGCGCACCACATCACGGCGCCGGCGCCAGAGGGCGAGGGCGCTCAGCGCTGCATGAAGCTCGCGCTCAAGGACGCCGGCCTCTCGCCGTCGGACATCGGGTACATCAACGCCCACGGCACGTCGACGAAGATGAACGACGCCAACGAGACGCTGGCCATCAAGAAGGTGTTTGGTGACCACGCGCGCTCGGTCATGGTCAGCTCGACGAAGTCGATGACGGGCCACATGCTGGGCGCGGCCGGCGGCGTCGAGGCGGCCATCTCGGCGCTCACGATCGCGCGCGGCGTGATTCCACCCACGATCAACTACACGACGCCCGACCCCGACTGCGATCTCGACTACGTGCCGAACACGGCGCGCGAGGTGCGCGTCAAGCACGCGCTGTCGAGCAGCTTCGGCTTCGGAGGCACGAACGCGTGCCTCATCATGTCGCGCTTCGAATGAGCACGGGAAGGGCCCTCTGGGCCCTCCCCGCGGTCCCTCCTGGCGTCGGCACTTGGCGCCGGGAGCTCGCCTCTCGATCGACGCGCCCCCGCGTCGATTTCATGGGTGACCCGCCGCGGCGGAGCCGCGCCTGCCAGGTGCTCGGCCCGCTCGCTGCGCGCGCGCTGACCTTGCGCGGGGCTACGCGTTGCCGCTGAGCTCGGCTTCGGCCTGGAGCCAGTCCTGCTCGTGATGCCCATCCGCGCCGCCGCGGGCGAGGAAGAGCTCGTACGAGCGCTTCGCGATCTCGTCGTGCGTGGGAACACGCGTCGTCTTGGCCGTCTTGGTGGCCTTCACCATGGGGGCCGAGGTCTTGTCCGTCTTGATCGTCTTGCGTCCGGTGAGCTTCATGAGCGCATCCTAAACCGGTCGAACGAAGAAGCCGAAAAAAGTAATTGTTAAATGCTCGTCAATCTGTTCGTTCGTGAGCGAGCAAACGATTGAACGGGGATTTCCAAACGGTAACGTTTTCGGACTCGGAAGTTTTGGAATCGCGCAGAGGCTGCGTCACGCCCCGGCGCGCACGGCCTCGACCTCGTCGGGCGCTTTCGGGATCGCGGCCGTGAGCACCTCCGCGCCCTCGCCGGTGACGAGGACGTCGTCTTCGATGCGGATGCCGCGCACGCTGGCGTAGCTCGCGAGCCGCGCGCGGTCGAGGCGCCCTTGCGCCTTCTTCGAGAGCTCGGGGTCGTCGAGGATCGCGGGCACGAGGTAGAGCCCCGGCTCGATGGTGACGGCCATCCCGGGCGCGAGATCGCGATCGAGGCGCAGGTAGCGCAGCCCGAACTCGGAGGCGCGCGTACGGCCCGGCGCGTAGCCCGCGCGGTCACCGAGATCCTCCATGTCGTGGACGTCGAGGCCGATGAGGTGCCCGATGCCGTGGGGGAACAAGAGCGCCAGCACGCCGTCGGCCACGAGCTCGATCGGGTTGCCGCGCAGGATGCCGAGCTCGCACAGGCCGCCCGCGAGCGCCTGGCAGGCGAGGAGATGGATGTTGCGGTAGCGCGCCCCGGGAGACACCGCGGCGATGGCCTGCCGCTGCGCGGAGAGCACGACCTGGTAGAGCTCTCGCTGCGGCGTCGAGTACTTCGGGCTCACCGGCCAGGTGCGAGTGACGTCGCCGGCCCAGCCGCCGGGCGTCTCGGCGCCGACGTCGGCCAGGAGCAAATCGCCGTCGGAGAGCACGTTCCCGTGGTGCTCGTTGTGGAGCACCTCACCGTGCACGGTGACGATCGAGGGATAGGCGCAACCCATCCCGCGCGCCGCGAGGGCGGCCTCCATCGTCGCGCGCACGGCGGCCTCGGTGATCCCGGCGCGCGTCACGCGCATTCCGGCGCGGTGCGCGGCGGCCGTCGCCTCGGCGGCGCGGCGCAGCTCGGTGACGGCGGCGTCGTCGTGGACGAGGCGCAGCTCGATCAGCGCGTCAGCGAGGGGGGCATCGAGCACGTCGAACACCCCGCGGCGGATCTCGCGCCCGAGGAGGCGCGACTGCTCGGCGCAGGTCTCGAGGTCGGGGGCGGGCAGCGTGGCCACGGCCCGCCCCCGCACGTTCGCGGGCAGGCGTGAGAGCGACCGCACGGGGCAGCCCACGTCGGCGGCAATTTCGTCGAAAGTCGGTTGCGGCCCCTCCCAGAGCACGTCGCTCGCATCCGGATCGGGCAAGTACAGCGTCCACGTGGCGCCGTCATAGAAGGCGACCGCGCCCCGCAGCGGCACGCCAAAGAGGTAGAGAAAGTGGCTGGTCGCGCGGAACGGGTACAGGTTCGCCGCGTAGTTGCGCGGCCGGGGCGCCCCCGCGGCGATCAGCGCGGGGCGGTTCCCGAGCTGCGCGGCCAAGCGTCCGCGGCGCCGTTCGCACGCCTGCCGCATCAAGGGCTCGAGCGCCATGCAGGCGAGAGTATATCGCCTCAGCGCGGGCGAGGCGGCTTCGGTGGTGGGGGCGTCGCGGTCGCTCCGTCTTCCGGCCACGAGTGGCGCGGGTACCGGCGCCCGAGCTCGCGCCGCAGCGGGGGGTAGTGCTGCGTCCAGAAGCTCGCGAGGTCTCGCGTCACCTGCACGGCGCGGCCGTTTGGCGCGAGGAGGTGCAACGTCAGCGGCACGCGGCCGCCGCCGATCGTCGGGCCCGCGCGCATGCCGAAGAAATCTTGGAGGCGCGACTCGATCCACGGCGGCTGGCCCGCGACGTAGTTGACGGCCACTCCGCGCCCGCCCGGCAGCGTGACCCGCTCGGGCGCCAGCGTGCGGAGGAGGTTTTGCGCCGCGGGGCCGAGCTCTTCGAGCGCGACGGCCGCCAAGTTCGCCTCGGCGAGCTCGGCGAAGCCGCGGCGGCCCGCGCACGCGAGGCGCAGCACGGCGGCCAGATCTCCGGCGCCGAGGTCGGGCAGCGCCCCCGCGGGCGCGAGCGCGCGCGCAAACTCGAGGCGGGCCAGGAGGCGCGGCAGATCCTCAGCGCCGGGCAGCCTGTCGATGCCGCGCGCAAGGGCAGCCTCGGCGAGCAGCCGGCTGGTTTCTTCACCGGGCGGCGCGGGCGTGATCGTCTCGTCGAGCGAGAGCGCGCCGAAGCGGAGGCCGGAGCGCCGCTCGACGCGCTGGGTGTCGGCATTGAAGGCCAGGGTGTCGAGGTCCTCGACGCGGTCGGCGCACACGTCGAGCAGCCACTCGGGCTCGATCGCCGCGGCGAGGCGCACGGCGACGCCGCCCGGCCGTCCGCCCGTCGCGCGCGGTCCAGCCGCTCGCTCTTCCACGTCGATGGCGACGAGCCACTCGGCGCCGGGATCGAACTGCAGCTCGGCCGAGCCGCCGTTCGCGAGGACGACCGCCCTGTCGGCGGGCGTGCGCCTGCGCGCGACGCGATCCGGGAACGCGGCCAAGGTCGCCAGGCGGAGCG
>DASZUD010000174.1:0-18304 GCA_035548155.1 Polyangia bacterium
GGACAGCGCGAGCCCGACCATGGCGGCGCCACGTCGATCGATCTCGTCGAGCAGCTCCGCGCCCGTCGCCGCGCAGAGCCGCCGTGCGACCGTCGCCCCGCCCGCCGGCGAGTCCGGCATCGGCGCGAGCGCGCCGAAGACCGCGCGACGGAGCCCGTCGAGCCAAGGGCCCTCGGCGATCGACGAAGCCCCGGCTTCGCCCCGCGCGCTCAGCAGCTCGTCGGCGACGCGCCGGACCGGCTCGGGCGCGCCCCGCACGACGGCGCGCACGACGTGGCTGGGCTCGCCTTCGAGCGCGCGCCGAATCCAACCCGGGTGAACGCGCTCGATCCCTTTCGGCCACGGCGCCACGAGCTCGGCGGCCAGCGCGTCGCGCTCGGCGGCACGCGCTTCTCCGGGGATCGCCGCGAGCGCCGCCGCGCAGCCAGCGCTGCCGGGCCCCGCGAGGTGCGCCGCAGCCTCGACCCCGGCGCCGGACACGAGGAGGCCCAGCAAGATGCCGCGCTCGTCCGCCGCCAACGCCTCCACCTCGGGTCGCACGAGCGCATCATACACATGGCCGCGCTGGTCTCAGAGCGCGAGCGTCATCAGCGGATCAACCGCCGCGGCCGTCCGCGCCCCGCCCCCACCATGCGGTAGCCCGGCAGCGACGGGCCCGCCCCGCCGTTCGCCCCCGCGAGCGATCGCGCCCGGGCCGCCCTCGGCCGCCGTTCCTCGGGTGGTTCCGTGACGCGTTCGACCACGCCGGGCGGACCGTCACTTGCATCCGGGCCGTTCACCGAGTAAGTCTCCCGACCCGCATGTCCACCGTAGGCGCAGAAGCAGCAACCCCCGAGACCCAGACCACGGCCGTCCGCTCCGACGTCCGCAACATCGCGATCATCGCGCACGTCGATCACGGCAAGACGACGCTGGTCGACGGGTTCTTGCGCCAGGCGGGCCAGTTCCGCACGGGCGAGGTCATCGCCGACTGCGCGATGGATTCGAACGATCTCGAGCGCGAGCGCGGCATCACGATCCTCTCGAAGTTCACCGCGATCACCTGGAAGGGCACGCGCATCAACATCGTCGATACGCCCGGACACGCCGACTTCGGCGGCGAGGTCGAGCGCGTCCTCAAGATGGTCGACTGCGTGTGCCTGCTCGTCGACGCGTTCGAGGGCCCGATGCCGCAGACGCGCTTCGTGACGCGCAAGGCGCTGGCGCTCGGCATCCGCCCCATCCTCGTCATCAACAAGGTCGATCGCCCCGGCTGCGACCCGGCGGGCACGGTCGACGAGACGTTCGACCTCTTTTGCGCGCTGGGCGCGAGCGACGAGCAGCTCGACTTCCCGATCGTGTACGCCTCGGGCCGCGAGGGCTGGGCCGTCAAGGAGCTCGGCGACGAGAAGAAGGACCTCGGACCGCTGCTCGACCTCATCGTCGAGAAGGTGAAGCCGCCCGCCGCCGACGTCACCGCGCCGCTGGCGATGCACGTCACGACGCTGGACTACGACGACTACCTCGGCTACGTGGCCATCGGCCGCATCGATTCGGGCCGCATCAAGATGGGCGACCGCGTGATGTGCGTCCACCGCGACGGCAAGCGCGAGGAGTTCCGCGTGCAGAAGCTGCTCGGCTACCAGAGCCTCAAGCGCTTCGAGCTGGCCGAGGCGGCCGCCGGCGACATCTGCGCCGTCACGGGCATGCAGGACCTCACCGTCGGCGAGACGATCACCGAGATCGCGCGCCCCGTCGTGCTGCCGCTCCTCGAGATCGAGGAGCCGACCGTGAAGATGCAGTTCATGTCGAACAACGGTCCGTTCGCCGGCAAGGAGGGCAAGTTCGTCACCTCCCGCAACCTGCGCGACCGCCTGTTCAAGGAGACGAAGTCGAACGTCGCGCTGCGCGTGCTCGAGACGCCGTCGCCGGACACGTACGACGTGCTCGGCCGCGGCGAGCTGCACCTGTCGGTGCTCATCGAGACGATGCGCCGCGAGGGCTACGAGCTCATGGTCTCGCAGCCGCAGGTCATCTTCAAAGAGGAGAACGGCGAGAAGGTCGAGCCGTACGAGGAGGTCGTCATCGACCTCGACGAGGCCTACTCGGGCGCCGTCATCGAAGAGCTCGGCCGCCGCGGCGGCCGCATGCAGGAGATGGGGCCGGCCGGCGACGGCCGCATGCGCCTCGAGTACCTGTGCCCGGCGCGTGGCCTCATCGGCTACCGCTCGCAGTTCCTCACCGACACGCGCGGCACGGGCATCCTGAACCACACGTTCAAGAACTTCGGCCCGTTCGCGGGCTCGTTCAAGGCGCGGCCGAACGGCGTGCTCATCGCGCAGGACCAGGGCGAGACGAACGCCTACGGCCTCTTCTACCTGCAGGAGCGCGGCTCGCTGTTCCTGGGCCCGGGCGAGAAGGTGTACGGCGGCCAGATCATCGGCCTGCACTCGCGCGACAACGACCTGGTCGTGAACCCGTCGAAGGCGAAGAAGCTCACGAACATCCGCACGACGGCGGCCGACGAGAAGCTGATCCTGACGCCGCCGCGCGAGTTCTCGCTCGAGGCGGCGCTCGAGTTCATCAACGACGACGAGCTCGTCGAGGTGACGCCCAAGGCGATCCGCCTGCGCAAGCGCTTCCTCGACGAGAACGAGCGCAAGCGCCTCGAGAAGCAGAACCGAACGGAGTAGTCGCGATGAAGGGCCTCGTCGGCCGGGTCGCCTTCGGCGTCGCCGCGGGCGTCGCCGTCTACGTCGCGTTCACGATCTGGGCGGACGCCGGGAAGGTCGCGGCCGCCCTCGCGACGTTCTCCTGGCGCATGGCCGCGCTCGCGTGCCTGCTGGCCGCCGGCAACTACCTGGTGCGCTTCCTGCGCTGGCAGTACTACCTGCGCGTGCTCGATCTGCCGGTCGCGCCGCGCGACAGCCTGCTCGTGTTCCTCGCGGGGTTCTCGCTGACGGTGACGCCCGGCAAGCTGGGCGAGGCGGTGAAGGCGTTCCTGCTGCGCGCCTCGCACGGGTACGCCGTGGCGCGCACGGCGCCCATCGTGATCGCCGAGCGCGTCACCGACCTGCTGGCGCTGCTGCTGCTGGCGCTCGTGGGCGTGTTCCAGTTCGACGTCGACCGGCGCTTCCTGGTCGCGGGCGCGGCGGTCGTCCTGGGCGGCGTGCTGGTCGTCTCGATCGATCCCCTCGCCGAGCTCGCGCTGGGGCTTTGCGCGCGCATACCGGGCGTGCGGCGCTTCGCGCCCAAGCTGCGCGAGATGCACGCCACGACGGCCACGCTGCTGCACCCGAAGGCCCTCGCCCTCGCGACGGCGATCTCGACGCTGTCGTGGTTCCTCGAGTGCCTGGCCTTCACGGTCGTCGTGCGCGGCTTCCCGGGCGTTGGTCTCGACCTGCGCGCCGCCACCTTCATCTACGCGGCGATGACCATCGCGGGCGCGCTGTCGTTCCTGCCGGGCGGCCTCGGCGTCACGGAGGCTGGCATGCTGGCGCTGCTCGTGCGCTTCGGCACGGGGCTCGGCCGCGGGCAGGCGGCCGCCGCCGTGTTCGTCACGCGCGGCGCGACGCTGTGGTTCGCCGTGGCGCTGGGCCTGCCGGCCCTCGTGATCTACGCGCGCCGCAAGCACGTCGCCGTCGAGGGCGTCGCGACGGCGAACGGCTGAGGCCTCGGGGCGGCCGCGGCGGCACAGCCAATCGAAGATGCGCCCGTCAGCTGACGCTCGCGGACTTTTGTCGCAGGGGCGACACCAGGTTGTCGCTCTGGATGGCCGACCTGGATCTATGATGGCACGAACGTGCGCATCGCTGCCCTCGACTGTGGGTCAAACTCCTTCCACCTCATCGTCGCGGACGTCGAGACGGGGGGGCGGATCCAGATCCTGGACCGGGCCAAGGAGATGGTCCGGCTGGGGGACCACACCCTGCACACGGGCGTGATCCCGCCCGAGATCTTCCGGCGCGCGCTCGACGCCCTGAAGTTCTTGCGCCGCATCGCCGATCGGCACAAGCCCGACGCGCTGGTGGCCGTCGCGACCAGCGCCGTGCGCGAGGCCCAGAACGGCGGCGAGTTCGTGCGTGCGGCGCGTGACGAGGTGGGCATCGACATCCGCGTCATCCGCGGCGACGAGGAGGCGCGCCTCATCTACCTGGGCGCGCGCAGCTCGTTGAACCTCGGCAAGCGACGCGTGGCTCTGTTCGATCTGGGCGGCGGGTCGCTCGAGGTCATCCTCGCCGACGCGCAGGAGCTCTACTTCGCCTCGTCGCTCAAGCTGGGCGTGATTCGCCTCTCCGAGGCGTGCCCCGTGTCCGACCCGCCGACGCCGCGCGAGCGCGCCCAGCTTGCCGAGCGCGCGCGCTCGGTGCTGGAGCCCGTGATCGCGCGCGTGCGCGCCATGGGCTTCGACTTCGTCGCGCTCACCTCGGGCACGGCGTCCGCGCTGGCGGGCCTGCTGGGCCTCGAGCGCGAGCGGCCCGCGAGCCAGCGCACGACGGCGCTGCCCTTGAAGGCGCTCATCGAGCTCGAGCGCAAGCTGGGCACGATGCGCAGCGCCGACCGCGCGCGCATGCCCGGCCTCGACGCGCGCCGCAGCGACACGATTTACACGGGCGCCGTCGTGCTGCGCTCCGTGCTGGAGCTCGCGGGCGCCAGCGAGGCCGAGCTGTGCGAGACGGCCCTGCGCGAGGGCATCATCGCCGACTACGTCGCGACCAACCGCCCCGGCATCCTGCTCGTCGAAGAGTTCCCCGACCTGCGCCGGCGCAGCGTGATGGAGCTGGCGCGCCGCTGTCACTTCCGCGAGCCGCACGCGACCCACGTCACGCGCCTGGCGCTCTCGATCTTCCACCAGACGCGGCGGCTGCACGGCCTGCACAAGAACGACGCCGAGCTGCTCGAGTACGCGGCGCTGCTGCACGACATCGGCTTCCACGTCGCCGCGCAGCGCCACCACCGGCACACCCAGTACCTCATCCAGAGCCACGAGATGGCCGGCTTCTCGCGCGACGAGGTGAACGTCATCGCGCTGGTCGCGCGCTATCACCGCAAGGCCGAGCCCAGCAAGAGCCACGACGCCTTCATGGCGCTGTCGAAGACGGATCGGAAGAAGGTGCGCCAGCTGGCCGCGATCCTGCGCGTGGCGGACGGCCTGGACCGCACCGACGCGCGGCTCGTGCGCTCCGTTCGTTGCGTCGTCACCGACAAGGCCATCGAGATGCGGCTCGACACCGACGGCGATCCCGAGCTGGAGCTGTGGGCAGCGCGGCGCAAGGGTGACCTCCTCGAGGAGCTGACGGGGCGCAAGCTGCGACTCACGGTCGACGCCATCCACGGCGCGGGCGGCTCCGACGCATCGCCGGACCTCGGCGACGACTCGCCCGGGCGACTCCAGGTCGTACGCTGATCGCGGCGCGCCGTTCAGCGCGGGGCGGTCCACCCCAAGGACGGCGTGACGGCGAGCGCCACGCCCCACGGCGGCGAGAAGCCCCGAATCGAGTTGACGTCACTGCAATCGTCGCAGGTCACCGACGAAGGCGAGGAAGCGCCGAGCAGGAACCAAGGTGAAGGCGTGATGCCGACTCCGCCGTGGTCACCGCGCACGTAGACTCCGATCGCGGTCTGCAGCCGAAGCTCCCGGCGCAAGGCGGTCACCGCCGGAGCGCCGTGGGAAACGTTCACCGGCCGGTGTCGAAGGACTGGCTCTGGCCGGCGATCAGTCGATCAGAGCCCGAGCGCCTTGGCGAGGAAGTAGATGCCCGCGGCGATGATCGCGGCGGACTGGATCGTGAACAACCACGCCCACACGATGCGGAGAGCCACGGCCCAGCGCACGCTGTTCGGGTTGTTCACGTACCCCACGCCGACGATGCCGCCCGTGATCGTGTGCGTCGTCGACACGGGCACACCGAGCGCGCTCGCGAGGAAGAGCATGCCGGCCGCGCCCGACTCCGCGGAGAAGCCGCCGAAGGGCTTCAGCTTCGTGAGGCGAATGCCCATCGTCTTCACGATGCGCCACCCGCCCGAAAGGGTCCCGAGGCCCATGGCCGTCTGGCTCGCGAGGACGACCCACACGGGGACCTCCGAGTTCGCGCCGACGTAGCCCTTGGCGATCAGCAGCGCGAGGATGATGCCCATCGTCTTCTGCGCGTCGTTCGCGCCGTGACCCAGGCTGAACGCCGCCGCCGACACGAACTGCAGCCGCCGAAACCAACGATCGATGCGCCCCGGGTGCGCTCGTCGAAAGACCCACGCGACCAGCACCATCATGAGGCCGCCCAGCAGCATGCCCAGCACGGGCGAGACCACGATGAAGACGGCGATCTTGATCACCCCGGACGACTGAACGACCGCGAGCCCGCCCTTGGAGATGCCCGCGCCCAGCAACCCGCCCACGAGCGCGTGCGACGAGCTCGACGGCAGGCCGTACCACCACGTGATGAGGTTCCACGCGATCGCGCCGCCCAGGGCGCCGATGAGCACGGCGTCGTCGACGATCTTCGGATCGATGATCCCCTTGCCCACCGTGTGCGCGACGTGCAGCGGGAAGATGACGAAGGCGATGAAGTTGAAGAACGCCGCCCACGCGACGGCCCGGCGCGGCGTGAGGACGCGCGTCGACACGATCGTCGCGATCGAGTTGGCGGCGTCGTGGAAGCCGTTGATGTAGTCGAAGATCAGCGCGATGAGGACGATCGAGACGACGATGCCCATCGGGATCTCCTGCTAGCTGTTCTCGAGGACGACGCCCTCGATCACGTTGGCGACGTCTTCACAACGATCCGTCGCCGCCTCGAGCGTCTCGTAGATCTCCTTCCACTTGATGACGGAGATCGGGTCTTTCTCTTCGCGGAACAGCTTCGCCAGCGCCGTGCGCAGCACGTGGTCGGCGGCGTTCTCGAGGCGGTTGATCTCCACGCAGTGCTCGAGGATCTTCGCCGGCTTGCCGAGATCGCTGATCGCGGCGACGGCCTCGGCGACGTGCACGGCACTGTCCACGAGGCAGCGGGCCAGGTCGACGGCCTCCTTGGTCATCTGCGGCATGTCGTACAGCGCGAGCCGCTCGGCCGCCGCCTCCACGAGATCCATGATGTCGTCCATCTTCGTGATCAGCGTGTAGATGTCGTTGCGATCGATGGGCGTGATGAACGTCTTGTGCAACGCCGAGACGACGGCGTGCGTGATCTCGTCGCACTCGTGCTCGATCCGCTTGATGCGCTCGGCCTTGACCTCGAGCGTCGTGGGGTCCTCGACCATGTCGAGAAATGCCCTGCAGCCCTCGACCGTCTTCCTCCCCTGTGCCTCGAAGTGCGCGAAAAAAGAGCGGTCGTGCGGGAGCAACTTCATGGTCGGCTGTATATCCGACCTCGGCCCTCGATCAAAGCCCCATCGAGAGCAGCAGCAGGAGCTCGTGCTCCGACTTGCCGTTGGCCGCGATCGCCTTGATGTTTTCGGTGGAGCCGCTGAACAGCGTCAGAATGTAGTTGACGGACGCCCGCACGCGCCGGCCATACCAGTAGTTCATCCCCAACGTCGCCGCGACGACGCGCGTCGTCGCCAGGTTGGGATCGGCGTTCACGCTCTGGCCGCTCGTGAGATCTTCTTTGAGCAGCTCGCCGCGCGCCGCGAGCATGAGCCCGTGCTCGGGCGTCGCGGGGACGAGCCGCCCGAGACGCCGCGGCAGCTCGTATCCGGGCCGCGGCAACAAGCGATCGTCCCCCACCAGCCACAGCCACGCGTCCGCGTAGCCGCCGATCGCGTTGAGGTTCGCGCGCCCCAGCGTGCTCAGCGTGGAGCCGTCGGCCGCGATGCTGTCCTCGGCGAGATCCTCCATCTTGAGGAAGCCCTCGGCGCGCAGGCCACCCTGATGACCGATCGGCAGCGAGAGCTCGCCGCCCAGGGTGAGCGTCCGCCCGCTCTCGTGCAGGTCCAGCGTGGTCGGCATCGCCTGCCCCACGGTCCACACGGGATCGAAGAACACGAAGCCGCCCGGCGTCGCCTGCGTCGGGAACGACCGGCCCGCGACGTGACTCCCGTACCAGGCCGATCCGCCCAGCGTCCACTCGCGGAGCATTTCGATCGAGGATCGCGCGAACGGCGACACCGTCACGCGCCCGATGACGTCGACGCGGTTGTCCCCGTTGGCGACGCCGGGGCCATCGCCGTTGAACACGCCGCCCGAGTAGTAGAACGTTCGCGACGCGTCGGTGCCGTGCACCATGACGCCGAGGTCCTTGTTGTACGGCACGGTCAGCGCGCGCACGGCGAGCGAGCGCTCGATGAACGGCAGGTACGCGTCGTACGTGCGGTTCTCCAGCGAGAACGGCGTGTCGAACTGGCCGGCTTGCAAGATGAACGAGTCGCCTTCGGGCGCGAACGCGACGAAGGCGTCGGAGGGCGGATGGCCGCCGGGCGCCGCCGGGGCGTTCGCGAAGTCGCCCGCGACGTCGAAGTAGAACATCGGGCCGAGCCAGCCGCTGAGCTCGAGCCGCGCGCGCCGCAGCGAAAACCCGCTGCGCAGGTTCGTGGCCTGCGGGAAGAACCCGCCCTGCACCTGGCCGAGGAAGCCCGGGAACAGCACGATCTCGTTGCCGGGCGACCGCACGAACGGTTGCTCGCCCGCGACGCCCGCCAGCGGATCGCGAGCACCGACGGCGTCCGTCGCGCTCACCTCCGCCGCGCGCGCGGGCGCGGCGATGCTCAACGCCGCGACCAGGCAGGCGAGGGTTGAGCGACGGGCGTACATCGGATCCTGGGCAATGTATCGGGCGCTCGGGGGCATGTCATGAGCGGTGCGGCGCGAGCCGCCGACAGCGAGCCGGGACGTGGACGTGGACGTGGACGTGGCCAGAGGTGGACGCAGCTCCCACCCACGGAGGCCTGCTGCTTTCGACGCGGGCCCGTGTGATAATGCCCGCATGCGCAGCTTGAGCCACGCGCGGCGCACGCGCCTCCCGGAGCGCCCGCGGCGCAATCGTCAGCGGGGCGGCGCCGCCGTCGAGTTCGCGCTGGTGCTCCCGATCTTCTGCGCGATCGTCTTCGGGCTCATCGACTACGGCTGGTACTTCTACCAGCGCTTCTCGCTGGCGGCGGCCGTGCGCGACGGGCTGCGCCTGGGCGTGACGATCAACCAGACCGTCGCGTATCCGAACGACTGCGCGACGATGGCCGTCACGCGCGCGACGTCGGATCTGGTCGCCTCCGGAATGCCGGTGCCGGCTGGCACCTTCACGACGTCGACGTCGGGATCCTCTCCTTCGAAGACGCTGACGCTGACGGCGAAGTACACGTACACGCCGCTGGTGAACTTCGTTCGTCTGCCCACGGGGCAGATGAACTACTCGATGACGATGATGTTCGAGCAGCAGCAGTAAGCGCCGCGCCCGTCGCCCAGTTGGTGATCAGCGAACGATCGAGACCGGCAGGTGGCTCGGGATCTGCTGCAGGATCCCGGCGAGCTTCGTGCTGTCGTTGGTGATCCACGCGACGCCCTTGTTCCGCACGAGGCTGGCCGCGAACTTGGCAGACGTATCGGTCGCGCTGTTGTAGAAGCCGATGACGAACAGGTCGATGCCCGCCGCCGCGGCGGCGTCCGCCTGGGAGACGGCGTATTGCGTGAGCGTGTGGGCCGCGTTGCAAGCGGTGGTGCCGTTCGGGGAGTTGCCCGGATAGCCGTCTCCCCAGCCGCCGCCGCCGTAGGTCACGCCGCCGACGGTGTACGACGAGCCGCAGGTCAAACCGGCCGCGCAGCACGGGTCCCAGAAGTCGGACGAGGCCTTGCCCGACGGAGGCGTCACGCCGTCGCCGCCGTAGGTGTGGCCGCACAAGCTGCCGCCGCCGATGCCCGTGCACGCCATCGGCACGCCGTCCGTGATGATGATGAGCGCCTTGGGCTCGTAGCTCTGCGCGACGGCCTGGATCTTCGCCATGCCGTCGTGAATCGCCGTGCCGAGATCGGTGCCGGCGTAGAGCCCTGCGGGCCCACCGTCCGAGCAGTACTGCACCCAGCTGTGATTCGGGAACGCGTACTGCTGGGCCGTCGGCAGCACGCCCACCTTGGAGACCGGGGGGCACTGGCGATAGCCGCCCGGGTTGGCCGGCAGCACGGGCGGCCCCGCGAACGTGTACGAAGGCGCGTTGCCCTTGCTGCACACGGCGATGCCCTTCGTCTGCGGCGGCGTCGGGATCGTCGTGCCCGGCCACGAGCCCTGCAAGATGCCCAGCGTGGTCGCGTCGCGCTGCCACACGGGCAAGATGTCCAGCGCGTAGTGCGTCCGCACGTTCATCTGGTTCGTCATCGTCTTCGTGTTGCCGGTGAAGACGTCGAGGCCGATCCAGTCGCCCTGCGACCCCTGGGGTCCGTTCAAGTACTGGAGGAACGAGACGGCGGCGTCGGCCGCGTTGTCGATGTCGCAGATCCAGTCGTCGGAGATCTGCAGCTCGAGCTGGAAGTAGCGATTGATGTAGGCGGCCGTCGCGGTCTGCGTCGTGTTCGCCGTCGCGTAGCCCAGCGTCCGCCCGAACGTGAGCTGCACGAGGCCGTTCGACGTGCGCGCGCCCGTGACCTGCACCGCCGTCGGCGGAGAGCCGCCCGCGACGAAGGCCTTCGTGCCGAAGTCGTAGGTCCCGAACGTGATGTCCGCGGCGGTGATAGAGACCGGGCTGCCGAGCACGGTGTTCTTCGACGCCACGGAGATCGCCATCGCCTGCGCCTGGCTCGAGTCGTTCGTGATGCTGAGCGTGATGCCGGCGGCGTGCGCGGCGGCGTCCGTCGCGTTCATCATCTCCTCGCGCGCGAGGCGCACGTACGCGAGATCGAAGCCGAGGGCCGCGAAGCCCATGAGCACGGTCATGAGCAGCGAGAGCAGCACGGCGATCGCGCCTCGCTCTCGGTTCCGCGGTGGTCTGACTGCACGCATTCGAGCTCCCATCCAGAGGCGTAGCTGCCGTGATTTTAAGGCGGCTCGGCGGGCTTTGACCACATCCAAACGGCCGCCGCGCCGCGGCTTTGATGGCCGCGGCGCGGGCTTTGTCGGCCAATGTGGGTGCGGATTCGGAGCGCGTCAGCGCGCGAGGCGAATCGTGACCACGACGGTGGCCTTCGATGACGTCGCTTTGGCGGCCGAATGGAGCTCGAGCAGCTTGGCGCGCAGCTGCGCGGCAACGGCGGCGTCACCCGAGAGCACGTCGACCGCGGTCACCTTGCCGTTGGCGTCGACGCTGAGGCGCAGCACGACGAGGCCCGCCGGGGTGCGAGGCGCGAAGGTCAGCGCCGCGAGGCGTGCCACGATCGCCGCGCGCAGCACCTGCGGCGCGCTGACGTCCGTCGGAGTCACGGACACGATCGTCGCCCGAGGGGCGGCGGCATTCTTGCGCTCGTCGTCGCGCTCGGCCTTGGCGGCGCGGTCCTTCGGAGCCTCGCGCTCCTGTGGGGGCGCCGTGAGGCCGCCCAGCGCGTCCTCGGCGTCCGCACCCTTCGCCTTCTTGGCGACCGCCGGCGCAGGCGCGCCCACGCCATAGCCCCTGCTGCCGAGCGCGCCCAGCCCACCGCCGCCGCTGCCCGCGCCCATCATGCGCATCGTCTGGTGGCCCGGGGGCGGCGCCGCCGCGGGCGCGACCGCCAGGTTCGACACGCCCTCCGGCATGGGAAGGGGCTGCCGCACCGACGTGGACTCGCCCGTTCGGTTGACCACCTCGTGATCGACGGCGACGAACGACGTGAAGGCCGTGAGCAGGTTGTGGCGCAGGCCGAGATCCGTGATCGCGTCCTCGACGAGCTGCCCGCCGCCCATGGCGCGCTCGTCCTCGAGCGTCGCGACCCAGCTGCGCGCCCACAGCCAGCGCAGCGCCTCGTTGCGCGCGTGCGCCTCGGAGGCGCGCACGAGCACGGACGCCGACCACGGCGCGCCGCCGCCCGCGAACCCGGTCACGCGCACCCGCCCCGTGGGCTCGCCCTGGTACTTGCCGAACAGCACCAGCGGGCGCCGCGCCAGCAGATCGGGCAGCTTGGGCGGCGAGATCTCCGAGACGCGCAGGCCGTCGAACGCGACGCCCACGTGCGAGAGCACGGGCTGCTCGATGTACGTGCGCAGCCGTTCGGCCTGGGCGGCGGCCTTCTCCGGCTTGAGCACGACGAACGGCTCGCCGCGGCCCGCGCGCGCCAGGCCCTCGATCAGCGCGCGGTTCACGCTGGACCCGATGCCGAACGCGAACAGGTTCGCCTCGTCCAGGCGCTCGCGCACGAAGCGAAAGGCCTCGGCTTCTACGCCCACGTAGCCGTCGGTGACGACCACCACGGAGCGAGAGACGGCGCGGCTCGTGCGCGGGATTCCGTAGGACGCGCGCAGGCCGCCCATGAGCTCCGTGCCGCCGCCGCCGTTCTGACGCTCGACGAGGCCGATCGCCTCTCGCACGTTCGCGGGCGTGGCCGGCACCGAGCCCCCCGGGCTCATGACGTAGTTGGCGCCCGAGAACAGCGCGAGGTCGAAGTGATCCGTCGGGCGCAGCCGGCCCAGCAGCTCGCGCATGAGCGCCTTCGCCGTGTCCAGCGGGAAGCCGTGCATCGAGCCCGAGACGTCGAGCAGGAAGATGTACTCGCGCGGCGGGATCTGCTCGAGCTTCGGGCGCTGCGGCGGCTCCATCATGAGCGCGAAGTAGCCTTCGCCGTCGGGACCGCGCGGCGAGAGCAGCAGGCCCGACTCGATCTCGTCGCCCGCGAGGCGGTAGCGCAGCACGAAGTCGCGGTTGCCGGCGTTCTGGTCGCGCAGCTTCACGTCGGCGATCGTCGCCGACGCGTACGCGACGTCGATGCCGTGCGACGGAGACGAGACCTCCTTGAGCGCCACGCCCGTCTCGAGGTGCACGTCGATGCCGAACTTGGTCAGCGAAGGCGCGCCCGCCGGCAGGTGCGGGTTCGCCATCCACTTGTCGCGCTGCGGATCGGCGCCGCCCGTGTAACGCGGCCCCACGACCGTCGGGAACACCAGCTCGTAGACGGAGTCCTCGGGCACCAGCAGCTCCGAGTAGTCGAGCGTCACCTCGATGCGATCGCCCGGCATGACGTTCGCGACGTTCATCGTGAAGACGTTCGGTCGCTCCTGCTCCAGCAGCGACGCGCGCCGGCCCTGCGCGCGCGCCGTCTCGTACGTCTCGCGCGCGGCCTGCCGCTTGTCGATGCGCGCCTCGACGACGCGCGCTCCGATCTTCATGCGCATGCCGTGCAC
The DNA here is from genome assembly GCA_035548155.1 of Polyangia bacterium. Taxonomy (GTDB): domain Bacteria; phylum Myxococcota_A; class Polyangia; order Fen-1088; family Fen-1088; genus DASZFV01. Next base: position 13,203 of record DASZUD010000174.1, read on the forward strand.
CGCCGCGCGCGTCGAGCCCGGGAACACGTACACGGCTTCGATCGGCTTGTTGCCGCCGTTCTCGAACAACTGTCGAACGGAGACGTGCGCGATCACGCCGACGACGTCGATGTGCGCCGTGGTCTCGCGCAGCGGCAGCCGCTCCGCGTCGGGGTCGCCGCCCGCGACGTAGAGGTAGGGCGCGAGCGAGCGAGCGGACGCCGGATCGACGTCGGCACCGTCGTTGGGTCCTGTCGCCAGATAGAGCTGGTTGTGCGAGGCGCCGGCGGCCACCTGCGCGAGGACGCGCGTGGGGCTGGCAGGCGGCTTGTCCGCAGCGGCGGGGGCCGCGAGGCCCACCACCGCCGCGAGGGCGGGGAAACCGAGGAGCGAGGAGCGGGGTTTTGTGCGCATGACCGGGCAGACGCACCACTCGGCCCCGGGATCTACGATCCGGCGCCGCTACTCGTCCGAGAGCTCCGCCGCATTCGGGGACGACGCGTCGTCCGGCTCGGCGGGCGGCGGGTGGTCGCGATACTGCTCGTCGGGCAAGTAGAAGTCGTTCTCGGCCAGCGCCGCCGCCATCCATTCTTTCATCGCGGGCAACGCGTCGATGGTCGCGACGTAGCGGCGCGCCGCCGCGGGGATGGCGACGTCGTAGGTGATGAACCGCCTGACGACGGGCGCGAAGTACGCGTCGGCCGCCGAAAAGGCGCCGAAGAGGAAGGGCCCGTCCACGCCGCCCGCCCAGCGCGGGCACTCCGCCCAGAGGTCGCAGATGCGCGCGACGTCGCGCCGCGTGCCGCGGTCGAGCACGGGGATGGGCAGGTGCAGCTCGCAGTTCATGTCCAGGCGCGAGCGCAGCGACTGAAACCCCGAGTGCATCTCGGCGCACACCGACCGCGCGCGCGCGCGCGCCGTCAGCGACCGCGGCCAGACACCGTGGCGGGGGAACTTCTCGGCGATGTACTCGACGATGGCGAGGCTGTCCCAGACGACCAGGTCGCCATCCACGAGCACGGGCACCGTCCCCGCCGGGTTGACGGCGCAGATCTTCTCCTTGAAGGCCGGATCGCCGAAGCGGAGCTTCTCCTCCTCGAACGGGATGCCCAGCTGCTTGAGCAGCAGCCACGGCCTCAGCGACCAAGACGAGTAGTTCTTGTTGCCGATGATCAGCCTCATGCGACAACTCTAGCGGCTGGCTTCGCGTTCAACCAGGCGGCCCGCGAGCTCCCGCGCCGCGAGGGCGTTGATGTCGGGGTTCTCGAGGATCGTCTTCGGCGCCCCGCCGCGAACGGCCGCCAGCATGGCGCGGCCCATCGTCTCGGTCGTCACGATCGAAGCCGGAGAGAAGACCTTCATCAGCGCAAACACGGGCGAGAACAGCGTGTAGAGGACGCGGTACGCCCGCGTGCGCGACCGAATGCCGTGCAGCGGCTGGATCACGCCCGGGCGGAACATGTACGCCGCCTTGAAACCGCCCCGGAGGACGAGGTTCTCGGCGGCGCCCTTGACCCGCGCCCACATGACCGGCCCCTTCTCCGAGCTGTCGGTGCCGCGGCCCGAGACGAACACGAACGTCAGGCCCGGGCTTTCGCGCGCGAGCGCCTGCACGAAGGACGCCGTGATGTCGTACGTGACCTTGCGGTACTGCTCTTCCTTCAAGCCGACGGACGTGACGCCCAGGCAGAAGAAGCACGCGTCGTGGCCGGCGAGCTCGCCCTCGATTGCCGAGAGATCCGTCAGATCGGGCACGACGCGCTCGACGAGCTTCGCGCCGCCTTGCCCCAGCGCTCGGCGCCCCACGACCAGCACGCGTTCGACGCCCGGATCGAGCAAGCACTCGCGCAGCACGCCCTGCCCCACCATGCCCGAGGCTCCGACGACGATGACCTTCATGACCGGACCGTCCCACGGCGTCGTCGGCGCGACAAGGCCGCGACGTCCCCCGCCCGGCGGTATGCTGCTTGGAGATGCTGCGCCTGCTCGAGGCCCTGATCCGGTGGCTCTGCGAGGCCCTGGTGCGCCTTTATTACCCCGTGCGCCTCGTCGAGGGCGGCGAGCGCATCCCGCGCGACCGCCCAGTCGTCTTCCTGCTGAACCACCCGAACGGCCTCCTCGATCCGATGCTGCTGCGGATCGCCACGGGGCGGCCCGCGCGCTTCCTCGCCAAGAGCACGCTGTTCGGCAATCCGGTCGGTCGCCTGGCGATGCGCGCGTTCGGCTCGATCCCCGTGTACCGCGCGCACGAGTCGGGCGCGCGCGGGGTGGATTCGTCCCGCAACGACGATTCCTTCGCGCGCTGCCGCGCGGCGCTCGCGGCCGGCGAGGCGCTGGCCTTGTTCCCCGAGGGCGTCTCGCACTCGGACCCGCAGCTGCGGCCGCTCAAGACGGGCGCGGCGCGCATCGCGCTGTCCGCCGAGCGCGAGGTGGCCGACGGCGGGCGAACGCTGGGCGCGCTCATCGTTCCCGTGGGGCTGTTCTACGAGCACAAGACGATGTTTCGCTCGCGCGTGTTGCTCGACGTGGGCGAGCCGCTCGAGACCTCGGCCTGGCTGCCGCGCTACCGCCAGGACGAGCGCGCCGCCGTCGACGAGCTCACCGACGAGATCAAGGCGCGCCTCGACGCGGTCGTCCTGCAGGCGGAGACGCGCGAGCTGCTGGCCGGGATCGCGCGCGTCGCGCGCTGGACGGCCGACCAGCGCCCCGGCGACGGTGATCGCGCCGAGTCGGCCGACGCGGCGCTGGCCGCCGAGCACCGCTACGCGCGCGAGCTCCTCTCCGCCTACGAGAGGCTGCGCGCGCGCGATCCGGCCCGCGTCGAGGAGGTGGCCGCCGAGGCGCGCGCCTACGCCCGCACGCTGCGCCACCTCGGCGTGCGCAACCCGTGGGGCCTCGAGATCGAGCTCATCTCACCCGGTCGCGTGGCGTACGCGCTGCTCGAGGTCGCGGTCGCCGCGCCGCTGGCGGTCGTGGGCGCCGTGCTGGGCTGGGCGCCCTACCGCCTGGCGGGCGTGGTCGCGCCGCACGTCACCGATGACGAGGACATCATCGGCACCGTGAAGTTGATCGCGGGCGCGGTGTTTCTCTTCATCAGTTGGGCGGCCGAGGCCGTCGTCGCGGGCGTGTTCCTCGGGGCGCGATGGATCGTGCCCGCCTTCGCCGTGGCCATGGCCAGCGGCTACGTCGCGCTGCGCTTCCACGAGCTTTCGCGCGAGATGCGCGAGGCGCTGCGCCACTTGGGGCTGCGCGCGTTCCACTTCGACGTCGCGCGGCGCCTCGGCGACAGGCGCCGCGCGCTGGCCGAGGCCGTCGCGCGGGCGCTGCGAGAGGCCACGTGAGCGACGAGCTCGCCGCGCTCGCGCGCAAGTACGCCGCGCTCGTCGAGCTGCGCCGGCGGCGCGACGCGGGCGCCGTCGCGCCGGCCGCCTCGGCGCTGCGCGCCCTCGCGCGCGAGTTCCCCGGGTGCCTGCGCGAGCTCGACACGCTGGGCCTCGCCGAGCTCGAGCGCCGCGCGCGCGCGACCCAGGCCGCCGTCGCGGGCGGGCCCACCGAGCCGTGGATGGCGTGGATCGGCGGCTATCACGCGCTGATGCGCGCGGCCTTCGCGCTGCGAGATCCCGCTCGCGCGACGACCGTCGAGGTCGACGCCACGTTCGCCGCCGCCGTGCGCTCGCCCCCCGAGGGCCGCGTCAGCGTCGTCGTGCTGCGCGCGCTGGCCGTGCGCTTCGACGTTCCGGCCGCAGAGATCGCCGCCGCGCTGTTCCCCGTGCGCCGGCCCTCGCCCTACGCGCTTTGAGCTACTGCGCGTTCTTGCGCCAGACCGTGACGACGTGGTTCCAGCCGTCGCACGCCTTGAACCCGCTCGTCTGGTAGGGCTTGTCGGCGACCGTGCAGGAGTCCTTGCAGTAGCCCGTGCCCGGGAACGGATTGTAGTAGGGCGCGCCCACCTGCGCGGCGCCGATGCGGCCCGGCACGGTGTCCACGTCGTACGCGACGCCGTTGCAGTAGTACATCGGCACCTTGGCGGCGTCCGTGCCGTGCGCGCCCTTCTGGAACATGTTGCCGAAGAACGAGCCCTCCTGGTTCGGATAGTCGGGGCTCAGCGTCCAGCCGACCGTCGCGTCCTGCGCGACGATCCACAGCGGGATGTGAACGCCCGCCGTGTTGACGTGCGCGAGCAAGCAGGCCGAGATGCGCTCCTGGCAGTCATTGTTGCAGTTGCCGGTCGCCCACTCCGGCGCGAGGCCCGCCTCGCCGGTGAACGTGTAGCTGGTGCCGTACTGGTCCTTCTTCACGATGCTCGTGTTCGCGCGCAGCGCGCAGCGCACGAGGTACGAGATCGTCGTGCGCCCCGCGTCGGTCGTCATCATGCCCGTCGTCGAGCTGAGGCCGTTGGCCGTCGAAAGCCCGTTCGCCGTCGAAAGCCCGTTGGCCGTCGAAAGCCCGTTCGCCGTCGAGAGCCCGTTCGCCGTCGAGAGCCCGTTCTCCGAGGTCAGCAGCGAGTGCACCTCCTCGACGCCGGGGTCTGGGCCGGGGTCCTGATTGAGCTCAGCGCACCCGGCGAGCGCAAGAGCCAGGGAGACCGCGGAGAACGAGGCGAATCGCTGCTTCATGGCGATTTACCTCCAATGCATATCGTGTGCTCAGTTACACAATCGCCAAATAGAATTGTAAGCGGCTGAAATCACATGCCACCTCGCGGGTCGCTCGTTGCCAAGCTGCCAGCACCTGTTGCGCGAGACGCAACGGGTTGCCCCGTCACCTCAAGGGTGCTTGGGACCCGTGAGCTGGGCCGCGAACACGGCCGGATCCTGGGTGGGCAGCTGGCAGGCGCCGCGCTCGCACACGTAGGCGGTCGCGCGCCCGCCCTGGGCGACCTTGCCCTCGACGAACGGCGCGACCGTGCCCAGCGCGGCGACCTCGTCCTCACCCACGACCGCGCGCACGACGTGCGGCAGGAAGCGAGCGCGCAGGACGTCGAGCAGGGGCGCGGCGCTCTCGGGCCCGGCGCCGCGCGGCAGAATGATGGCCACCTCGCGCGGGCGGCTGGTGACCCAGTCCAGCGCGAGCAGCGCCTCGGTCATGGCCATGGGACGGCTCGTCAGCACGGGCGCGATCGC
>DASZUD010000175.1:0-43115 GCA_035548155.1 Polyangia bacterium
GGGCCCCGGCCGTCCAGCGCCTCGCCGCAGCGCGGGTCCGGGGCGCGCGCGGCCCGCGCAGCGGAGCAGTCGGGCGCCGTCTCGACCGGCGGCGCGGCGGGCGCCGGCGGTTCGTCGGCGCGCGCGCTCGGCCCGACGACCGCGAGCGCGAGCGCAGCGATCAGGGGCGCGCGCCGCTTCACTCGTCGCGCTCCAAACCGACGACGACGAAGCGGCGCTCGGCCGCGCGCCAGCGCAGGTGGACGCGCGACGTCTTCGTGACCTCTGCGCCGAGCGCCGTCGAGATCGCGACGACGCGATAGCCCGAGCCGACCTCAGTCGCGGCGATGGGGACGCACGTGCGCGGTCCCCTGGGCGCTCGCTCGCCCGACCAGAGGGCCTGGCCGCGCCCGTCGCTCACCTGGACGCGGTAGCGCGCCTCGCCGGCGCGCACGTAGCCGCGTGCGATCGCCAAGTCCTGAAAGCAGACGTCCGCGCCGTCGGGCGACGTCTCGGGCTGCTCGACGGCGGCCATCGGCCGCAGGTACCGCCGCCCCAAGGTGTCGCGCCTCACCTCGAGCGCGCGGACGGCGTAGGCCGCGGCCGGCGCCGGCAGGTCGGCCGTCGCGACGACGGCCTCGATCTGCGCGTCGGTGAACGCCGTCACGACCTTGGCGCCCCAATAGGCGTCGCGGTCGGTGATGCGCATGTGCGTGGGCAGGCGGTGATTGGTGCGGAACTGATCGGGATCGAACGTCTCGGCCGCGAGGTAGCCGATCGAAGGATAGGCCGTCACCAGCCGTTCCCATTCGTCGCGCTCGTCCTGGAACGGCCGGTGATAGAGGCCCAGCGAGAAGAACGCGCGCAGCGAGCGGCCGATCTCGACGGCGTACTCACCCAGCTGCGCGGGGGTCGCCGGGTGCGTCGACGCCGAGCCCAGCGAACAGCCGAAGTCGAAGTGGAAGTGGCGCACGAAGCGGCGCCCGCCTTCGACGATCAGGGAGTCCATCGTGTTCGGCGAGCCCGGGTCCTGCACGGCGAGCCACGCGAAGAGGACCCAGTTCGCGCGCAGCGAGCGCCGCCGCTCGTGTGGAATCCGGTCGTTCGGATCGTCCTTGCGCCGTCCCTCGAGGTCGAACGCCCCCAGCGTCTCGCCCGGTATCCACGGCACGGCCACGGCGCGGATCCGCCCGTCGGGCAGGTGCGCGACGCCCGCGAGCAGCGCGCGGAAGCGCGCCCACGTCAGCGGGCGCTTCTGCACGCGGTAGACCTTGAACGTCGCCTTCGGGTCGAGCTTCAGGTCCTCGTCTCGGAGATCGGTGTGAAACGCGCCGGGGACGTAATAGCCGGCCGCGTGGAAGAAGCGATAGCCGATCATGTCGGCGCCCGTCGCCATTCCGAAGTGGCTCTTCGGGTCAACCTTCAGCATGAACTTGTGCTTCTTGGCGTCGACCACCTGCAAGCCCTCTGACTCGCCCTCGGCCTTGACCTTGACGACGGTGAAGGGCAGCACGGGCGCTTCGGCGGGAGGGCCGGCCGCGATCTCCGCGAGGGTCATCGGGTGCAGGTGGTTGCGCGGGCAGAACCACTGCGAGCACGGGACCTCGTCCAGCGCGTTGACGTCCAGCGACGGGGTCGTGCCCTCGAGCGACAGAATCCGATCGGCCTCGCCCCACAGGCCGTCGCGCAAGATGAACGTGTCGTCGAGGTCGGCGAGGTTGCTCGGCTCGGGCGTGGTCCGGATACCGGCGTCATCGTGCTCCGACCACGCGACCGGGCGATCCTCGAACCAGCGCGGCTCGTCGGCGCGCGCGCTGGCCGCTGCCACGCAGAGGAGGGCCAGCAGCGCGGGGAGGCGCGGTGGTGGGCCCATCAGAACGGTCCGAAGCCGAAGCCGACGATGGCCAGGCCCAGCGAGTCCGGGCTCGCGAGCGGGATCATCGTGACGCCGCGCTCGGGCGCGGCGGGTTGGTCCGGCCTGCGGGCGCGATAGTGCAAGGCCCAGGGCAGGAAGTAGCCCGACGCGAAGCCGATCGCGCCGCCCATGATGACGTCGGACGCGAAGTGACGGTCGGCGACGATGCGTGAGATGCCCGTCGCGACCGTGGCCGCCGACAGCATGATGCACGCGCCGTTGTCGGCCCAGTCGGCGCCGTAGATCGGCAGATAGCGGTGATGCACGCACACCAAGCCGGCGGCCGTCGCGATCGTCAGCGTGTGACCGCTGGGGAAGCTGGCGTTGTTACCGATGCCGCCGCACAGCGGGTCGTAGCTCGAGTCGGCGTTGCAGTCCGGCGTGTTGGGCCGGCCGCGCCCCGTGTAATGAAACAGCAGGTTGTTGAGCAGCCCGGCGACGGCGTTCGCCTCGAGGTTCATCATGAGCATCTGCCACATGACGCCCGGCTGGCCGCGCACGAACCAAACGACGGGGAGATCGACGACGAACGGATAGGCGATGCCCGCCCAAGAGACGTAGTCGCTGAACTTGACCGCGTCGTAGCGGCCGGAGTGCGTACCGGAGCGCAGCCAGCCGCGCACGGTGTCGTCGAAGAAGTTCTGGCCCTCCCACGACGCGTGATCGGGCGGCGGCATGTGGTAGCGGACGTACCAATCGGCCAGGTACACGGCGCCCGTGCCGACGTACTCCCACCAGCGAAAGCGCGGCCACGCCGGATCCCACTCGACGCGCGTACGCCGCGCCCGCCCGGGGATCGCCAGCGGCTCGACGGTGACGGGCGCGCCGCTCGCGGGCGCCGCGTTCGTTGCCGGCGCCTCGTTCGTCGTTGGCGCGGTCTGTTCGGTGTTCGTTGCGGCGACCGAGCCTCGCAGCGGCGCCGCCGCTTCGGCGCGCGCGCGGCCCGCGCCGGTGAAGAGCGCGAATGCCGCTGAAAACACGGCGATCGCGCGGCGCAAAGTATGCACGGCGAGACGATGGCGGCCAGCTGCGAGGCTGACGACGCGAATGTTTTGCGCCAGCCGGCTGATTTGCTTGTCGATCAGCTTTCGCCGGACAAACTCAGCGCCAAGGAGGACCCCCCATGTCATCTCTCTTCGCTCCGCGCTCGCTGTTCGCCGCAGGGCGAGCCCTCGCGCTCTCGGCGATCGTGGCCTGCGCCGGGTGCACCGGCGGCAACACGTCGGGAAGCACGGATTCCGTCTGCCGCTCGCTCTCGACCCCCGCGACGACCGTCGCACGCCCCGCCGCCTTCAAGGGCACCGTGTTCACGATCGTCCTCGAGAACAAGAGCTACGGGGACATCGCGGGGAATCCGCAGGCGCCTTACCTCAACGAGCTGATGAAGGAGCACGCCGTGGCCGCGGGTTATCACGACTCGTACGTCCACCCGTCCGAGCCGAACTATATCTGGATGGTCGCCGGCGAGAACTTCGGCATCCTCAACGACGATGACCCGAACCCGGGCAACGTCATCATGTCGCAGTCGCACCTCGCCGATCAGCTCGAGGGCCGCGGCATGACCTGGAAGTCGTACCAGGAGGGCATGGGCGCGCCGTGCGGGTTGAAGTCGCACGGCCTCTACGCCGCGAAGCACAACCCGTTCGTGTACTTCGCCGACGTCAACGGCTGGAACGGCCAGGAGTTCGCGCCAGGGCCGCGCTGTACGGAGCACGTCGTCGACTACTCGCAGCTCGATGCCGATCTGGCCGCCGGTCAGATGCCGGACTACGCGTTCATCACGCCGAACATGCGCAACGACATGCACGATGGCACGATCGCCGAGGGCGACCAGTGGCTGTCCACCGAGGTGCCCAAGATCCTCGCGTCGGACGCGTACAGGAACGGCGGCGCGCTGTTCATCCTGTGGGACGAGGGCAGCTCACAGGCCGACGATCCGCCCTTCATCACGATCTCACCCTCCGCGAAGTCGGGCTTCGTCTCGCACACCGCGTACGACACGAGCTCGTTCCTGCTGACGGTGCAGACGATGCTGGGCGTCGAGCCGCTGCCTTGCGCGACGAAGCCCGAGACGGTCAGCCTGATGAGCGACCTGTTCACGCAGCCGCTGGCCACCCCGCCGCTCGCGCCGCAGTAGGCGCGGACGGAAGCGACCGGCGTGTCAGGCCACGACGATCGACGTGGCCGTGCGCACGCCGTCGCCCGCTGCGGCCGCCACCAGCGCCCGCTGGCGCCGCCTGAGCTGGACGGCGATCCAGACGCAAAGCAGCCCGAGCACGACGTTGGCGATGGCGAAGCCGCGCACGCCGAACGCCACGTGGGCGCCCACGTAGACCAGCGCCGTCGAGCCGAGATCGCCGAGGCGCTTCGAGACGGTGTCGATCGCGGACTGCGCCTTGTACTTCGCGTCGCGGGACGTCGGCAGGAACAGCGCGTGCTGGATCGTGTTCTGCAGCGAGTAGTCGGCGGTGCTCTCGCCCACCTTGACGGCCGTGACGGCGGACAGGAGCGGCACGACGGCGAACGACGCGTACCCGAAGACGACGACCAGCGGCATGAAAAAGAGCGCGCCGCCGATGCCCACGAACTTGAACACGCGCGCCACCAAGAAGACCTGGACGAACGTCGTGAGGATCGTCACCCACGTCTGCAGATCGCCGTAGAACGCGCCGATGTAGCGGCTCCGCTGGGCCGCGGGCAGCGCGTGCGCCTTGGCGCTGACCATCTGCGCCATCAGGAAGTCGCCCGTGGCGGTGATGACGTTGAGCGCGACGACGGAGACCGCGATCAAGAGCAGGTAGCGATCGCCGACGACCAGCGTGAATCCGCCGCGGTGGTCTCGCGGCTCGGCCGGCCGTCCCGCGTCGCCGTACCGGTGGGCCAGGCCCGCGACGTGGACCGCGTGCGTCAGCGCCATGCAGGCGACCAGCAGCGTGGCCGCGACCAGCATCATGCCCTCGGGTGACATGTGCGCGCTCGCGCGCGCCGCGAACTGCGCGCCCAGGACGCCCCCCGCCGTGCCGCCGACGGCGACGATCGGAAAGAGCCGCCTGCCCTGCATCTCGGTCATGACGTCATTCGCGATGGACCAGAACTGCGCGATCGACAGCGTGCTGAAGATGCCGAGCCAGACGAAGAAGGCGAAGCCGATCGGCGCGCCCGCGCGGCGCGCCACGAAGAACGCGCCCAGGCTGGCCACGAACACGGCGGTGATCCACTTGACCAGCTGCGCGGGCTCGAAGCGGTTGGCGAGGAGGCTGTACGCGGGGATGATCAGGACCAGCAGGCCGGCCTGCAGGCCGCGTGCGTAGCTGCGCTGCACGGCGCTGCCGCCGAGGAGGATCAGCGGCTCGCGGATGACCTTCAGGATGTAGTAGGCGGCCAGCAGCAGGAACAGGTTTGCGAAGAACAGCAGCACCAGGCGCCACTCCCCGTCGTGAACGTCCGCCCCCACGACGTGAGAAAACCACGTGGAGATGCGGCCCATTCGAGGATGATTGCCGTGCGCGCCATGAGCATTGGGCATGTCGTCTCATCGAGCCGGCGGGGGGGCCCCGCGCGCGCTCTCCCCTCCAACTTGGATCTCCCGACGGCTCCGCAACGGAAGATCGACGACGGGCGCGGCAAATCATGCGCCTGCCTGGGGCCGTCGGGACACGGCCGCGAGCGCACGCGGGCCATCCTTGACGGAAACGGCATCCATGGGCACTGCTGTTTCCTGGCATCGGGAGCGCCATGACAACGTCCAACGTCGCCGCATTCGCCCTCCTGTTCGTCTTTCTCGTCCCGGCGGCCCCCGCGCGGGCCGAGTACAAGCCGCCCCGCTTGCCGGACAACGAGCACTTCACGATCGATCCGGTCGTCGACGGCCTCCTCATCGTGGGCGGCGGCACGTTCGATGCCCTGCTGGGAGAGATCGTCCAGACGGGGGAGCTCAAACCGACGCTGCCCTCCGCCGACGCCGTGAACCATCTGCTGGCGATCGACAAGGGCGCCGTGACGCAGACGCCGGATCCGCACGCGGGCACGTACTCGAATGTCGCGCTCTACGCCGCGTTCGCGTATGCGCTCCTCGATCCGGTGATGTCGGGCCTGCGCGACGGACGCCGCGCGATGCTCGTCGACGCGGTCCTCTACGCGGAGTCGATCGCGCTCACCGGCGCGTTCACGCAGGCGACGAAGCTCGGCGTGCGGCGGCCGCGCCCCATCGACTACGCGGCGTGCAGCGGAATGGACATGGTGGGTAGCCAGTGCAACAACACCGATTTGCAGCTCTCGTTCTTCTCGGGGCACGCCTCGGCGACGGCGACCATCTCCGCGACGGCGACGTACCTGGCCTTCGCGCGCAGCGGCTGGCGGCGGCCCCGCCCCTGGATCACGCTGGGCGTCGGGGTGGCGCTCACGTCGTTCGTCAGCTACTGGCGCGTGCGGTCGGGCGCGCACTTTCCGACGGACGTCATCATGGGCTCGATGGCGGGCGGAGGCATCGGCGTCCTGGTGCCGCATTTTCACCGCTTGCCGCACTACCACCAGGAAGAGCTGGAGGCCCCGCCCGTCATCATCGGTTACGCGCCGGCCCCTGGCGGCGGCACGATGACCGCCGAGTGGCGGTTCTAGCCGCTACGGGTGTCCCGCGGGGTACAGGCCCTGCGGCGTGAGGACCACGGCGGCCCCCGGTGGGAAGGGCGGGTAGCCGCGGAACACGAACATGCCGTACTCACCGTCGTCGAAGCGCACGAGCACCTGGTACGTGCGCCGCTCCGAGGCGCCGCTGCTGGCCGCCGCCCCGACGGCCGCGCCGGCTCCCGCGCCGAACAGCGTCCCCGGTCCACCGTGGCCGCCGAACAGGAACCCGCCGATGAGCGCGCCTGCCAGCGCGCCAGCCGCCGGGTTGCCCTCCGTCCGCTGCACGATCTCCTGGACGGACTCGACCCGACCGGGGCGCGGGTAGGGCGTCGCGTTCGCCGTCCACGTGGTCGAGGTGGTGGTCGTCGTCGCGCACCCCGCCGCGGACAGTGACATGGCGAGGGCCAAGGTTCGGAAGACTTGGAAGATCCGGAGCTGACGGCCGAAGGTCTTCATGCCTCGTGAGCCCTGCATCGGCCGTGCCTCTTCGCCTGCACCGGCGGTGGCGTTGGCCATGGTTGCGTCGTTGCATCGGCCGTGCCGTCCTTCGCGCAGATCACGCGCGAAGCGCTCGCCGGCGCGCACGTCCGGCGCGTCCTGCTTCGTGGGGCACGGGCCCGTCACGGGCGCTTGCCGGCACGCCGTTCGCAATCGCATCGGACGTACGACGGAGGTCGGAGCATGCAGTCGAATCCGGTTCAGCTTCAAATCGAGCGCACGGTCAGGCCGCGCCGGATTCACGTGGTGCTGCGCCTCTTCCTCATGCTGGCGCTCGGCACCGTCAGCCTGGGCGCGTTCTACTGGATGGCGTACCTCGCGCTGCCGCCCCTGGTGGCGCTCGCGATCTTGCAGCGGGGCGCCGGTCGCTATCACGCCGAGGACGCGCCGCGCATCGTGCGCGGGCTGCGCTGGCTGGCGGGCGCGTGCGCGTACCTCTCGTTGCTCACGGACGTCCCGCCCACGTCGGAGCCGGGCCCGGTCGAGCTGCACGTCGAGGTGATCGACGGGACCACGCCGGCGGCGGCGCTCCTTCGCCTGCTCTACAGCCTGCCGGCGCTGCTGCTGGTCGTCGTCCTGTCGGCGCTCGCGGGCGTGCTCTGGCTCGTGGGCGCGATCTGGATTCTGGCCGTCGAGCGGTTGCCCGCGTTCGTCGGTGACTTCCTGGCGCTCACGCTGCGCACGCAGCTGCGCCTGCTCGCTTACCACCTTTCTCTGGTCGACGTCTATCCGTCGCTTTCGGAAGGTCCGGTGGTGCATGCGCACACGTGACGCCGCGCCGGTGACGCGGTGAAGGCCGCGTTCGCGTCGCTCGTCGCGGTCGCCGTGCTGGTTTTCGTCGTCTCGTTGCGAGCGCGCGCTTCCCGGCTGCGCACGGCGTACGCATCAGAGGTGCGCTCGAACATCGCCCGCGTGGCGGCGGAATGGCCGGGCGGCCCGCCCCTCGTCACCGACGACGATCTCCGACCACTGCCCGAGCCGGTCGGAACGTATCTGCGACGGGCCGGGGTCGTGGGCAAACCGCACGTAGCCAACTTCCACGTCGAATTTCGCGGCCGCTTCCGCCTGGCCCGCCGCGCTCCCTGGATGAAGCTGGCCGCCGATCAGCACGAGTTCTTCGGCGCGCGCCCGACGCGGCTGTTCTTGATGGAGGCGACGCGCGGCGGTGTGCCGTTCGTCGGCTATCACCGCTACGCGGGCGACGCGGCGACCATGGACGTCCGCGCGTTCGGCCTCGTTCGTGTCGTCGACGCGCGCGGCGCCGAGATGACCCAGAGCGAGACGGTGACGTTGTTCAATGACATGTGCGTGTTCGCGCCCGCGTCGCTGATCGACGCGCAGGCCCGCGCGCAGGTGCGCTGGGAGGTCCTCGGCCCGCGCGAGGTGAGAGGGATCTTCACCAACGCGGGCCACACGATCTCCGCGGTGCTGACCTTCGACCCCGACGGGGATCTGGTGAGCTTCGTCTCGAACGATCGCTACCAGGACGACGGCAAGAAGCGCCGCCTCCTGCCCTGGTCGACGCCGCTCAAGAACTACCGCGAGTTCGGCGGCGCCCGGGTCGCGGCCGACGCCGAGGCCCGCTGGCAGGACCCCGACGGCATCTGGACCTATGGCGAGCTCACGGTCGAGAAGCTCGAGTACAACGTCCGTCGCGGCCAATGACGGCGCGGATGAGCCGCCGCCCGCCACCAATCAGGGCAGCGCCGGCTACCGCGGTCCCGAGAGGCGCCTGATCACCGTGGGCAGCGCGTCCGCGGTCACCGAGATGCTGTCGAGGCCCGTGTCGGCCAGGAAGGTCGCGAACTCGGGGTGGTCGCTGGGAGCCTGGCCGCAGATGCCGACGCGCCGGCCGGCGTTGTGCGCCGCCTTGGTCACCATCTCGATCAGCCGCTTGACGCCCGGGTCGCGCTCGTCGAAGAGGTGGGCGAGCAGGCTCGAGTCACGGTCGACGCCCAGCGCGAGCTGCGTGAGGTCGTTCGAGCCGATCGAGAACCCGTCGAAGAGGTCGGAGAACTCGCGCGCGAGCACGACGTTGTTCGGGATCTCGCACATGACGTAGATCTCGAGGCCGTCGTCGCCGCGCCGAAGGCCGTTCTTGGCCATCTCGTCGAGGACGGCGCGGCCTTCGCCCAGCGTGCGGCAGAAGGGGATCATGACCTTGACGTTGGTCAGGCCCATCTGACCGCGCACGCGCTTGATGGCGGCGCACTCGAGCGCGAACGCCTCGCGGTAGCGCGGGTCGTAGTAGCGGGAGGCGCCGCGGAAACCCAGCATCGGGTTGTCCTCGACGGGCTCGAACGCCTGCCCACCCAGCAGGCCCGCGTACTCGTTCGTCTTGAAGTCCGAGAAGCGCACGATGACGGGGCGCGGGTGAAAGGCCGCGGCGATCTGACCCACGCCCGTCGAGAGTCGGTCGACGAAGAACTCGACCGGCGTCGGCCACGCGGCCGCGCGTTCCTCGACCGCCGCGGCCACGGAGGGCTCGAGGCGCTCGGGGTGCAGCAGCGCCATCGGGTGAACGCCGATCCAGCTCGAGACGATGAACTCGATGCGCGCCAGGCCCACGCCCGCGCTGGGCAGCGCCGCCAGATGGAACGCGTTGCGCGGATCGCCGACGTTCAGCATGACGGGGACGCGCGGTGTGCCGAGCGCCGCCGGGTCGATCTCCTCGCGCTCGAACGGCACGCGCCCGTCGTAGACGCGGCCCTCGTCGCCTTCGGCGCACGAGACCGTGAGCTCCTGGCCCGTGCGTATGACTCGCGTCGCGTCCCCCGTGCCGACGACGCAGGGGAGCCCCAGCTCGCGCGAGACGATGGCCGCGTGACACGTGCGGCCGCCTTGCTCGGTCACGACGGCGCTCGCGCGCGCCAGCACCGGCTCCCAGTCGGGGTCCGTGCTGGGCGCCACGAGGATCTCGCCGTCCTTGAACGACGCCAGCTCGGACGTCGTGTTGATGACGTGCGCGCGGCCCGCGGCCACGCGCGCGCCGACGCTCTTGCCGCGCGCGAGCACGCGCAGCTTGCCCTCGGGTTCGAGGTGGAAGACCTCGAGGCGCGTCGACCGCCGCTGCGCCATGACCGTCTCGGGGCGCGCCTGCACGACGAAGAGCTGGCCCGTGCGCCCGTCCTTCGCCCATTCGATGTCCATGGGCGTGGGGTGCCCCGCGCGCGCCGAGTAGTGCGCTTCGATCGCCACCGCCCAGCCCGCGAGCGTGAGCGCCTCTGCGTCGGTGAGCGAGAAGGCCTGGCGCTTGGATTCTTCGACGGGCCGCTCGACGGTGCTCTGCCCGTCCGCGCCGTAGACCAGCTTCGTACGCTTGTCGCCGCGCTCGCGCTTCACGATGGGCGCCGCGGCGCTCGCGTGCGCGCCCTTGAAGACCCAGATCTCGTCGGGGTTGACCCGGCCCTTGACCACCGATTCGCCCAGGCCCCACGAGCCGGTGATGGTGACGACGCCGCGGTGGCCGCTCTCGGTGTCGAGCGTGAACATCACGCCCGCACTCGCCAGATCGCTGCGCACCATCTTCTGGACGCCGACCGACAGCGCGACGTCCCGGTGCTGGAAGCCGCGCTCGGTGCGGTAGACGATCGCGCGATCCGTGAACAGCGACGCCATGCAGTCGCGCACCGCCACGAGCAGGGCTGCCGCGCCGCGGATGTTCAAGTACGACTCGTGCTGACCCGCGAAGGAGGCCGACGGCAGGTCCTCGGCCGTCGCGCTCGAGCGCACGGCGACGTCGGTGGCCTCTTCGTCGTTCGCGCGCGAAAGAAGTGCGTAGGCCGCTCGAATCTCCGCCTGCAGCGGCGCGGGGAGGGGCAGAGCGAGCACCCGCGAGCGCGCGAACGCGCCTGCCTCGGCCAGCGCCTTCGGGTTGCGTATGTCGAGCTTGTCGAGGGCCGCGTAGATGGCGCGGTCGGCGCCCCCTTGCGCCAGGTGCAGGCGGAACGCCTCGCCGGTGATCGCGAAGCCGTCGGGGACGCGCACGCCCTTCGGCCCGAGCGCGCGCAGGAGCTCCCCGAGCGACGCGTTCTTGCCGCCGACCTCGGGAACGGCCTCGAGGTCGATGTCACGAAACGGAATCACGAGCCGGCGTGGGGTCATGCCAGTAGTCGTTGCATCTTCGGCGCCAACGCCTGCGCGGGACCTTGGGCCGCCCTTGTCACCGTCCGCAGACATCGCCCGCCGCTCGCTCGCGCGCCGCTCGTTTCGGGAGCATGCTCACGCCGTGGCGTATCGGTTCCAGCGGGACGAGAGCGCGGCGCACGCCGTACGGCGCGTCGTGCGGCGCGCGCTGCGGGACGCCGTCTCGCTGGCCCGCGACCAGCAGCGGGACGTCGACGAGCGCATCCACGAGGTGCGGCTCTGCCTGAAGCGCGCGCGCGCGGCGCTGCAGTTGGTGGCCGCCGAGACGGGGCGGCGCGCCCACCGCGCGCGGCGCGAGCTGCGCGACGTCGGGCGCTCGCTCGCGCCCGCGCGCGATCGCGCCGTCGCGCGTGAGGCCCTGGGGGGCGTCGCGAGGCGCCTGTCTGCGGGCGCCAGGCGGGGCCCATCGAAGCTCCTTCCACGGCTGCGCAAGGAGCTCGGTGGCGACGGCGCCCAGGAAGCGCTCGACGATGCGGCGCGCGCGCTGGACAAGGCGCTCGGTGCGCTGCCGCGGTTCCACGTGGCCCACGGCGCACGCGCGCTGTCGGATGGCTTCGAGCGCGCCTACCGCCGCGCGCGCCGCGCGCAGCGCCGCTGCCGGACCGACGACGCGGCCGTTCGATTCCACGACTGGCGCAAGGCGGTCAAGCGCCTTCGCTATCAGGCGCAGCTCCTCGGCGACGGCGCGCCGTCGCTCGTGGCCGCCATGGAGCCCTTGCTCGAGCGCCTCGGCCAGCTGCTCGGCGAGCTGCACGACGTGACGTTCCTGTCCGAGGCGGTCGCCGAGGTGGGCGCCTCGCGAGAGCTGCGCGCTGAGCGAGATCGGTGGTCGACCCACCTCGAGGCGCGCGCCGACGCCCTGCGCGCCGAGACGCGCGCGCTGGGAGCGTCGGTGTTCTCCGAGAAGCCGTCGATCGTCGGGCGGCGCGTCGCCACGAGCTGGTCGCGCTGGCGCGCCTCACGCGCCCTCTGACGCCGCTCCGCCAGGGGAGAATTCGCCAAGCCCGTCGGCGCGGGGGGCCGCTCCCCGCCGGCTGTCGCGCATGAGCTGCGACGCGCTCAGCGCGCCGCTTCGATGCGGCGCTCGAGCTCGTCGGGGCCGACGAGGCCCGCTTGCTGCGAGATGACGCGGCCGCCGCGCAAGACGACGAAGTTCGGGATCCCCCTCACGTCGAACCGGGCCGCGAGCGCTGGCTGGCGTTCGGTGTCCACTTTGAGGACCACGGCCTTGCCGGCCATCTTGCTCGCGACCTTCTTGACGCCAGGTGCGGCCGCCCGGCACGGCCCGCACCACGAGGCCCAGAAGTCGACCAGCACGGGGACAGTTG
Source organism: Polyangia bacterium (assembly GCA_035548155.1). GTDB lineage: Bacteria > Myxococcota_A > Polyangia > Fen-1088 > Fen-1088 > DASZFV01. The sequence continues at coordinate 12,493 of DASZUD010000175.1, forward strand.
CCCCCGCGATGATCTCCTCGAAGGTCGCCTCGTCTGCGTCCAGCGGCTCGGCCACCGGACCGAGTCGCGCCTGGCAGCGGCCGCACCGGCCCTCGTCGGCCAGGTGCCGGGCGGGCGTTCGGTTCTTCGCGCCGCAAGCGGCGCAGGCGCGCACGAATCCCTGGCTCATGAGACGAATGCCGTCAGGTCTTCGGCTTGTCGCCCGCCGCGACGGGGATCTTCTTCGGGACGGACGCCGCCTTCTTCGGGATCGCCACCGTCAGCTCGCCGCTCTTGAGCTCGGCCTGCACGTGCTCGACGTCGGCCTGCTCGGGCAGCGTGAACGAGCGGGTGAACGTGCCGTACGAACGCTCGTACGTGTAGAACGTGTCGCTCTTCTCCTCCTTTTCGGCGTCTCGCCTGCCGTTGATCGTGAGCCGGTTGCCCGTGACGCTGACTTCGATGTCTTGCTCCTTGATGCCCGGGACGTCGGCCTTGAAGACGAACGAGTCCTTCGTCTCCTTGACCTCGAACGCGGGAGCGTAGCTCGCCAGCTCCGAACCGATCGCGGGCGCCATCTCGCGGAACGGGTCCCAGCGGAGCATGTCGCGCATCATCCGGAGCGGGTCCCACTCGCGACGAGCGATGGGCGCGGGTTGCTCTGTCTGACCCTTCTTCTGAACTGAGAGATCGGCCATGGTTGTCCTCCTTCGACGTAGAGGAATCAGCAAACGGCGTTCCAAGCGCAGCGGCGCGCGCCGCGGCGACGGCCCGCGCAGCCAATGCGCGGGCGTGGCTTCCGCCACGCAACACCTGCCGGCGCGTTCGCGGCGGTAACGCGCTCGACCCTGGCACCACCCTTGCTGTTCTCGAGTGCAGGGATATGCAAAAGCACCTCGCGCACATCCGCCAGTACCCGACGGTGAGGCAGCACATGACCAGCAGCCCGCGCACGATCTCGCCGGGCAGCTCGCTCGCGACGGCGCACCGCCTCATGCGATCCAGCGGCATCCGGCACCTTCCCGTCGTCGATCATGGGAAGGTCGTCGGGATCGTCTCGGCACGCGACCTCTTGCTGCTGGAGACGCTGCCGAGCGTCAGCCCGGGGGAGGCGCACGTCTATGAAGCGATGGTTCGCGACGTGTTCACCGTCGCGCCCGAGACGCCGCTCGGCGAGGTCGTCGAGACGATGATCGACCGAAAGGTGGGCTCGGCCGTCGTCGTCGAGGACGATCACGTCGTGGGCGTGCTGACGACGATCGACGCGCTCTCGGCGCTGCACGGCATGCTGGAAGAACAGCCCTGACGCGCCGTCCGGCTGGAAGCAAAGCCCGCGGTCTGCTATCGATCAGGGCACGACATGAGGCGTGTCCTCATTGTGGATGACAACGTCGCGCTCGCCGAGAACCTCGCCGAGGCGCTGGCGCTCGCCGGCTACGAGACGCACGTCGCCGTCTCGGCGGCCGACGGCCTTTCGAAAGTTGCGGCGCGGAGTCACGACGTCATCATCACCGACTACCGGCTCCCGGACACGAACGGCGCCGATCTCCTGCGGGAGATTCGCAGGCTCGGCCTGGTCGTACGGGCGGTCGTCATCAGCGCGCACACGGACGATTCGACGATCGAGGACGCCCGGGCGGCAGGCGCCGCGTTCGTGCCGAAGCCGGTCGACTTCGCCACGCTCGGTCAGCTCGTCCGCGCCTGACCCCTGTCAGAAGACGGTGCCGACGCCCAGCATCCCGATCGCGCCGGCGTGGGTCCCCGGCACGAGGCGATACTTGAGCGCCGAGTACCCCGCGTTCGCACTGATGACGTAACGATCGATGGCGTACGTGGCGACCGGGCCCGCGATGACCTCGTAATCCGGCTCGCCTGGCGGCTCGTCATCGTCCCGCTCGAGGTCGATGCGCAGCCGTGAATCGACGCCGACGAGGAGCTGGGCCGTGACGACATGGACGCCCGCGAGGCGGAAGTCTCCGTAACGCTCGCCCTCCTCGAGACCGAACCCGTAGCCCAGATTCGAGATCACGCGCGTTCCGCCGAAGAGGCGCGAGATGGCGACGCGGGCGGTGATCGCGCGGACCGTGTTGAAGCCCTTGGTCTCGTACACGCCCAAGACCGCGAGATCGACGCCGGCCGTCTCTTGGCGGAGGGCGTCGATGCGGAGGCCGACTTCGGGCCTGAACTGGTCGTTCGGGCCGTAGTAGCCGCCGCCCAGGCGGAGCGACACGCGGTTGAAGAGCTGCGCCTCCCCGAGCAAGTTGAAGACGGCGCTGCTCTCGGCGCCGTTGTAGCCGCCTTGCCCAAACACCAACCCGCGCTGCGAGTCGCTGCGCGCAGCCATCGTCAGCGGCAGGAACGATCCGACGTCGGCGCTCGTGGCTGCCGGCCGTGGCTCGGCCCTCACGATCTCCTCTTGCGCCATCGCTGTTGCCGTCGTTGCCGTCAACATGCCTGCGAGAAGCGTCGCGATGAATAGGCCCCGAACATGAGCTCGTAATTTCATGCCAACGGGTTTGCGCCCGTATGACGAAGCCGTCAATTGCTAATGAATTACGACATTTGTCGTAACGTAATTATTGATTACGACGTCGGTCGTAATCAATGGCGCGTCGTATTGCGGTCGTTGAGCCTAAAAATAAAGGTCGACGCCGAGCCAGCCGGCGCGCGGCGCGCCGGGGCCGACGAACCGCGGGCTGTCGAACGACGGCCCGAGGACGTCGGTCGCGTTGCCGAGCACGCCGAAGCTCGAGAACTTCGAGTCGAAGACGTTGTTCGCGAGGATGAAGACGTCAGCGTGCGACCAGAAGCGGTACGCGGCGCGCGCGTTCACGAGGACATAGCCGGGTACCTGCGGCAGCCGGTTCGCCTCGTCACCGCGCAGGTACTGGCCGCTGTTCGCGACGACGTTCACGCCGGCGGACAGCCCGAAGCCGGCGATGTACGTCAGCCCCACCTTCCCGAGGTGCCTCGGGATCGAGGGGATGTGCGCGCCCACGGGGACCTGGATGGCGCCGTTGACGGCGTCGGGATGGAGCTCGCTCGGCGCCGTGAAGGCCGTCTCGAAGGTCGCGTCCATGAACGTGTAGTAGAGCGACCACTCGATGCGCGACCCGCCCGCCAGGCGTTGGCGGCCGATCAGATCGGCCTCGAGGCCGAGCCGCCGCGTCCGTCCGACGTTGGAGAAGTAGCCTTGGTTCGCCACGATGCCCGAGCTGATGAACAGGATGTCGTTCGAGTTCGTCGTGCCGAACGCCGTGACGTCGTAGTCGAGCTTCAGACCTTCGTGCCTGTACACGCCGCGGACTCCGCCCTCGAACGTTCGCGCCACCACCTGCGCGAGCGGCGGATCGCTCACGAACGCGTTCGGCAGCCGGCACGGATCGGTGGGACTGGCGCACGTGAGCTCGACCGCGGTGGGGGATCGGCTCGATTCGCTGTAGCTCGCGTAGACGCCCAGCCAAGGCCGCGGCTGATAGCTGAGGCCCACGCCGGGGTTGAAGCGGCTGAACGTGTGGTCGCCCGAGAGGTCGTCGCCGATCTGGTCTTCCAGCGAGAGCGTCGACAGGTTGAAGCGGCCGGACAGCGTCAGGAACAGATCGTGACGAATCGAGAAGTTGTCGTAGAGGTAGGCGCCGAAGTTGTCGACGACGCTGTCGACGCCGATCGCGGCGTTCGGGTCGACGAACCCCAGGTCGACGACGGCCCTGTCGTCGTCGAGGCTGCCGACCGTGGTCTGCGAGCGGAACCGGATGTGGCTCTGCGCGAAGTCCGCGCCCACGAACAGGTGATTGTCGCGCTCGACGACGGGCGCGCTGACGCTCACCTGCGCCGACGCGCCGTAGCTGGTCTGGCGCGTGTCCGTGCGGTTGCTGGCCGCGTCGTACGAGTCCATGAACGGCACGGGCGCGCCGGCCGCGTCGACGACGGGCGTCTCAACGCCGCCGTCGTCGGCGGAGCACAGGACGCCCGGCATGGCGGTGCACTGGGTCCACTCTCGCTGGTCGCCGTTGACCGTCCTCGTTCGGTTCGCGCGGACGTACGCGAGGCCGGACAGCCGCACGTGATCAGAGAGCGGGCGCTCGCCGCGCAGGGTCGCCATGAGGAGCTGGTTCCTGGTGACGTCCGGCACGGTGAACACCGCGCTGCGATCCAGCGCGAGCAGCTGTTCGGGCGCCGGGCCGTTCCCGGTGAGGTCGGTGTTCGCCGCGATGAGGGACAGCTCGGCCGTGCTGCCGCCGTTCGCGTAAGACCCGGATAGGAACGCGCGCTCGGCGCGCGTCGGCGAGAACTGGCGCCAGCCGGCTTCGTCGAACACCTCGGCGGCGCCGAAGACGGCGAACCTTTCGCCGTGCGCGCCCACGTTCACTTGCGCGAGCTTGCGGCCCCACGAGCCGTAGAGCAGCGTGGCCTGGGTGCCGGCATCCGAGAACCCGTTCTTCGTCTCCAGCGACAGCGCGCCGCCCAGCGTGTTGAGGCCGAACACCGGGTTCGAGCCGGGGATGACGTTCACCGAACGGATCGCCGTCGTCGGCAGCAGGTCCCAGTTGATCGCGTCGGCGAACGGCTCGTTGAGGCGAACGCCGTCGAGGTACAGCGACAGGCCCTGGGGCGCTCCCAGCAACGGTGACGCGAGGAAGCCGCGGTATTGGAAATCGGGCTGCAGCGGGTTCGCCTGGACGTTGTTGACGCTGACGCTGCCTGTGCCCTCGTTCATGTAGCCCGTGACGTCGAGGCTCTTGTGCTCCGCGAGCTCCTGGCCCGTCACGACCTGGACGTTCGCGGGCACGTGCTCGCGCGGAAGGTCCGAGCCGTGCAGCGGCGTCGTCGCGGTGACGACCGTCTCGTACACCGGCGGCTCGGGCGGCGCGACCGGCTTGGCCGGCTCGTCGGCGTGGGCCCACGGCGCCGCGGCGAGCACCAACAGGACGGCGGGGGCGGTCGTTCTCCTCACGACCGACACGAAATCTCGCCGGGCACGGGCGGTCAACAATCAACCGGCAAAATCGACTACGACGCGCGTCGTATTACGACAGGCGTCGTAATCGATTCAGGCGCCGATGAACGGAAGCACGCGCAGGACGGCGTCGCCGCAGCGCACGCCGACGCCGACGCCCAGCGCGAGCGCCGTGAGCAGCGCCAACGGCAGCAACGCAGAGCGCCGCCAATGGTGGGCGGGCAGGGGCTCGAGCAGACGCCGCACGCGCCGGGTGAGCGAGGCTTCGGTGCCCGTGAGCGTCGCCATCGCGCGGCCCGTCGGAGCCGCCAGCTTCGCGACGGCGACGACGGCCGCCGCCAGGTCTTCGCCCGCGACGCCCTCGACGCGCGCCTCCTCGTCGCGCGCGATCTCGAGCGCGTCGCTCCACGCGTCGAAGCGCCGCTTCGCGAACGGACCCTGCAGATCCGTCGCCAGCTGCGCCAGCCAGATGCGCAGCGGATCGCGCCGCCGCACGTGCGCGCGTTCGTGGGCCAGCGCTGCGGCGAACGACTCCGCGTCCAGCGTCTGGTCGAGCCTGTCCGAGACGACGATCCGCGGGCGCAGGAGTCCGACGGTCGCGATCGGGGGCATCCTTCGCGGCGGCCGCAGCGCCCGGCACGCGCGCGCGATCGCTCTCGCCCACAAGAGCGCCAGCGGCAGGGCGATGAGCGCGGCGACGGGGCGAAGGGGCTCGTCGGTCACGGAGGGCTCCTGCAGCCTCCAGCCCAGCATCGTCGCCAGCGCGAGCGCCGAGGGCACGAGGGGCCACCACAGCCGTCGCCAGGCTTTCCGCTCGATCTCGCGCGCGCTGACGGCCGGTGGCGAGGCGCCGTATCGCGCCGGGATCCACCCTGCGAGCCACGCCCCCCCCCCGGCGAGGACGACCATCATCGTCACGACGACGAAGTCACGGCTCACGACGGGTCTTCCTCAGCTTGTCGATGGTCTGGCCGAGCTCGTCGAGCAGCTCGGGGCTGAGCTCGCCGAGGACCTCCACCAGCGTCGCCATCGCGGGGCGAGGGCCGTCGGCGAAGACGCTCGAGAGCGTGCGCGTGAGGCGGGCGCGATCGATCTCCTGCCGCGCCGCGGACGCTCGGTAGCGGAAGACCTTGCCGTCCTTCTCGCGCTCGACGAGACCCTTCGCCGCGAGGCGATCGAGGATCTTGGCCGTCGTCGTGTAGACGAGCCCGAGCGGCGCGCTGACCCGATCGTGCAGCTCTCGCCCCGTCATCGTCCCGCCTTCCCAGACGGCGACGAGGATCGCGTACTCGAGCTTGCCGCCAGGCAACGGACGTTCGCGGCTCACGGCGCGACGATACCACTGTCGCGCCGCCGAGATGCAGGCGGGCAGCTACGACAGGCGTCGTAGTCGCGGCGAACGACTCACGGCGCGGCGTGCGACTTGACGTCGCCGCGCAGGTGCTGGATGTGCTCCTGCAGCTGGCGGCGCGCGGCGCGGAAGGCGTCGCGCAGCGCCAGATGGGCGTCGGCGTGCTCGGTGTGGTCACTGGGCGCGCGGCCGACGACGATGTGCTTGCCGGGGACGCCGAGCTCGATGCGCACCCGGTACACCTGACCCTTGTGGTGATGCTGATTCGGCGCCTCGATGCCCACCCGGCAGCTCACGATTCGATCGAAGACCTTCTCCAGCGCGGCGGCTTCGTCGCGCGCGGCGGCTTCGAGCGCGGGGCTGGGAGGGAGATCATGAAAGGAGACTTGGATGGGGGTCTGCATGATCCGGGATCACTGCCACCTTCGTGCCAGCTCGGGAGGCTCCTCACAGGGTTTGTTCGGGGGCGAGAGCGCGGTTCTTGCGCTGGGTCGCTCGGGCCACGCAGATCGTGCGGGCTTCGGGGCGCGCCGTCTTCAAGCCGCGCGCGCCTCGCGCCGGTGGCGAACCGCCCGGTGCGCGGGACGCGCCGGCCGTTCGTGGAAGCGCGGGATGTAACGCCGGCGAACCTTCATCGGAGCGAGCTCGGCGGCCAGGTTCTCGAGCATCGCCATGAGCCGCGCGTTGCTCCCGCGGACCAGAACACGCTCGAGGTGACGCGCCGCCAGCTCTGCCACCGTCGCGGAATTCGGCGTCATCGCCTCGCCCAGGTCGTAAGCGGCTTCGACCATCTCTCCCAGGTTGGGCGCCATCTCATTTCGATTCTTGGTCTGCATCCATCTTCTCCGGGGCATCTGGAAATTCAACGAGCGTCGGATTGTTCGAGCGTCCGTCCCTCTCTGCAGCACAGATGCCAGGACGGTCGGGATGGTGCCTGACGCGCAAGCCCGCGAAACCCCGTGCCCCCGCCGTCGCCACGCGTGACCGGAGGCGGATTTCGCGTCACCGGTTCGCTACATCCGTCGGAGAATGTCCGGCAGACTTCCCGCGGTGCGAGGGCGAGATCTGGGCGCCCGCGACGTCGCCCCGGTGGCTCGCTGATTACAAGAATGCGGAAACCGGGTCGGCCCGATCGGGCCCTCGCCTCAGGCCTCTTCGTCGGTCGGCACCAGCGCCCGGAGATCGAGCTCCTCGAGATCCAGCTCCTGCTCGACGCGCTGAAAGGCGACGTCGCCGATCGTGCCGGCCGCGCGCAGCGCCACCAGGCGCCGTCGTTCGGTGGCGGTGGCGCGCCTCGCGATGTTGGCGTCGATGGCGCGGTGATCGGCCAGCGTCATCCCGTCGTCGCCGACGCCGCGTCCCTCGAGATCGGCCTCGGCGTGGGCCAGCGTCACCTCGTACCGGCGGCGCAGCAGCGTGGACATCTCGTCCTGGCACAGCGGCTTGATGGCGTGGAGCGCGGCGCGCAGGATCTCGACGCGCGCGAGCCGCACCTCGCGGTCGACGGAGCGATCGTCCTCGAGGCGCAGCCGGGCGAGGAGCGGGCGCAGCGTCAACCCTTGCAGCACCAGCGTGCCGAGCACGACGCCGAACGCGGTGAACAGGATGAGATCGCGGTAGGGAAACGGCGCGCCGCCAGGGCCGTGGAGCGGGAGGGCCAGCGCGGTGGCCAGCGTCACGATGCCGCGCATGCCGCACCAACCGACGACGACCGCCGAGCCCTTCGACAGCACGACGTCGGCGCGGCGCGCGCCGTCTGGATTTCGCGCCGCGCGGCTGCGCCAGCGGTTGCCGGCGGCGGCGCCCGATACCCAGACGATGCGCGCCGCGATCGTGGCGGCGCAGATCACGGCGGCGAAGCCCAGGTAGTCGAAGAGGGTGTGCCGGTCGAGGCGTCTCAGGATCCCTTTGAGCTGAAAGCCCGTGAGGATGAAGGCCAGCACGTTCAGCACGAACACGGCGAAGTCCCACACGGCATAAGACGGAATGCGCACGCGCGCGGGCGTGATGTCGGCGGACCGGCGGCTGGTCGACATCGCGAACACGACCATGGTGAGGATCGCCGAGAGGTGCAGCGCGTCGGCCAGCATCCACACGGCGAACGCGCCGCAGAACTGCACCACGACGGCGATGGCGATGTCGTGGATGTGGCCCATGAGGCGGATCATGAGCCGCGACAGCACCAGTCCCAGCGCGACGCTGCCCACGATCACGCCGAGGAGCAGCGGGACCTCGAGCGCGGGCGAGAGCGTTGCCGCGAGCGTCACGTCGACGGCGAGGCGATAGACGAGGAGCGCGCTCGCGTCGTTGAAGAGGCTCTCGCCCTCGAGGATCACGAGCAGCCGATAGGGCGGCCGGAGCTGCTTAAGGACGGCGGTGGCGGCGGCCGCGTCAGGGGGCGCCACGATCGCGCCCAGCGCGACCGCGACCGACCACGGCATCGCGGGCACGACGAAGCGCGCGACGATCGCGACGACGGCGATGGTCAGCGCGACGGCGCCGATCGCCAGCCCGGCGACCGTGCGCCAGTTCGCGCGCAGGTCGCGGAGCGAGGCGTCGAACGCGGCGTCCAGCAAGACGGGCGCGACGAACAGCGTGAGCGCCAGCGCGGGATCGAGGCTGAGCGTCGGCGTGTAGGGCACGAGCGCCAGGCCGGCGCCGGCGAGCGCGACGAGCGCGGGGTAGGGCGCGCCGATGCGGCGCGAGATCGCCGTGAGCCCCGCGCCGGCGAGCAACAACGCGATGATGACCTCGAAGACGCGCATGCGACGGGACGGCCCCGACCTGCGCCGGGCGTGACCCACCAAATCCGTAAGGCCGCGCCCGCAGCCTGGCCAGGCCCGCGCCGAAGCGGAGGGCCCGCGACGACGCAAGGGATGCCGGCCGCGGACGGGCGAGGCGCAAGCGTTGCGAGGCGCGTGGCTCGCGGCCCCCGCGCCGCGCGCCTCGGCCGGTGGCATGGAAGGTGCTGCTTTCGACGGCGACCAACGCCCGAGGAGGCCCCCCATGTCGAAGTCGAAGTTGGACACCGTTTGGACGATCCCCCTTCATCGCCTCGACGCGGCGACGGCGCGCCGGACCGCGATGGCGCAGCACCAGCGCATCCGCGAGCTGCTCGAGCGAGCGCGCGTTGTCGCGGAGGCCGCCTTGGACGAGGCCCCGATGTCGTTGGACGCCGTCGCGAGCGCGATCGGCGACATTCACGCGACGTTCGAGGTGCACCTCCGGTTCGAGGAGAAGATCCTCGGCGAGATTCTGGCCGACGATCTACCCCTCGGGCCCGCCCGCGTGGAGCACCTCAAGGCGGACCACGCGCGCCAGCGCGCGACGCTGGTCTCGCTGCACGAGGAGGCGCGCGCCGCGCCCCAGCGTCCGCTCCTGGCCGCGAAGCTCGCGTTTCTCGCGAGCTGGCTGCTGGACGAGATGGCCGACGAGGAGCGCAGCATGCTGAACGGCGACGTCGTGCGCGACGACGCCGTCGTGGTCGATCAAGCCGCCGGCTAGGGCTTGGCGGCGACCTTCGAACGCGCCGTCCGCGCGGTCGCCGTCGTCCCGTGATCAGGCCAGGTGCCTCACGTCGTCGCCGGCGCCGAGGAAGTCGCGCAGCTTCGTCAACATGTCCTTCTCGAGCTGCCGCACGCGCTCGCCGCTGAGGCGCACGGTGCGGCCGAAGCGGCGCAGCGGCACGGGGTCCTCGGCCAGGATGCGGCTCGAGAGGATGGCGCGATCGCGCGGCGCCAGCGTCGCCGAGAGCCGCGTCACCGCGTCGCGCACGTGGCGCAGCTCCTCGAGCGCCTCGGCGGCGACGTCGGGGCGCAGCCGCTCGTCGCCCTCGAGGTAGTCGACCACCTTGCCGCGCGCGCCGCCGGCTTCGTCGCCGCCGTACGCGGCCGGGGCGTCCAGCGAGACGTCCAGCGGCAGCGTGCGCTCGAAGAAGCGCCGCCGCCCCTCGCGGGTCGTCGTGAGCCGGACGGCGCTGCGCGATTCCATGAGGTGGCGCAGGATGAACGCGCGGATCCAGATCGATGCGTACGCCGACAGCGGCAGCCCGCGCGCCGGATCGAAGCGCTCGACGGCGACGATGAGGCCCGCGTTCCCTTCCTGCACCAGATCCATGAAGTCGGGCCGGTTCGCGCCGCCGAGGCTCTTCGCGATGGCGATCACGAGGCGCAGGTTGGCCAGCACGAGGCGCTGCTTGTCTTGCGGCGCGCGCCCGTTCGCGAAGCGCTCCGACAGCGCGCGCTGCTCGTCGGCCGTGAGGAGCGGAGCCGCGGCGACGGCGCGCGAATAGTTGCGTTGTGGGGTCACGAAGTCCTCGCTGTCTGAAGCCCAGCTGGGCGGATGCAGCTCAGTAAGTGCAATCCGGGTGCCCGTCGGTGCTCACGGCGCGCGCTGCGGTGATTGCGTCTCGACCTCAATCTGCGTCGCCGGCTGGAAGGTGGCCGGCGCCGCCGGTGCCTGCGCCTGCTGGGCGCGATCGCGCTTCCGTTGCTTGGCGGCCTCGATGCCCCACCGCTCGTCCTCGACCTCGAGGCCGGGCGTCGCGCTGCGCAGGGCCGCGCTGCGCTCCGGCGTCGAGTCTTTGAGGCGCTGGGCCGTGACGGCCTCGGAGCGCTGCGCGGTCCCCGCGCACGCGCCGAGGCTCAGCGCGAGCGTGAGGCTCAGCGACATCGTGAAGCCAACGCGATTCGTTCTCATGGTGAGTCTCCTCGCCGCGGAGCCGAGCAATAACGGCGCCAGCGACGAGGACCGGTCGCGAGCAGCCCGCGCACGCAGGGTTCGCGCCCGCGAGGCCGCAGCGCCGCAGGAATTGCGGAGAGCGCCGCTCGCAGAGGTGCGCTGACCGCAGAAACGCGCGTGGAACGGAGGTTGCTGCTTGCGGGACTGACCACACCCGAAGGAGGACCCCATGTTTTCTCGCATGCTCGCCATCTTGCTCAGCAGCTGCCTGCCCGTGCTCGGCGTGATCCTGCCGTTCAGCGAGGCGCACAGGACGAACGCCCTGGTCGCAGGGATCGCGGCGACGATCTTGGGGGCGTTCTCTCTGGTCGATCGGCGCGCGCGCATCGGTGCGGCCGTCGTGGGCGCATGGGTGGCGCTGTCGCCCTTCGTGATCCCTTCGACGCTGCTCGAGCAGTCCGTGACGGTGATGTGGGGCGTTTTGATGTTCCAGTGGCTGGTCGGCCCCTTCAGCGAGACACCGCAGGTCTCTTTCGCGCGCGGCCGCGTCGAAGCGCCTGCACCCACCCCTGCGCGCCATCTCGAGGAGATGCCACGCGCGGCGTGAGCCGCCCAGGATTGAGTCATGGAGCAGCCGATCACGGAGCTCGCTTCCGCCGTTCGCCGGCGGGTGTCGGGTGGCGCGTCGTCCGTCGATGTTCGTACGACACACGCCTCGTGGGTGTTCATCGGCGAGCGTGACGTCTGGAAGGTGAAGCGGCCCGTCTCGCTGGGCTTCCTCGACTTCTCGACGCCGGACGCGCGGCGGCGGTTCTGCGAGGCCGAGGTGAGCCTGAACCGCCGTTTGGCGCCCGACGTGTACCTGGGCGTCGAGCCCGTTCGTCGCGGCCCCGCGGGGCTGGTGATCGGCGGATCGTCCGGAGGCCAAATCATCGACTGGGCCGTGCACATGCGCCGGCTGCCCGACGAGGCGAGCGCCGCGGCCATGCTCGCGCGCGGCGAGCTGAGCGCCCCGGCGCTGGCGACGCTGGCCGCGCGCATGGCCCAGTTCCACGCCGCCGCGCGCATCACGCCGGACTGGGGCGATCCCGCGGCGCTGTCGGCCAACGTCGACGAGAACTTCGCGCAGAGCGAGCGGTTCGTCGGCGATCTCCTCGAGCGCGCCACCTTCGACGAGGCGCGCGCGTTCCAGACCAGCTGGCTCGAAGCCAACGAGCCGCTCGCGCTCTCGCGCGCGCAGGCTGGCCGCGTTCGCGAGGGGCACGGCGACCTGCGCCTCGAGCACGTCTACTTCTTCCCCGAAAGCGACGGCGGGCTGCGGCCCGTCGTCATCGACTGCCTCGAGTTCGCCGAGCGTTACCGCTGCGCGGACGTGGCCTCGGACCTGGCCTTCTTCGCGATGGAGCTCGAGCTGGCGCGCAGGCCCGACCTCGCGGCCGGCTTCCTGGCGCGTTACGCGGAGGCGTCGGACGACTTCGAGCTCTACCGCGTCGTCGACTTCTACCTCTCGTACCGCGCGTGGGTGCGCGGCAAGGTGGCCGCGCTGGTCGCCGACGACGTGGACGCGGCCACCGAGCTGCGGCAAGGCAAGCGCGTCGAGGCGCGCCGGCAGTTCGGGCTCGCCCGCTCGTACGCCGGGCGCGCGCTGGACGCTCCGTTCGTGCTGGCGGTCGGCGGCATGATCGGCAGCGGCAAGAGCACGCTGGCCGAGGCGCTGGGGCGCGAGCTGGCCGCGCCCGTCATCAGCTCGGATCGCACGCGCAAGGCGCTCGCGGGCCTGGCCCCGGCGGCGCGCGGCGGCGCGGAGCTGTACACCGACGCCAGCCGCGCGCGCGTCTACGACGAGATCATCCGGCGCGCGGCCGCCGTCCTCGAGTCGCGGCGGCCCGTCGTGCTGGACGCCACGTTCTCGACGCCGCACCAGCGCGCGATGGTCATGCGCCTCCGCGCCGCCGACACCCCCGTCGTGTTCCTCGAGGTGACGTGCGACCCACAGATCTTGCGAGACCGCCTCGCGCAGCGGCGCCTCGCCGGCGGCTCGGTCTCCGACGCGACCGACCTCGAGCTCGACGAGCTCGCCGGGCGCTATCAGGCGCCTCGGCAGCTGGAAGGCGCGGCGCTCATGCGCCTCGACAGCGCCGAGGCGCCGGGGCGCGTCGCAGAAGAGGCGCTGCGGGGCCTGGCCGCGCACGGCATCACGCGCGCGATCGATCGCCGCTCGTCCTGAGCGCGCAGAATCTGCGGCCCTTCCCGGCGCGCCCGCAGGACTTGCGGCGGCGCCTGCAGACGCGCGCGAAATCGGTTGTTTCCGCGCTGGTTCGCGCCTTGCAGTGACTCTGCTTCGTCATGCAGACAGGCGAGACGAGCCGTTCTATTCTCACCCCGCCGGCCCGCGTGCCCGCGCACCGGCCAACCCACGGAGCCCCGCAGCGCATGCAGACGAAGGGACGGATTCTGGTCGTCGACGACGAAGTGAACGCGCGAAACGCGCTGGGCGAGCTGCTGCGCGACGAAGGGTACACGGTCGAATCGGCGGCGGACGGCTTCAAGGCGCTGGGCAAGGTGGCCGACTTCGCGCCCGATCTGGTCCTCACGGACCTCAAGATGCCCGGCATGGACGGCATCCAGCTTCTCGGCAGGCTGCACGAGCAGGATCCGGAGCTGCCGGTGGTGGTGATGACGGCCTTCGGCGAGGTCGAGACGGCCGTGGGCGCGATGCGCGCCGGCGCGCGCGACTACCTCTCGAAGCCGGTGAACTTCGGCGAGCTGGGCGTGGTGCTGGCGCGCGAGCTCGAGCAGCGGCGCCTGCGGCAGGAGGCGGGCCTCTTGCGCGCGCGCCTGGCCGAGAAGTACAGCTTCGACAACATCGTGGGCAGCTCGGCGCCGATGCAAGCGGTCTTCAAGACCGTCGCGCAGGTGGCCGGCTCGCGCGCCAGCGTGCTCATCACGGGCGAGTCGGGCACGGGCAAGGAGCTGATCGCCGCCGCCATCCACGAGCGCAGCCCGCGCGCGAAGGGGCCGTTCGTGAAGCTGCACTGCGCGGCGCTCGCCGAGTCGCTTCTCGAGAGCGAGCTCTTCGGCCACGAGCGCGGCTCGTTCACCGGCGCGCAGGGCCGCCGCGACGGCCGCTTCCAGCAGGCGCACGGCGGCACGCTGTTCCTCGACGAGATCGGCGAGATCTCGCCCAGCGTGCAGGTGAAGCTGCTGCGCTTCCTGCAAGAGCGCGAGTTCGAGCGCGTGGGCGGCAACGAGACGATCAGCGTCGACGTGCGGGTGATCGCCGCCACCAACCGCGACCTCAAGAAGATGGTGGCCGAGGGCCGGTTCCGGGAGGACCTCTTCTACCGCCTCAACGTCATCAACCTGGAGATGCCGGCGCTGCGCGAGCGCCCGTCGGACGTGCCGCTCCTGGCCGCGCACTTTCTCCGCAAATATGCCGCGGAGAACGCGAAGGAGATTGGCGGCTTCGCCGTCGACGCGCTGGAGCGCCTCGCCGATTACAGCTGGCCGGGCAACGTGCGTGAGCTCGAGAACGTGGTCGAGCGCGCCGTGGTCATGGCGCAGTCGAACCAGATCACGCTGCTGGATCTGCCGCAGCACCTCGTGCCGGCGAAGGCGCGCGGCGGGATCCAGATCCCGGGCGCCACGATGGACGAGATCGAGCGCTACGCCATCACGAAGACTCTGGAGGCGACGGGCGGATCGACGAGCCGCGCGGCCGACATCCTTCAGATGAGCGTGCGGAAGATCCAATACAAGCTGCACGACTACGAGAGCGCGCCCAAGTCGGCGCGCGCGCCGGTCGCGGCTCCGAAGCAGGACGAAGCGAAGGACGACGACGGAGACGGCGCATGACCACCGTCGGCAGCTACATGACGAAGACGCCGCACACGATCGGCGCCGAGCAGACGCTGAAGGTCGCGCGCCAGCTCATGAACGACCACCAGGTGCGCCACCTGCCGGTCCTTCACGGCGGCGATCTGGTGGGCGTGCTGTCCGACCGCGAGGTCGAGTCGTTCGCGGCGCTGCCGGGCTCCGCGGAGATGACCGTCGAAGAGGCCATGGTGCCCGACGTCTACGTCACGCCGGGCGACGCGCCCTTGGGCGAGGTCGCCACCGAGATGGCGCGCCGTCGTGTCGGCTCGGCGGTCGTCATCGCGGGCGCGAGCGTCGTGGGCGTGTTCACGGCGGTGGACGCGCTGCGGGCGCTCGCGGACGCGCTGAAGCCACGCGCCGCTGCCTGAGCTCAGTCTCCACGCCTCCGGAGAGGCGTCCGGGCCTCAGCCCGCGGCCGGCAGCCGCAGCGTGAAGCACGTCCGTCCCGGGCGCGACTGCACGCGGACGCTGCCGCCGTGGTCGGAGACGAAGCGGTGGACCAGGGAGAGGCCGAGGCCCGTCCCCGTCTGCTTCGTCGTGAAGAAGGCGTCGAAGACGGGGAGGTCCTCGGGGAAGCCGGGGCCGTCGTCTTCGACGTCGATCTCGACGGCGCTCGCGGCGTCGTCCTTCGGGGCGGCGCGGCCGCGGATCGTGATGTGGCCGCCGCGATCCTGCAGCGCCTCGAGGGCGTTGCGCGTCAGGTTCAGCAAGACCTGGCGCAGGCGCTCGACGTCGCCCGCGATCGGCGGCACGGGCGTGACGACGTCGGTGCCGAGGACGACGTGCGCCTCGTCGGCGACGGGGCCGATGAGCTCGGCGACGCCTGAGATCAGCGCGGCCACGTCGACGGGCTTCGGCTCGAGCGGGCGCGGCTGCGAGAACGCGAGGAAGTCGCGCACGAGACGATCGAGCCTGTCGATCTCGCCCTTGATGATGTGGGCGATGGGCAGCACCTCGGCGCCCTCCTCGCCGCGACTCAACCGGCGCTCGAGCAACGTGAGCTGCAGCGACGCCGAGTTCAGCGGGTTGCGCACCTCGTGCGCCAGGCCCGCGGCCATCGTGCCGACGGCGGCCAGGCGCTCGGACCGCATCATGCGGCGCAGCATCTCCTGCTCCTCGGTGACGTCGATGCCGACGGCGTACACCTGGCGGCGGCCTTCGCCCGCGTCGATCTCCGAGCGGTTCCAGCGAGCGACCACCTTGCGCGCGTGCCCAGCCTTGACCGGCAGCGAGCGCGGGCGATCGTTCGCGCCGTCGTCGCTGCCCACCAACTCGCGCCCGTCGAGGCCCAGCATCTCGGCGCGCAGGTAGCCGGTCGCCTGCTCCAGCTGGCGGTTCCACGTCGTGATGTGCCCGTTCTCGTCCAGCGCCACGACGAAAGCCGGGATCGACTCGACCACGTCGCGGTGCCGCGCCTCCGATCGCTCGAGCTCGCTGCGCAGCCGCTCGCGCTCGCGCAGGATCGCCGCCTGCTCCAGCGCGCGGCGCACGGTGTCCAGCAGATCGTTGGGCGAGACCGGCTTGAGGACGTAGGCGAACGCCGCGACGCGCACGGCGGCGATCGCGCCTTCGACGGTGGCGTCGCCCGTCACCATGACCGACTGCACGAACGGCGAGCGCGCGCGCAGCGGCCCCAGCAGCGAGAGGCCGTCGCCGTCGGGCAGGCGCACGTCGACCAGCGCGACGTCGAAGTCGTTCGTCGCGGCCAGCGCCAGCGCCGCGCGCCGATCGCGCGCGACCATCGTCTTGACGCCCAGGAGCTGGATGATCTCCTCGACGTTGTCGAGCAGCGCGTCGTCGTCGTCGACGATGAGGACAGACTTGTTCATGGACGTGCCGGGTGCGCGGGCAGCGTGATGACGAACGTCGCGCCCGAAGTCGTTTCGGGCGCCCCCGTCACGTCGGGGCTCTCGAGGTCGATGCTGCCGCCGTGCGCCTCCATGATGCGGCGGCAGAGCGCGAGGCCGAGGCCGCTGCCCTTGGCCTTCGTCGTGTAGAGCGCGTCGAAGATGCGCCGGCGATCCTCGCCCGGCACGCCCGGGCCGTCGTCGCGCACGCGCAGGATCGCCGTGCCGTCGTCGTGGCGCTCGCCGTCGACCCACACGTGGCCGCGGCCGCCCAGCGCCTGGCACGCGTTGATGATCAGGTTCACCAAGACCTGGCGCATCTGATCGGGGTCGATGTTCGCCGTGAGATCGCCCGGCACGCGCGATTCGAAGATCACCGCGGCCGGCATCAGCGACGCCTCGGCCGCCGAGTCGACGAGCAGGCGCAGGTTCGTGACGTGACGCCTCGGCGTCTTGTTGCGCGCGAGGTCGAGCAGGTCGCGGATCGTCTGGTTCGCGCGCTGCACCTCGTTGGTGATGCGGTCGAGGTGCTTGGCGACGTTGGGGCGTTCGTCCACGGAGGGCCCGAGGTGCTGGCGGACCAGATACACCGACGACTCGACGACCGACAGCGGGTTGCGCAGCTCGTGGCCCAGGCTGGCGGCGAACTGACCGATCGTCGCCAGGCGCTCGCTCGCGCGGTTCTTCTCGGCGAGGTCCTCGCGGTAGCTCTCCAGCATGATGGCGAGCTCGAGGTCGATGATCTGGTTGAGCGCCTTCGCGATGCGCCGCGCCGCCTCGGGCTCGGCCACGCGCGTCTGCACGATGTCGAGCAGGCGGACGCGGATGCGGTCCATCGCCGTGAACATGTATTGCTGCGGCAGCGCGATGCGCACGTGGACGCGGCCGATGCGGGCGCGCAGCGCGTGGTACGCCTCGTCGTGCGGACCGAGGAGCAGCTTGTCGATCCACAGGTACAGCGTCTTTTTGAGGCGCTCGATCTGCTGGTGGCCACCCGTGATGGCCGCGCGCGCGCCCGGGTGCGCTTCGATCGCGTCATAGAAGTCGTCGACGATCGCGTCGAACGAGGGCGCGGCCAGCGGGTGCAGCTCGCGAAGGGCGGCCGATGACTCGTCGTCGAAGCCGACGTACAGCTTGAGGTTCTCGAAGAAGGTCGGGGGCGTCACGGGGGAACCCATCGCGGGATGAGAGACGACTTAGCAAACACGGTACCGCCTTCGGGCGCGCCGGGACCACTTTCCCGCGGCCAGAAGGTGCGCACGTTCGGAGGGGGTCGGGCGCGGAGCACGCAAATTCGGCGGGGGGCGCGGCAGGGGCGCAGGGATTGCGCGCGACCCTCGGGGCCCGCCCGGACACCGCGGTGAGATCGCTCCGACATCGTTGGGGAAACCGTCTGAGCGGCGGTTGGAATGCCGGTTGCTGTCGAGAGCTGGTGGAGGCCGTGATGACGAGAAGAAGCCGTTGGACCACCGCTCTGGGGGCGGCGCTGTGGCTTATGGGGGGCGCCGCGTGCGCGCCCAACGGGGCGAACGTGAAGCCTGCGGGCATGAGCGCCGAGCAGCACCGCGCCGAGGCCGAGCGCCAGCGTCGGCTGGCCGAGGAGGACAAGGAGCGGTACGACCCCCACGCGGCGCGTCCCGCCGCGATGACGCCCGTGCGGCCGCTCGACAGCAACGGCCCGAGCGCCGTCGAGATGCCTATCGTCGTCTACAACCCGACCGACAAGTACCTTCAGGAGGCGGACGCGCACCGCCGCCACGCGCGCGAGCACGAGAGGGCCGCCGCGGCGCTGGAGAAGTTCGAGCAGGGCGCCTGCCGGAACCTGCCGGAGCGGACGCGCGCGGCCTGCCCGCTGCTCGGCCCCGTGACGACCATCGACGACGTCAAAGGGGGCGTGCGCGTGACCTTCGCGCCCGGCACGCGCGTCGACGCGCTGGTGTCAGAGATGCGTTGCCACTACGCGTACGCGCAGGCGCGCGGCTTCGCCGAGAACGTGAGCTGCCCTCTCTACATGCCAGGCCTCGAGATCAAGCAGTCGGGCGCCACGGCCGCGGAGATCACGATCCGCGACAAGGCACGCGTGGAAGATCTTCGCGCGCGCAGCCGAGAGGAAGCCGCCTTCGTGCCCCAGACCCGGAACTGAATCGAGGACGTCATGAGCGAGCTCATCGTTTGCGCCACCGACTTCTCTCCCCAATCCGAGGCCGCGCTGGCCTGGGCCGCGGCGTTGGCGCGCCGCGACGGGGGGCACGTGGATCTGGTTCACGTCGCGCGTCCCTACCAGGAGGACTCGCGCACGCTGGTCTTCGAGGACGCGCTGGTGGACACCGACCAGGTGCGCCTCGCGCTGGAGCAGTTGCGTGAGACGGCGCGCAAGCTGTCGCACGAGATGGGCGTCTCCGTGCGGCCGCAGGTGCTGCGCGGCGAGCCGCACGTCAAGCTGCTCGAGTACGCGCGCCAAGAGGACGCGAGGTTGGTCGTGCTGGGCACGTGCGGCCTGCAGGCGCTCGATCGCCTGATCCTGGGCAGCGTGGCCGAGCGCACCTTGCGCGCCGCCGATCGCCCCGTCGTGTTGGTGCCGCGCGCGCAGGTGCCGAACCCGTGGCGCCCGGACGCGTCGCGCGCGCCGCGCGTCGTGGCTGGGCTGGGACCGAGCGACGACGTCGCGCTCTTGCGCTTCGTCGCGGATCTGCGCCGCGAGGGCCCGTGCGACGTGACGTGCACGCACCTCTACTGGCCGCTGGTCGAGTATGCGCGTCTCGGGCTCGGCGGCCCGCGCGATCCCGTCGCTCCCGATCCCGACGTCGTCAAGAACCTCGAGCCGGGGCTGCGGCAGAAGATCGGCAACCTGCCGGGGCGCGGCCAGGTCACGCTGGACATTCGCCCGGCTTGGGGCGACACGACGGCGAACTTGATGGTCGCCGTCGAGGAGAGCGGCGCGGATCTGCTGGTGATCGGCATCGATCACCGACACTCGACGGGCCTGCCGTTCTCGCGCACGGTCGCCGAACGCCTCGCGCGCAGCTCGCGCTACGTGCCCATCGCCTGCGTGCCCGTCGAGCGCGTGGCCATGCCGAAGGCCGTGCCCAGCATCCACACGGTCCTGGCCGTCACCGACTTCTCCGAACTGGGGAACGCCGCCGTGCGCCACGCCTATGCCCTCTTGCGCGGCCGCGGCGGCGTCGTCGAGCTCCTGCACGTGCACGAGCACGCGCTGCCGACGCCGCCGTACGCGTACGACATCCCCGAGTGGAGGCTCTCGGACGTCGAGCGCGCCGGGCTGGCCAAGGAGCTGCGATCGCTGGTGCCCGAGGAGGCGGCCGGCCTGGGCGTCACGACGCACGTGTCGGTCGTCGACGGTGGCCGGGCGGCCGAGGCCATCGTGCAGGCCGCAGAGCGCCTCAATACCGACGTGATCTGCATGGCGTCGCACGGGCGCGGCGGCCTCGCGCGCACGATCCTCGGCTCGGTCGCGGGAGAGGTCGTGCAGCGCTCGAAGAAGCCCGTGTACGTCGTCAGAGACTCGCGTTGAGCGGCGCCCCGCGCCGGCCTTCGTCCTGCCGCCCAGCTGGGACCGTCGAGGTGGTGAGCGCTGCTCGCTCGGCGGTGCGCGACGTCTTCCGGCGTCACCAAGTCTGCACGGGCGCGCCCGCGCGGAGCCCCTCGATGAAGGGCTTCGCCGCGAGGCGGATCTCGAGATCGACCTTGTCGCCCACGACGATGCCGCCGTGGTCGAGGTCCTGGTTCCAGTGCAGGCGCATCTCCTGGCGGTCCACCATCGTGCGCGCCACGAACACGAGGCGCGCGTTCGGACCCGCTTCGCCCTCGTACACGCCCGCGAGCACCACCTCGCGCGTGACGTCCTTCACCTCCAGCTCGCCCACGACGACGAAGCCGCCGTCGGTGTCAGAGCGCACCTCCGTGCTCTGAAAGCGGATCTCGGGGAAGTTCTCGACGTCGAGAAACTCGGCGGAGCGAAGGTGCTCGTCGCGCTCGGGCGAGCCGGTGTCGATGCTGGCGGCGTCGATCACGACCTCGATGGCCGATCGCTCGGGGCGATCGCGATCGATCCCCATGACGGCGTGCCACCGGCGCGCGACGCCGGTGATCTCCAAGAGCACGAGGTGCTGCAGCGTGAACCGGATCTCCGACTCGGGAGGGCCCGCCTCCCACAGCTCCACCGTCGACTCACCCGTGCTCGTCACGCCATTGGCCACGCGTCGCCTCCAGCTCTGCAAGGTGCATGGCGCGGACCACCCTGCGGCGGCGCGGAGCGGCTCGAGAACAGACGTGCGACGCCTGACGCCGCCGCGATCCTGCGCCGGAACGTGCGTCGGGGAGGGCCCGCGCGCGTTACGTCTTGCGGACGTCGTCGATCGCGGCTGCGGGCCCGACCACCATCCAGCGATCCGCGTCGCCGGTCGCGCCCACGGCCTCGGGCTCGAGCCACTCGGTGCGCGAAGGCCCGGCCGCGGGGCGCACGCCCAGCACCGTGACGCGCGCGCGGCTGCGCAGGCCCGCCACGTCGACGGGGCGGCCGACGGCGGAGCGGGGCGCCGCGATGATCTCGATGCGGTGGCCGCGCGGCAGCTCGAGGAAGTCGGCCGTCTCGGTCTGCCCGTCGAACCACGTCACGCGCGTGTGCAGCTGATCGCGCTGGAACAGCTCGCGATCGAAGGTGGCCAGCAAGATCCGGCGCGCGACCACGCCCACGGGCACGGCGGGCTGCGCGGGATCGACGACGGGCACCTCGCCCCAGTCGACCTCGAACAGCTTCTCCGAGAGCGTCAGCAGCGAATCGTCCAGCGTCGCGACGGGCACGGGCATGGCCAGGTCGGCGCAGGGCCGGTCGGCGTCGTCGGCGCCGAGCTCGGCGGCGCGGCGCAGATCGATGGCGGCGATCGCGGGGCCGCCCGTGACGAAAAGGACGCGGGCGCGCGTGCGCAGCAGCGCCGCGACGGCGTCGCGCATGGGGGCCGCGCGATCGATCGTGGGCGGATCCATCTCCATGATGTCGCGCGCGCGCACGACGCTGGCGATGCGCTGCTCGAGCGTGCTCTCCCACGGGATGCCGCGCCGCCGCAGCTCCTCGGTGTAGAGCGAGTCCGGCTTGAACCGCCGCGAGACCAGCGTCGAGATGACCGTGGCGATGAACAGCGGCAGCACGATGCCGTAGTCGCCCGCGAGCTCGAAGCCCAGCACGGACGCCATGATCGGGGCGTGCGTCGTGGCGGCGATCGCGCCCGCCATGCCCACCAGCACGTAGCCGGCGGGGAAGCCGTGCGCGGGCAGGACGGCCGCCGTGGCGGCGCCCACGAGGCCACCCGTCGCGGCGCCGAGGAACAGCGATGGCGTGAACACGCCGCCCGGGCTGCCCGACGAGACCGACGCCGTCGTCGCGACCGCCTTGGCGACCAGCAAGAGCGCGAGCATGGGCGCCGCGAAGTGGAGATCGAGCATCTGCTGGATCGCCTCGTAGCCGTTGCCCGTGACCTGCGGCAGACCGATCGCGATGGCGCCGACGATCAGGCCGCCCAGGGTGCCGCGCGCGAGCACGGGGCGGCCGATCGCGCGAAAGAGGCGGGCTCCGCGCTCGAGGATCGTCATGAAGCCCGTCGCGACGAGGCCCGTGGCGACGCCGAGGATCGCGTACACGATGAGCTCGCTGCCCGAGCGGAGCGTGAACGCGCGCAGGCCGTAGAGCGGCCCGGGCCCGAGCGCGATGCGCGTCAGCCAAGTCGCGATCGTCGTCGCGACGACGATCGGCAGCACGACCTCCAGCGAGGCGACGCCCGTGACGATCTCGATCACGAACAGCACGGCCGCGATCGGCGTGTTGTAGGCGGACGCGAAGCCGGCGGCCGTGCCCGCGGCCACCAGCGCGCGCACGCGCCGAGGCGGCAGCCCGAAGCGCTCGGCGATCACCGTGCCCGTCGCGGCGCCCACCTGCAGCAGCGGCCCCTCGCGGCCGATCGAGCCGCCGCTCACGATCGCGAAGAACGAGGCGAGCGCCTTCCAAAGCGCCGTCGTCAGCGAGATGCGGCCGCGCCCGAGGACGACCGCCTCGAGGATCTCGGCGACGCCGTGGCCGCCCGCCGCCTTCGACGCGAGCAGGCCCACGGCCGCGGCGAGCGCGCCCCCGATCGCGGGTACGGCGGCGCGCCACGGCGGCGGCAGCGCCTCGAAGGCGGCCAGTACGTTGCCCTTCCCGAAGAGGCGCTGGAAGCTCCAGGAGAGGCCCCCGCGAAACAGGATGCCGAACGTGCCCGCCGCCACGCCGACGGCCGTCATGGCCGCGCCGTACCCGAGATGCTTGCGCGCCGCGGCCGTCATCTCGGGAGGCGCAGGCTCTCGTGCAGCGCCGGGCGCACGGCGCGGACCCGCGCAGCGTCTCTCATCGATCGGCCATCATAATGCCCGGCGGACACAGTGGGGGAGCGTTATTATTTTTCAGCATGGCGAGTGACGCCCGCACGGAGGCCGATCTGCGGGAGGAGAACCGGATCCTCCGCGAGCGCCTCGAGCGGTTCGAGCGTGGGCCCCTGGAGTTCGTCGATCCGGTGATGCGCGCGCTGGTCGACCTGGTCCCCGCCTTCATCATCGTCATAAATCCCGAGGGACGACTCCTCGCGACCGGGCGCACGTCGGAGGCCTTCGGCTCGGTGATCGGGCGCAGCGTGTTCGAGTTCGCCGAGCCCTCTTGCCACGAGGTCATGAAGGCGGCCTACGCGCGCGTTTGCGAGACCAAACGCGCGACGACGTACGAGACGGTCGCCTACGGCGAGAACGGCGAACCGAATCACAGCTACGTCGTTCGCGCCGAGCCCATGCTCGACGCCGGCGAGGTCGCGATGATCGTGCTCGTGCCCACGGACATCACCGATCGCGTGCGCCTCGAGCGATCGCTCGTGCTCAGCGAGGAGAAGCTGCGCCTCGCCGTCGAGGCGACGAGCGTGGGCCTGTGGAGCTGGGACGTCATCCACGACGTCGTGAGCTGGGACCGCCGCGTCCTCGAGATCTTCGGCGCGCGCACGCCGCCCGCCGGCTACCACGGCTTCCTCGAGCTCATCCATCCGGACGACCGCGCCTTCGTCCACGGGGTGCTTTCGCGCGCGCTGGAGACGGGCGTCTACACGCCGTTCGAGCATCGCCTGGCGCAGCGTGACGAGGGCGAAAGGGTCGAGCGTTGGGTCCTCGGCACCGGTGTGATCCTCCGCGACGGGACGGGCCGGCCCGCGATGATGATGGGCGGCGCCCTCGACATCACGGCGCAGAAGCGCGGCGCCGCCCAGATGCAACGCGCCCAGCGCGTCGAGGCGCTGGGCCAGCTCGCGGCCGGGCTGGCGCACAACTTCAACAACCTCCTCGGCGCGATCATCCCGAACCTCGAGCTGGCGATCGAGCAAGCCGTGGCAGAGCAGGGCCCGTCGATCAGCGCGGCGCTGAGCGCGTCGCTGCAGGCGCGCGAGCTCGTCAAGCGGCTCATGGCGATCACCGGGCCTCGCGCGGCGGACGGAGCGAACGTCTGCGATCCGCGCGACGTCGTCGAGCGCGCGGCGGCGCTGTGCCGGACGTCGTTCCCGAAGGAGATCGAGATCCGGACGGCGGTCTCGCCCGGCGTCGGGCACGCCGCGTTGAGCGCGACGGACCTCGAGCAGATCTTGTTGAACCTCCTCTTCAACGCGCGGGACGCGCTGGAGCCGACGACCGGGCACGCCCGCGTGATCGAGATTTTGGTCGACGCCCCGGCCGCGACCGAGGTGCGCCT
Source organism: Polyangia bacterium (assembly GCA_035548155.1). GTDB lineage: Bacteria > Myxococcota_A > Polyangia > Fen-1088 > Fen-1088 > DASZFV01. The sequence goes on from DASZUD010000175.1 coordinate 36,951, forward strand.
GCGCGTGCGCGACAACGGGATGGGGATGTCGGAGGAGGTGGCGTCGCGCATCTACGAGCCGTTCTTCACGACCAAGCCCGCTCACCGCGGCGCGGGCCTCGGGCTGGCGGACGTGCTGCTGCGCGTGCGCGACGCGCACGGGCGCCTCGACTTCGACAGCGAGCGCGGCGCGGGGACCACGTTCACGGTGGTCGTTCCGGTGGCGCCGGCGCCGCCCGCCGAGGCGCCGGCGACGCGCGCGACGCGCGTGAGCGGCAGCGGGGAGACCGTCCTCGTCGTCGACGACGAGGCGGCCGTCCGCACCGTGGTCGCGCGCGTGCTCACGCGCGGCGGGTACCGTGTCCTCGAGGCGGGGAACGCCGAGGAGGCGCGCGCGATCCTCGAGATCAAGGGCGGCGAGGTGAAGCTCGTGCTGCTCGATAACTCGATGCCGCAGGAGACGGGCCCCGAGGCGCTGCCGTCGCTGAAGCGCCTGTCCGACGCGCCCTTCGTCCTGTTCACGGGCGGCATGGCCGAGCTGCCGCCTGGCGCGGCGGCGCTGCTGCCGAAGCCCGCGCAGGCCGCCGAGATCCTGGGCGTGGTGCAGGCGCTGATCGTGAACGCGCGCTGATCAGGTCGCCGCGGCGGCGGCGAGCTCGCGCCGCCGGTGCTGGCGGCCGATGAGCGCCACGAAGCCCAACCAGATCAGCGCCAGCACGACGTTGATCGCGGCGAAGGTGCTGGTGGACCAGCCGAACCACGATCCCACGTAGACGAACAGCGCCGACATGATGGCGCCGAGGCGCACGGCGATCGTGTCGACGGCCGTCTTGCCGACGAACTTCTCGGCGCGCGACGTGACCAGGAACAGCGCGTGGCGCGTCGTGTCCTGCAGCGAATACTGCAGCGAGTTCTCGCCGATCTTCACGAGCCGCAGGACGGCGAGCGTGGGCAGGAACATCGCCGAGCCATAGGCCAGGACGCCGAAGCAGGGCAGGAAGTACAGCGCGCCGCGCACGCCGACGGTCGCGAGGATGCGCGAGACGGCGAGGAGCTGCAGCGCCACGCCGATCGTGTTGTACCAGGCGTAGTAGCCGGCTTTGAACTCGCCGATGAACGTCTGCGAGCTCACGGCACCGCCGGCGGCGGCGTCCTTGGCGGCCACGACCAGCGTGCGATCGAGGACGTACTCGCCCGAGCTGTTGACCCAATTGAGAAAGATCACCATGCCGGCGATGAACCAGAGGTACCTGTCGCGCGCGAGCAGGCGCCACGCGCTCTCCGCGGCCAGCGGCTCGTCGCGGGGGGCGGCTTCGTGCTGGACGTTCACGGCGCGCGTGCGCCGCTCGATCCAGCTGATGAGCCCCACGCAGAGGAGCAGGATGACGGTCGCGGTGCTCATGAGCACGGCGGGCCCGAAGGGCACGAGGACCTTCGCGAACAGGCCGCCGGCGACGGCGCCGATCGAGCTGCCCGCGCCGATCAGCGGGAACAGCCGCTTGCCTTGCTCTTCGTCGTAGATGTCGGCCGCGAGCCCCCAGAACTGCGCGATCACCGTGTAGCTGAACACGCCCACCCACAGGAAGAACGCGAGGCCGATCGGCACGGCGAGCTTCGCGAGCACGGCGAACACGGCGAGGTTCGAGATGAAGAACAGGAACACGATCCTGAGCAGGCGCACGCGGCCCACGCGCTGCGCGAGCTCGCCGTAGAGGTGGACGACGCCCACCATGATCACGGTCTGACCGGCGCGCGCGTACAGCTTCACCTCGGCGCCGCCCTGAAGGAGGATCAGCGGCTCGCGCACCGTCTTGAGGAGGTAGTACGCGGTGAGCAGCAGGAACGACGAGACGGCCATGAGCGCCAGCGTCGGCGCTTCTTCGGGGTGAACCTTCGAGAACGGGCGCAGCAGCGCCGCCGTCGCGCGGCCCAGCGTCGCGCGCCCGCTCATGACGGGGACCTCGGGGGAACGCCGGCGTGTCGTCGGTGCACGACCCGAAGTCCTGCCGGTTTCGTGCCAACGCGCGCGATCGCCCGCGGTCCCTCACTCGTCGGGCTGGCTGGGCGCCATCTTCTCTTGGCCCTCCTGGATCGCGGGCTTGTCCCAGTTGGGTGGAACTTGCCCCGGCCCGGAGGGTTCGACGAAGACCGGCTGCGAGAGCTCGAGCGCCTTCGTTTGCGCCCGGTCGACCTCGCCGGACTTGTACGCGGGCCCGCCCGTGTCGCGCAGCAGCTTCACGCGCGCCTCGGCGGCCTGCAGCTCGGGTGAAGGCGCCGGCGCCTCCACGCCCGACGACTGGGCGCGAATCGCGTCCGCCTTCGCTTGCATGCGGTTCGCCTCGGCATCCGCGCGTCGAACGGTGCCGCTCTTGTAGGCCCAGCCGCCCTGAGCGGCGTACTTGTCCGCGCGCTGCCGGGCCGCGTCTGCCTTCGCCTGCTCGGCCGCGGCCGGATCATCCGGCGACGCGTACGGGACGACGTCCTCGGCCAGCGCAGGGCCGGCGAGCGCCACGCCGAAGGCGGCGGCGGCCAGGGAACTTCCAACTCTGCCCATCTTCGCAATTGTGCTCATGACGCGCTCCTTCCCCGAAACGTGCAGAAGGCATGCTCAGCGCTACGGCCTAAACCTGGATCCGGTCGGGCGCGCCCGCACCGGCGAGGAGCGCGCTCGGCGCGGCGTTACGGCTCGGTGCCGAGCGCGCGCGTGACCACGCACGACGGCGCCGCCTGCATCGCCACCGTGGGGCGGGGACGCGGCACCTGGCGGCGGGCTCTTGACGGGAGCCGAGCCGAACAGGCAGATTGAAGGTCGCCCGTGTCACGTTTCGCCCAGCGCCCGATGCCTTCGTCGACCGCCCCCCGCTCGTGGTGGCGCGCCTTCGTTCGTCGGGCGCCCTCACGGTAGAAAGAAAGGAGAGGCGACCCGCGGTGGTCGCCTCATCCTCACTCGCACCAGGGCAGACGGGCGGTGCGGGGGCCGCCGGGGTCGCCGAGCACCGCATGCCGGCATCTCAGCACTACACGTTCGGAGACAACGACCTCGCGGCCCGCCGCCTGCGCCTTCTGGCCGAGGCCTACGAAGAGGGCTCGCGCGCGCTGCTCGAGGAGCTCGCGCAGGAGAGCACGCGCGTCGCCATCGATCTGGGCTGCGGCCTCGGCTACACGACCGAGCTCGTCGCCCGGATCGTCGGCGCGCCCGTGACCATCGGCCTCGACAGCTCGGCGCGCTACCTCGCCGCGGCGCGCGCGCGCGTCGGGGAATCGAGCGGCCTCACCTTCGCCGAGCACGACATCACGCGCGTTCCGTTCCCCGCCCCAGCGGCGGACCTGCTCTACGGGCGCTTCATCCTCACGCACCTCGCGGGAGGCACGGCGCTCCTCGATCGCTGGGCCGAGGCCGCGCAGCCCGGCGCGCGGCTCGCGCTGGAGGAGGTCGACACGCTCGACGCCGACGATGCGGTGCTCCAGCGCTACTACGGGCTGCTCGAGGCGATGCAGTCCGCGCACGGGCAGCGGACCTACATCGGACGCGAGCTGTGGACGCTGGCGGCCAGCTCGGGCTTCCGGCTCGAGCGCCTCGTGCGTCGGCCCGTCCCGCTGCCCGCGGCCTTCGTGGCGCGCCTTCACGCCCTCAACTTCGAGACGTGGAGGCGCGAGCCGTTCGTCACCAGCACCGTCGAAGCGGCCGAGCTCGATCGGCTGGGGGCTGATCTGGCTGAGCTGGCGAGCGGCGCGCGCGCGGCCGCGCCCGTCCGCTGGGTGCTGGCGCAAGCCGTGCTGCGTCGCAGGTGACCCGTCGAGACACGTCTCTGACGGAAACCGCCTCAAGTTCAGGGGCCGGACCGCCGAAAGCGGGTGTGCCGACAATGAGCCACCCCGCGAAAGCCACCCGGACCCTGAACGAGCTCGAGACGCTGGTGACCGAGATCGAGGGCAACCTCCTCCAGTTCGCCAGCTCCGGCGCTCGCACGGAGTGGAGCACCTTCCGTGAGACCTGCTCGTCGGCCGAGAGCGGGCTTTCGAAGGCGTTCGGCACGGCGCACGACGAGCTCGAGATCCTCGTGAGCAAGGCGCGCCGGTTCCGCGCCGTGCTCCTCATGGCTTAGCGCCGGGGCTGCCCGCGCCCTCGTCGGGGACGTCCGCGAGCGCGTTGATCGTCTCGACGTGCCCCGCTGCGTGAGCACCGGGCCGATCGCGCCGACCAGCGTCACCTCGAGCCCGTCGAGCATCCACGTGATCCCCAGCGACGCGACGACGCGCCAGTGCCAGCGCGACCAGGGCGGCGATCCAGCCGGTGCGTGACGTCAGACTCGAAGCGGCTCCCCGGCCGCAGGGCCCCGGCGGGAGGCTCGCCGATCGTGGCGCTCGGGCTCACGGAGCGCCCTTCGCGAAGCGTCTCACCGACGACAAACCTGCGTCGTCGCGAGGGCGTCGCCATCGCGCGCGGCCCGTGTTTCCGCGGCGGATCACGCGCAATCGGACGTGTCGGTCTCGCCCCGGGAAAAATGAGGCGCGCGCCTGGGAACGGGTTGCTGCGTATGGCTCCCATACCCATAGCGGAAAGACGTGGGGTCGTATCGATGGCCTCACGAAGGAGACGAACCATGCGCAAGACATTCGCGGCGATGATTCTTTCGGGGCTCCTCGCGGTGCCCTTCGCCGCCAACGCCGAGGGCGGCAGCGGCTATGGCCAGGATCAGGGCTCGGCCCCGAGCAACACCGGCAGCGAGTCCGGATCGATGGGCTCGGGCACGCAGGGCTCGCAGGGCTCCGACACCGGCAAGGCGGGCTCGGAACAGGGGACGTCGGGCGCGGGCTCGTCGAAGTCGAGCACCGGCACGGAGGGTTCGAGCTCGGGCTCGTCGAAGTCGAGCACGGGCGGCAAGAAGCACAAGAAGTCGAGCGGCTCGTCGTCCGGCTCGTCGTCCGGCGGCAGTGACACGAACGACACGGGCACGAATCGCGGGATGTGAGGCCGAGGCCTCACCCCGCAGTTGACCGCGGCTCCCGCGTCGCTCGAAGATGGAGGCGCGCGGGAGCCTCATGTCACATTCTGGGAAGATGGAGGCAACGGAGGCGAGACGCTCGGAACTGCTCGAGCTCTTGATCGAGCAGGTGGTCGATTACGCGATCTTCGTCATCGACCGCGACGGAAACATCGCCTCCTGGAACCCGGGCGCGCAGCGGATCAAGGGCTATACGCGCGACGAGATCGTCGGCCAGTCGTACGGGGTGTTCTTCACCGCCGAGGATCGCGCCGCCGGGAAGCCGAACCGGATCTTGTCGGCGGTGCGGGAGCGCGGCCGCTACGAGGAGGAGGGCTGGCGCGTCCGCAAGGACGGCAGCCGCTTCTGGGCGTCGATCGTCGTGACGGCGCTGCGCGACGATTCGGGCGAGCTGCGCGGGTTCGCCAAGATCACGCGCGATCTCACCGAGCGGCGGCGCGCTGACGAGGACGCGCGGCGCGCGGCCGAGGAGCGCGCCGCGCGCCGGCAGGCGGAGCTGGATCAGGACGAGCTGCGTCGCTCGCGTGATCAGCTGAACCTCATCCTGAAGAGCATCGCCGAGGGCGTGACGGCCCAGCGCCCCGACGGGACGCTCGTGTTCGCGAACGAGGCGGCCGCGCAGCTCGCGGGCTTCGCCTCCGTCGAGGAGATCCTCGCGGCGCCGCTCGACGAGCTTCGGGTCGCCTACGAGATGTTTCACGAAGACGGGACGCCGCTTTCGTTCGACGAGCTGCCGGGGCAGCGAGCCCTTCAGGGCGAGACCTCGACCCTCGTCGTGCGCAGTCGCGTCAAGAGGACGGGCGACGAGCGCTGGATGCTGGTCTCGGCGGTGCCCGTCGTCGACGCCGAAGGGCGCGTCGAGCTGGCGGTCAACGTGTTCCGTGACATCACGGAGCGGCGGCGGGTCGAGGAGGCGTGGCAGTTCCTGGCCGAGGCCAGCGTGGCGCTGGGGCCGACGCTGGACTACCGCGCGACGCTGGAGAAGGTCGCGACGCTGGCCGTGCCGCGCATCGCCGATTGGTGCGTCGTCGACATCCTGCGCGCCGACGGCACGCTGGAGCAGGTCGCCGCGGAGCACGCGGATCCGGCCCGGCGCGACCTCGCGCGGCGGTGGCGCGAGCGGTGGCCGCCACGGCGCGACTCGATCGTCTACCGCGTCGTCAGCTCGGGGCGCCCCGAG
>DASZUD010000176.1:0-20796 GCA_035548155.1 Polyangia bacterium
CTCATGAGCGCGGGCCCGCGCGCGGGCTCGGCCAGGCCCGCCAGCTCGCCGCCGGGGCCGATCGGCAAGAACAGGTCAGCCCCCGCGACGTCGACCCACAGCATGGAAAGCGTCGTCGCGAGGCGCTGGGCCAGCTCGAGCTGCGTCTCGGGTTCGCCGATCGCCGCCAGCGCGCGCGCGACCGGGATGGGCGCCGCCTCTGCACCCAGCCCCCGCGCGTCGACGACGATGGACGACGCGGGATCGACGAAATCGATGGTCTTCGAGATCGACACCGAGAGTCCCCCGACGAGGACTACAAGGTACTACACGCGAGGGGATGTTGCGCAACAGACCCGGCGGCGTGTCACGCAACGTTCACTTCGTCGCGCGTAACCACCGAGATTCGCGGGGTTAGCAGGACGCTGCGACGCAGGGCCCCGTGGCTCAGGACGGGACCTCAGGGCCTGGCCCCAGTGCTTCATCTAGTGCTTCGTGCCGGTCCCCGTGCTCGCGCTGGTCGCGGCGGGCACGTCGGCGCCGACCATCACGCGGTCGAGCCGCAGCAGGCGAAAGATCGCGAGCGGCTGATCACGCAGCCCCGTGACGACGACGCTGCCGCCCTGCGCGCGCGCCCGCTTGTAGAGCGACACGAGCGCGCCCACTCCCGAGCTGTCGACCATGCGCAGCCGCGAGAGATCCACGTCGATCCGCGATGGGCGCCGAGCGAGCAGCTTCTCGATGTCCACGCGCAGGTCGGCCACGCTCAGCGCGTCGAGCTCGCCCTCGATGGCCAAGCGCGCGCTCCCGTCCTCTCCGTTCGAAATCGTGAACGTCATCCCCGTGTCCCTTTACCGAGCCCGTCGTCTCCCTGTGCGATCTCTTCCGCGGGTTCCGCGGGCAGTGTCTTTGAAAGGGTAAGCACGTTCGGGCGACCTGGCGCGTAGCTGATGTCCATGAATGCTCGAATGATGAAAAGTCCCCAGCCCGACTCGGGCAAGGCGTCGAAGTCCGGCGGCGGCACCGTCGTGGGATCGAAGCTGGATCCGAAATCACGCATCGCGATCGTGATGCGGTCCAACGACGCGCGAATCTCGATCTCGATCTCGCCGTCGCCGCGGCCCGCATAGCCGTGCAGCACGATGTTGTTGAAGGCCTCGCTCACGGCCGACACGACCTGCATGCGGAACTCGTTCCACGCCGGTCCCTGTGGCCGTCGCGTCACGAGCTTGCACGCCGCCGACACCGCACGGAGCGTCACGTCGCGGTGGTCGAGAGTCCCGGTCATGAGGATCCGTATCAAGGCGCCTCACTACCCATAATACCGCGAACGCCTTGCTGCGATGGATTCGCGATTATGTTGTAGGTTGAGGTGAACGTGCATCGCTCAGTCCGGCTCGCGAAGAGATTGACCGACATCGTCGGGGCTTCCTTGGGCCTGGCCATGACGCTGCCTCTCTATCCGGTGATCGCGGCCGCGATCTACCTCGAGTCCCCCGGAGCGGTTTTTATCCGTCAGAAGCGCGCGGGTCAACTGCGTGACGTGGACGGGATCTCGCCCGACGGCGTGCCGCGGCCGCAGTTCCAGCACTTCACGATGTTCAAGTTCCGCTCGATGCGGCCCGACGCCGAGCGGTACACGGGCCCCGTGCTGGCGACCGAGGAGGATCCGCGCATCACGCGCGTGGGCCGCATCCTGCGCAAGACGCGCCTCGACGAGATCCCCCAGTTCATCAATGTGCTGCTCGGCGAGATGAGCCTGGTGGGCCCCCGCCCCGAACGGCCCGAGCTGGCCGAGCAGCTGGCGATGGCGATCCCCTACTTCGAAGAGCGCATGCGCGACGTCAAGCCGGGCATCACGGGATTGGCGCAGGTGTCGCTCGGCTACACAGGCAAGCCGCTGCCCGACAGCGTGCTCGCGATGTTCGAGCGAGATCTCACGAACCCGTTCAAGGTCGACGGCGCCGAGGACGCGCTGGCCGATCACATGCGCATGAAGCTGCTCTACGATCTCGCGTACAGCGCGGCGACCGAGGATCTGAAGGCCTTCTTGGCGCTGGAGCTGACGATCATCCTCAAGACGCCGCTGGTGATGCTCGGCGCGCGGGGGACGTGAGGCCCGGATGGTCGGACGGCGCGCATGATCGCCTGCACGATCGCCGCGCTGATCCTGCTGGCGTACACGTACGTCGGCTACCCCGCTGCGATCGGCGTGCTGGCGCGGATGCGCCCGGTGCGCCCGCCGCTGCCTCCGCCGCGCGAGCGGAGGATCAGCGCGCTCTTGCCCGTGTGGAACGGCGGCGCGCACCTGCGCGAAAAGCTGGACAGCCTGCTCGCTCAGGACTGGCCGCCCGAGCTGCTCGAGGTGCTCGTGTACTGCGACGGTTGCAGCGACGACACCGAGGCCGTCGCGCGCGCCTATGCCGCCGAACCGCGCGCCGCGGGTCGCGTGCGCGTGTTTTCGTCGCGCGAGCGGCGGGGCAAGCCCGCGGCGCTCAACGCGCTCCGCGAGCTGGCGACGGGACAGCTGCTGCTCCTCGGCGACGTGCGGCAGCCGCTGTCACCCAACGCCGCGCGGGCGCTCGCGCACACCCTCGAAGATCCCGCCGTCGGATGCGCCACGGGCAACCTCGTGCTGGCGGGCGGCGCGCCGAGCGGCTTGTATTGGAAGTATGAGAACTGGATCCGGCGGCAAGAGTCGCGCTTTCGCGGCGTCGTCGGAATGAGCGGCGCGATCGCGATGATGCGCCGGGAGGATCTCGACCCGCTGCCCGAGGAGCTGATCCTGGACGACGTGTGGATCCCGGCGCGCCTCGGCCTCCGGCGCAAGCGCGTGGCCTTCGTCGCCGAGGCCGAGGCCTACGACACGGCCTTCGACGACGATCGCGAGTTCCGCCGCAAGGTGCGCACGCTGGCCGGGAACTACCAGCTGTTCGCGCTGGTGCCCGCGCTGCTGTCGCCCGTGGCGAATCCGGCGTGGTTCGAGCTGGTCTCGCACAAGGTCATGCGGCTCGTCGCGCCGTGGCTGATGGTCCTCTTGGCCGTGAGCTCCACCACGGCCTACGTCGCGGGCGGCGGCGGCGCGTCGCTCTTCGGGGCGCTCGTGGCCGCGCAGCTCGCCTTCTATGCTGCGTCCACGCTGGGCCGGCGCGCGGGCCGGTTCGCCGGCGTCGCGCGCACGTTCGTCGTCTTGAACGCCGCGGCGGTCGTGGGCCTCGGCCGCTGGCTGAGCGGGCGGCAGCGCGTCACCTGGTGACTGGAATCTCGGCCCCAGACGGGTCGCGCGCGCGCCACGCGTGCCTATGCTTTCCGGCATGTTGCCGAGTCGCGTGTCGTTGACGCTGCTGCTGGCGGTTCCCCTCGTCGGGGGCTGCCACATCTTCAGCCATACGTACCAGCCGTACGACTATGCGTCCGAGCCTGATCCCCGAAAGCAGTCCTTCGTTCTCGGGCCGTCGGACGTCCTGCACATCACCGTTTGGCGAAACCCGGACCTCTCGGGCGACGCCGTCGTGCGCCCCGACGGCACGATCACCGTGCCGCTCGTCGGAGACCTGAAGGCCGCGGGAAGGACGTCCGAAGAGGTTCGCAAGGAGCTCACGCAACGCCTCGCGACGTACATCAAGGACGACTCGGCCGTGGTCACGGTCGCGGTGACGGCCATCAACAGCTATCGCTTCACGGTCAGCGGGAACGTCGAGCGCCCCGGCACGTACAACTCGAGCCACTACGTGACCGTCTCGGAGGCGATGGCGCTCGCGGGTGGACCGAACCGCTACGCGGCGCCCGAGGACATGGTCGTGATCCGCAACGACGCGGCGAAGGGCTCACGCCGCATCCCCGTCGACTACCCCGACATGGTCTCCGGCAAGTGCCCCGAGCAGAACCTGGCCCTGCTATCGGGTGACGTTGTCTATGTACCGTGAGGGATCGGGCGGCAGCGACTGATTGGGCGTGCCCGCGGGCGTGGGCGCCTCGATCTTGCCGCCGTCCGTCTCGTCCTTCGTCTGATCGTCCCGCATGGGCAGCACGGCGGGCATGAGGCCGTGGAACACGGGCGGCTGTTCGTGATCCGTCGAGAACGCGTAGCCCACCGTGAGCATCACGGCCTGGCGTTCGAGATCGGGGATCGTGCCGCCCTCCGACGTGTTGCCGATCTGGCTGCTGTACGTGTAGTCGACGCTGGCCCAAAGCGGGATGTGCTCGTGGCGCGCCGTGAACGACACGCCGGCGAAGCGCAGATCGTAGCCGCGGTGGAGCCCCTGAATGTCGGTGAGGCGCGCGTACGTGTACCCGCCGTAGCCGAGCACGTAGTAGCGCTCGCTGCGTGACAGCGGCAGCGCCAGGCGCGCCGCCACCTGATCGCTGATCGTCGCCGCGGCGATGAAGACGTTCGGGACGGCGAGTTGCGAGGCCGAGAGCGTCACGTACCACGCGACCTGGCGGTAGCCGATCGTGGCGATGCCGGCGGGCTCGATGACCTTCGTGCCCTGGAAATCGAAGACGCCGAGCGCACCCGCGCGAACCTCGGTGTTCCAATAGAAGCCGAGCTGGCGGCCCCACCCGCCCAGCAGCTGCGTCAGCAAGACCTGATCGGCGAGGCCCGGGCCGCGGCCGGGCGCGATGCTGTCGGCGACGTCACCCTGGACGAGCACCAGGTTCTCCCCGACGTCGTGCTCGTAGCGCAGGGTCGCGCCGGGGACATACGAATAGTCGATCGGCGGAGGAAGTCCCGGCACGGGGGCCGGCTGCCCTTCGCGGATGTAGTGCACGCCCGAGATGCGCAGCGCCTGGATGAAGCGCGAGCGCAGGTTGATGAGGTAGTGCCCCTCTTCGGTCGCCGCGCCCAGGATGAAGGGGTTCGCGCGCGCGGGCAGCGCGACGGGAACGCCGCCGTTGACGTCGAGCGCGGACGGCGAGGAGGTGCGACCGTACGTCGCGCCCGCTGCGAGGCGCAGGTGCCAGCGTGGACTCACGTTCACGTCGGACATCTCTGCCAGCTCGAGCGTCAGCGTCGTGGGGCCGCGCTTGTGCCAGTAGAAGGTATCGGCGAAGCGGAAGCCGAGCTGGTGCGAGGCGTGCGCGCTCAGCGTGTGCGCGCGCGCGACGGCGTTCACGATCGTGAACTCGTCGGACTTCGGGTTGTTCCAGGGCGGCGCCGCGGCGGCGTTGTCGGTCGCGCCCAGCGAGAGGCTGGGCAGGATGTCGTACGCGATCTCGGCGCGTGCGAGCGCGGGCGCGACCAGTGTCAGAAAGACCACGCTCGTCGCCGCCGTGCGCCGTGCGGCCACCGAGGCCCACGCCACACCGGACACCGACCCCGACGTCCCCCGTCGTCCGCTTGGCACCCGACCAACATAGGGCGTGATAGCTTGATGTGGAGATTCGTGGCGAGCGATTCGAGGATGATCATCTTAGTGATCGTGCGCCGGCCTCGGGAGCAGGACTGAATGGCGGCGACGTCGTCGCTCAAGACCCTCGCCGTTCAGGCTTCGCACTATTCGGTCGCGAGCCTGTTCGGCGTCATCGCGGGCCTGGTCACCTTCCCGCTGCTGACGCGCGTCTTCTCGGTCGCCGACTACGGCGTCATGAACCTGGTCGCCGCGACCCTGACGGTATCGGTGGCTCTGGGTAAGGTCGGCGTCCAGCACTCGATCCTGCGCTACGACAGCGAAATCCGCGCCGGCAAGGGCCGCTACACGCTTCCGCAGCTCTACTCGACGACCCAGATCGGCATGCTGGCGACGGCCGTGGTCGTGATGCTGGCCGTGGGCTTGGGCGCGCACTTCGTGCCGCTGACGTGGATCGGCGATCAGCGCGTCCGCAACCTGTTCTCGATCGCGGCGTTCCTCATCATCGTCCAGGTCGAGGAGAGCGCGTTCGTGAACTTCCTGCGCGCCGAGCAGCAGACGACCGTGCTGATGAAGTACCAGGTCGCGAAGAAGTACTTCGGCCTGGGCCTCATCCTCTTCGCCGTGCTCATCGTCTCGAGCTCGCTGACGGCGTTCTATTCCGCGACCGTCGTGTCCGAGACGCTGGCCGTCGGCGTGCTGGGCGCGTTCCTGTACCGCAAGGGGCTGCGCCCCCGCCCTGCGCTCGAGCAGTTCTCGCGCCCGCTCTACGTCGAGCTCCTTGGCTTCGGCGTGCCGATGATGATCGGCTACGAGCTGTCGGGCATCGTGCTCGCCGTCGGCGATCGCTACGTCATCGCCGGCATGATCGGCGACACGCAGCTCGGCCTCTACGGCGCCGCCTACAACCTGTGCCAGTACGTGCAGGCCGTCCTGATCACGTCACTGGGCCAGGCGATCATGCCGATCTACATGAGAATGTGGGACGAGCAGGGCGCCCGGGAGACGTCGGCGTTCATCACGCGCTCGCTCCGCACGTACGCGCTCCTCGCGGCGCCCGTGATCGCCGGCTTCGCATCGGTCGGCCCCGAGCTGCTCCCGGCCCTCGCCTCCGAGAAGTACGCCAGCGCGGCGCCGATCATCCCGTGGGTCATCGCGGGGATGGTGGTCGACGGTACGAACTCGATGCTGGGCGCGGGTCTCTTCATCCATCGCAAGACGCGCGTCATCATGTCGATCGTCCTCACGGGCGCGGCGCTCAACATCGGGCTCAACCTTTGGCTCGTGCCGCGCATCGGGATCATGGGCGCCGCGATCGCGACGCTGGTCAGCTACTCGACGACGGCGCTCGCGCTGTGCCTTGCGGGGCGGCGCCTATTGCCGGTGCCCCTGCCCTGGCTCACCTTCTTGCGAGCGGGAGCGGCGGCGGGCGTCATGTACCTCTGTATCAAGCACGTCCTACCGGAGCGGCGGCTGCTGGCGGCAGCGGTACGGCCCATCGCGGGCGCGCCGATCTACGCCGGCATCATGTGGTTCATCGATCCGGACGCGCGAGCCATGCTCGCGAAGCCGCTCGCGCGGCTGAAGAAGGTCGTGGGGAGGGAGGGAGGAACGTGAATGAACCTCGGTGCGCTCAAGCAGGCAGTGAAGAGCGCGTTCGCCTCGCCGCTCGGGTGGCGAACGCTGGGCGCGGCTCTACGGGCTCGCGGGGTGATTGTTCTCACCTATCACCGCATCGTCGGTGACGAGCCGAGCCTGCCCGGCGTGTCGGCGGGGCGCTTCGCCGCGCAGATGCGCTGGGTGCACGACAACTGCGAGCCGATCCGCTTCGAGGAGCTCGTCGAACGGACGCGAACGCCCAGCCGCGGCAAGCCCTCCGTGCTCGTGACCTTCGACGACGGCTACCGCAGCTACCACGACCTCGCCTATCCGGTGCTCAAGCAGTACGGCATCCCGGCCGTCGTGTTCCTGGTCACCGGCCTCGTCGACGAGCCCGGAGTGCTGTGGACGGACCGCATCCAGTGGGCGAGCTTCGCCTCACGGCGCACGACCCTGAACCTGCCGTGGTACGAGGACTGCCGCACGATTCACCTCACGGATCGCGCGACCCGCCAGGCCTTCGCCGTGGCCGTTCGCCAATACCTGAAGACGATCCCCGACGAGGAGCGTGTCGCGCGCGTCGACGAGCTCCTCGACATCCTGGGCGACGCGCCGCCGCGCGCCCGGCAGATGATGTCGTGGGAGGAGGTGCGCCGCACGATGGACCTCACGACGTATGGCGGCCACACGCACACGCACTGCATCCTCTCGCGCCTGGATCGCGCCGGCGCCGCGCGCGAGATCGCCACCTGCCGCGACCGCATCGCCGCCGAGACGGGCTCTCGGCCGCTCTCGTTCGCCTACCCCAACGGCAGCCCAGCCGACTACACGGCCGAGACGAAGGACGTGCTGCGCGAGGAGGGCTTCGAGGTGGCGTTCTGCTCGACGGAGGGCATCGCCGATTCGGAGAGCGACTGGATGGCCGTCAAGCGCCTGCCCGGCATCGACGACGACGTGCCGGGGTTCGTGTGGCTGGCGTCAGGGCTGTCGACTTGACCTGACTGAGGGGTTTTCGCCTTCGCTCAGCGCGACGACGGTGTTCCGCCGGACGACGCCCCGCCTGCCCTTCTCGTAGTGACGACATAGCGCCGCGCGAACCACAAGCCCGGCGCGAGCGGCAACCAGAACGCGAAGCCTCGGAACAGCAGCGTCGCCGACAGCGCGACCGGCAGCTGGACGCCCATGAGGCGCAGGGTCAGCACGGACGCGGCGTCGAACGTGCCGAGGCCGCCGGGGAGCGCGCCCGCGAGGCGCAGCAGCGTCGACATCATGAAGCTGGCGAACACGCCCGCTGGCGCGGCCCGCGTGCCCAGCGCCGCGATGAGGGCCCACATCGTCGCGACGTCGAGGAGCACGACCGCCGCCTGGCAGATGCTGGCGCGCGCCAGCAAGAGCGGGCTGTGGGACAGCCGGCGGTCGGCCTGCTCGATCATGCGCAGGCCGACTCCCAGCGGCCGCAGCCGCGCGAGGCGGTGTGCGAACGGCCCCGCAGGATGACCCGCCACGCCGAGGGAGCCGATCGCCAGCGCGAGCGCGAACACCAGGAAAGCGATCGCGCCTATGACGATGACGGGCGGCGCTTCGTACCGCGCGATGAAGATCACCAGCGCCGCCGCGAGCCCGAAGGCGTAGGTCACGAACAAGGACGCCGTGTCGATCACGACGCCCGCCATGATGACGGGCAAAGACACGTGCTGCTGCTCGAGAGCCTTGGCCGCGAGGACGGTGCCGCCCAGGCCGGCCGCCGGCAACGTGTGGTCCACCGCCAGCCGAGCCAGGGTGAGCCTGCCCATCTCCGCGGCGCCGACGCGCGCGCCCGCTGGGCGCAGAACCGTCTGCCAGACTTCGCTCTGGAACGGGTACGTCGCCGCCTGAAGCGCCAGCGCGAGCAGCAGCCACCACGGCTGCGCCCGCCGCGCCAGATGAACGAGCTCCCTCTCGTCCGAGGCGTGCACGACGACCAGCACGACCGCCGCCAGGATCGCGAAGCCGAACAGCCACGTCAGCCAGCGGGGGCCCCGGCGGCGATGGGCGACCGGCGCGTCTACGACCGCCGCCCCGGCAGCATGTACGCCGCCAGCGGGAACCGCTCGACGATCGACGGCTCGACGGGCACGGCCTCGACCACCGTCTCGCGGCCCAGCAGCTTGAGGTGCGTGTAGCGTTCGAGCAGGCCGCAGAGCGCCCAGTACGGCGCCATGACGGCGCCTTCGAGCGTCGGCGTGCCGTAGACGCCGCCCAGAGCCATGCAGAGCGTCGCGATGGTGAAGCCGTAGGCCAGCGCGCGCGTCTCGTGATCTTCGGGGCTCACATTGCGGCGGATGAACGAGGCGAGCCTGAACAGCGTGCGCATGAGCAGCAGCAGCGTGATGAGCCCGAACGGGCCGCACTCGGCCAGCGTGCGCACGTAGAAGTTGTGCGCGTCATAGCCCTTGTACTCGCCCGAGTAGTTGCCGATCTCGTACGAGAACTTGTGGAAGCCGACGCCGAGCGGGTTGTCGCGCCACATGTGCATGGCGGCCTGCCAGATCTCCCAGCGGCTGGCCGTGCTGGTGTCGACCTCGCCGTGCGCCGTGTTGTTGGTCTGCTCCGTCTCCTCGACGCGCTGGGTGACGCTTTCGGGCAGGTAGCTCACCGCCGACACGAGCGCCGCGCCGATCAGCACCGCGACGATGATGCTCTTGCGCAGCAGCAGCAGCGTGAACGACAGCAGCACGAGGAAGTACGACTGGCGCGAGTACGTCGCGATCGTCCCGCCCGCGAGCGCGACGATGGCGCCGAGGGCGCCGATGCGCCACAGGATCGCGCCGCGCAGGAACAGCGCGATCGCGACGAACATCGGCATGAACATGCCGTAGAAGACGCCCGCGCGGTTGGCGTTGTGCCAATCGGCGCCGAACGGGCCGGACGCGCGCTTGAAGGCGCTGTAGTGGCCGAAGCCGTAGTCGAGGCCCTCGTGGAAGCCCTCGACGCCCGCGACCGCGGCGATGATCAGCACCCAGATGATGAGCTGCCGCGTGGTCTTCTCGTCCTGCCGACATCGGAGGTAGAGAAAATAGAACAGCGGGTAGAAGAGCCCGTTCTTGAGGAAGGTCAGGTCCTCGATGAAGCGCTCGGCGCTGCGCGCCTCACTGATGAGGAAGGCGAAGATCAGCGCGTACCCGAACCAGAACAGCGACTTGCGCGCGACGCCCGTCACGTCGTCCGGCAGGATGTCCGGCTTGCCGCGCATCACGAGCACCGTCACCAACATGAGGAGGTTGATCGGCGCGACCGCGGGAATCCCGGTCTCCCAGTGGAAGTGCAGCTCGTTGACGACGTAGAGCAGGTCGAAGAAGAGGAGCGCCTTCAGCATCGTTCGGCCTCATGCAGAGTGCCGATCGAGGTAGCGGCGCGCCCACAGCTCCAGCGTGAGCGTCAGCCACAAGATCTCGCCGTGGTCCGCCTTGCACTCGATGTGCTCGCGCAGGTACCGCTCCGCGGCGGCCGGCCGCAGGAGGCCGCGCTCGCGGAACGTCTGGCTGCCGATGAGGTCCGTCGCGAGGCCCGCGAGCGGCCCGCGGAACCACTGCGCCAGCGGGATGCCGAAGCCGTGCTTCTTCTTCGTGAGCACCTCGGGCGGCAGCCAGCGCGCCGCGACCTTGCGCAGGAGGTGCTTGCCACGGCCGCCGCTGACGCGCAGTTGACTCGGCAGGCGCACGCCGAACTCGACGACGTGGTGGTCGAGGAACGGCGCCCGGCCCTCGAGCGAGTTCGCCATCGCCATGCGATCCAGCTTCACGAGCACGTCGTCCGGCAGATAGCTCGCGAAGTCGATCGCGACGCAGCGGTCGAGCGGCTCCAGCGCCTCCGACGCGCGCGTCACGCTGGCAAGACCGCCGTAGTGCCCGTCGGCCGACGGGCCCACCGCCTCCCCGAGCAGGTCGTCGGCGACGTCGGCGCGCGTGACCGCCACGCCCGAGAGGTAGCTGTCGGGGAACGGCTGGCGCAGCCGCTCGGCGACGCGGCGCAAGCGGTAGCCGCGCTCGGAGGGCACGAGCGCGCCGGCGACGGCGGCCGTCGCCGCGGCCGCGGGCTTGAGCGCGCCCAGCTTCTGCATGTCCAGGAACTTGAGGTAGCGGGAGTAGCCCGCGAACGTCTCGTCGCCGGCGTCGCCGGTCAGCACCATCTTCACGTGCTCGCGCGCGAGCTTCGACACCAGGTACGTGGGGATCGCCGACGAGTCCGCGAACGGCTCGTCGACGTACCACACGAGCTGCTGCAGCAAGTCCACGGCGTCGGGCTCGACGACCAGCTCGTGGTGCTCCGTGGCGAGGTGGCGCGAGACGCGCCGCGCGTCGTCGAGCTCGTTGTACTCGGCCTCGCGGAAGCCGATCGAAAACGTGCGCACGGGCTGGCGCATGTGGCGCGCCATCAGCGCGACCACGACGCTCGAGTCGATGCCGCCCGAGAGGAACGCTCCGAACGGCACGTCAGCGACCAGCCGGCTTTGCACGGCGCGGTCCAGCAGCCGGGCCAGCTCCTCCTCCGCGTCCTCCTCCGAGATCTGCAGCTTGGGCTCGAGCTGGAGCTCGTAGTAGCGGCGCACCGCCACCTTCCCGTCGGCGAACCGCAGGAAGCACCCCGGCGGCAACTTGTGGACGCCTTCGAAGATGCTGCCCGGCGTGGGCACGTAGCCGAAGCAGACGTAGGACCGCACGGCCTCGGGCGAGATCTCGGGGCGGAAGGCCGGGACCTGCAGCAGCGACTTGAGCTCGCTCGCGAAGAGCAGGTGCTGGCCGTCGGGCGACAAGGAATAGAAGAGCGGCTTTTCGCCGAACCGGTCGCGCGCCAGCACCAGCGTGCGCGACCGCGTGTCCCACAGCGCGATGCCGAACATGCCGTCGAGGCGCTCGAAGCAGCCCTCGCCCCACTGCTCGTAGCCGTGGACAATCACCTCGGTGTCCGAGCTCGTATAAAAGCCGTGGCCCAGTGCCTCCAGCTCGCGACGCAGGTCGCGGAAGTTGTAGATCTCGCCGTTGAAGACGGCCTGGATCGTGCCGTCCTCGTTGTGGACCGGCTGGTGCCCGCCCGAAAGATCGATGATCGAGAGGCGGCGCATGCCAAGCATCGCCTGGCGATCGCGGTAGAGGCCCTCGTCGTCGGGCCCGCGGTGCATGATCGCCGCGTTCATCGCGCGGCCGACGTCCTCACCGGGCGGTGAAGCGCCGGGCCCAGCGACGATGCCGATGATGCCGCACATCGCTCACTCCTTCGCCTGGGCCGGCGCACCGCCGCGGTAGAGCACGAGCAACCGTCCCACCACCGACTCCAAGGCGGACATGCGCTCGACGTCGGCGCGCGCCGCCACGCCCATCTCGCGCAGCTTCTGCGACGGGAGCTCCGCGGCGTCACGCAAATCGGCCGCGAGCGCCTCGACGTCACCGGCGGCGTGCAGCCACCCGTTGCGCCCGGGCGCGACGAAGTCCTCGCTGCCGCTGACGCGGCTGGCCAGCGTCGGCAGTCCCGAGGCCATGAACTCGAGCAGCGTGTTCGACAGGCCCTCGATCTTCGAGGGCAGCACGCCCGCGTCGGACGTCGCGAGGAAGTCCTCCACGCGCTCCTGGCGCCCGAGGAGCTCGACGTCGTCAGCGATGCCCAGCCGCCGCGCCTGCTCGCGCAGCGGTTGCTCGAGCGGCCCGTCGCCCACGAGGCGCAGCCGCGCCACGCCCCGCGC
This sequence comes from Polyangia bacterium, assembly GCA_035548155.1. GTDB lineage: Bacteria > Myxococcota_A > Polyangia > Fen-1088 > Fen-1088 > DASZFV01. The sequence goes on from DASZUD010000176.1 coordinate 12,646, forward strand.
GGGGAAGGCCCGCGCCCACGCGTCGAGCAACACGTCGAGGCCCTTCTCGGGCACGAGCCGCCCGACGAACACGGCCGTGAACGGCGCGCCCGCGGGACGCGGCAGGCGGTTCGCGTGGAACCGCGCCGTGTCGACCGCGTTCGGGAGGACCACGATGCGATCCGCCGGGACGCCCTGGCGCTCGAGCTCCGTGGCGATTCGCGAGCTGATGGCCTGGAACACGGCGCCGCGCTTGAGCAGCCGATACGCGAGCGCGTCGAGCAAGCCACGGCTCGGCGCCATCACGCCCTTCTCGAGCTCCCACCAGCCCGAGACCTTCACGACCACCGGCTTTCGGAGCAGCGCACCGACGAGGCACGTCACGGCGCCCATGTGATGCGCGATGTGGACGTGCCACGCGTCGTAGCGTCGCCCGCGACCGAGGAGGAAAGCGGCCAGGCGCAAGCACATGAGCCCCGCGCCCACGACGGGCCAGCGCGGATATCGAAGGCGCGCCACCGGAACGCCGAAGCAGCGGTCGGCGGCGCGAGGCGGGCTGTGCGCCAGCAGCGGCGTCATCACGGCCACCGGGTGGCCAGTGCGGATGAGGTGCCGCGCGAGCGTGCGCACCTGCGACTCGGCGCCGCCGCCCAGGCGCCTCGAGAAGTCGCTCTCCAGCACCATGAGCACGCGCATCCGCCGGACGCGGGTCGTCGCGGGCGCCCCGACCTCCTCGATCGGCGCCCCCCCGAAATCAGCCGCCATCCACGTACCTCCGCAGCCACAGCTCGAGCACGAACAACCGGTAGATGCAGTCGCCGTAGTCCCACGCGCCGCGTTCGTGCTGCGCCAGCAGGCCGGCGACGAAGGCCGGCTCCCACCAGCCACGCGCGCGCGCCGTCGCGTCGAACAGCGTCTCGCGCACCATCGCCTTGAACGGCCCCTCCGTGCGCAGCCACACGGAAACCGGCAACCCGAAGCCCTGCTTCCGCTTGCGCAGGATCTCCTCGGGCAGGACGCCCTGCATCGCGCGCTTGAAGAGGTAGCGCTTGGTCAGTCCCCGCACGATGTGCCGCTCGGGCAAGCGGCTCATGTGCGCGACCAGCAGCGGATCGAGGTACGGGAAGCGCACGCTGACGCCCACCGACTGCGCCGCGCCGTGAACCTTCCGCAGATCGTTCTGCGCGATGGCCATCATCAGGTCGAGGCGCATGATCCGCTGCAGCGGCCCGCCGCTCGCGCCCAGGCGGTACACGGCGCGCATGAACTCGAGAGAGGCGTCGCGATCGACGGCGCGCCGGAAGTCCGGCGTCAGCATCTGCTCGTAGTGGTCGGACGCGAACGAGTCGTCGGTGTAGAAGCGGTCGGGGTTCGGCAGCGACGATCGCTCGAAGAAATTCTCGACGCGGTTGAGGAAGTGATGGTTGGTCAGCGCGCACAAGCGCCCGAGCTGCCGCCCCAGCGCCTTCACGGGGCGCGGCATGGAGAACCAGGTCTCCATGATCTGGTCCTTCGCGTAGCGCTGGTTGCCACCGAAGATCTCGTCGCCCCCGTCACCCGCCAGCAGCACGCGCGCCCCCCGCGCCTGCGCGAGGTCGACGCAGGCCAGCGTCGGGATCGCCGAGGCGTTGCCGAAGGGCTGGTCGTAGGCCTCGACGACGCGCGAGACCAGCGACTGCGCGCGCTCGTCGGAAACGGTCTCGAAGTTCGAGGCCGCGCCGCACGCCTCCGCGGCCGTGCGCGCGAAGCGCAGCTCGTCGTAGCGCTCCTCGGCGAAGCCGATCGTGAAGCTCTGGACGCGGCCGTGGTTCTGCCTCGCCAGAATGGAAACGATGCTGGAGCTGTCGGTGCCGCCCGAGAGGAAGCACCCCCAGCCGGCTTCACTCTCGCGGTGGCCGTGCACCTTCGGGCGGTAGTCGTGCACCGTCGCGACCATGCGCTCGCGCAGCCGGTGCGCCAGCGTTTCCTCGTGACCGTCCGCGTCCGCCGGGTACTCGGGGACGTAGTAGCGCTCTTGCTGCGGCGCTGCGCCCGACCGCCAGCGCCAGCGCGTCGCGGGCTCGAGGCGGCGCACGTCGCGAAAGATGGTCCCCGGCGCGGGGATCTGCGCGAAGTTGAGGTAGTGGTAGACCGACTCGAGGTCGATGGAGCGGTCGCACCACGGCGCCGACGCCACGAGCCTGAGGTCGCTGCCCAGCACGACGGCGTCGATGTCGCTGCGCACGAAGGCGTACAGCGAGAGCGACGAGAAGTGATCCGTCACCGCGCACAGCTGCCGCTCCTCGGGCTGCCACACGACCTGCGTGAAGCGGCCGCGCCAATCGTGCTGCGGCGGCGTGCCGGCGCCCAGGGCGCGCGCGCCGTCGGCCACGTCGCCCGCGATCAGATCGGCGACGGCGATCCACCGCGCGCCGGCCGGCGTCTCGCCGTGGCGCACGGCTCCGCGGATCGCGATCTGCGCGAGATCGTCGGGCGCCGAGATCGTCGTGAAGCCAGCGAGGCCCTTCACCCAGGCGTGGGCCCCGGGCCCCGAGGCGAGGACGAAGTCACCGAGAACGCTCGGTACGTGTGGGGCGGCGGCGGGTTCGCTCATCGAAAGAATCAAACGAAGGACATCGAGACGTCGAATCGTTTGGACATTCCAAAAGTGCCTTCGAGGGGCGCCACCGTCAAACCCTTGCCCTGTAGGTTTCCGTCGCTATGGGCATCACATCTCGCCCGCGCTGGCGTCGCCAAGCAGGCGGCGCCTCACGGCCCGGTACACGTCGTCACCCAGCGCTCGCTTCGCGAGCTGGAGCACGGCGTAGCGCACCTGGGCCTTTCGCAGCGCGGGTCCGCCGCGCAGCCACGACGACAGCGTCTCGTCGTCGAGGCGAGCCGTCACGGCGAGCCGGCCCAGCGTCGGGCCGTCGCCGCGTCGAACGCGCGCCGGCCGCGAGTTCATGACGTGCGTGTATCCCGCCTCGCGCGCGGCGTCGGCCAGATCGGCCGGCTCGCGGCCGCCCGCGGGCGCGAGCAGCGTCACGGGACGCCCGACGCGGTCCTCGATCTCGAGCCGCGCGCGGCGCAGATCCTCGCGCAGGCGCGCCGGCGAGAGCGCCGTGAGAAATTCGCGGTGGTCGAGCCCGTGCGACTGGATCGACAGGCCGGCGTCGGACATCTCGCGCAGCTCGGCCCACGTCGCGTAGCCGGGCGTGCCCACCTGCGCCGGGTTCACGAAGAAGTCGGCGGTCGCGCCCGCGGCGGCCAGCATCGGGAAGGCCACGCGGTGATTGCTCACGTCGCCGTCGTCGAACGTCGCGATCACGCCGGCGCGCCCCGCGAGCCAGTCGCGCGCGCTCACGACGGCGCCGCCCTCGCGCGCGCACAGCGCGAGGTGCGCCGCGAATCGATCGCGGCCGATCGTGTAGTGCGGATCGGCGTTCGTGGCCGTGCCCTCGCCGAGCGCGTGGTACATGAGCGCGATCGTGGGATCCGCCGCCATCTTCGCGATGTTCTCAGTTGTGCTCGTTGAAGACCACCCCCGCGAACTTCGAAGGCTCGAAGAGCGCCGCCGCCTGCGCGATGGTCTGGGGTGTGTCCTGGCCGTAGCCCGCGACGAGGACGACGAAGTCCGCGTGCTCGGAGAGGATCCGCGCGTCCGGCGAGCCCTTCGTTGGCGGACCGTCGAGGAAGGGGAAGCAAGGCGCCTGACGCAGCGCGGACATGACCATGCGCATCGGCTGCGACGAGAAGTACTCGCGCGGCAGGTCCGAAGGGCGGCCCGCCGGGACCACGTGCAAGCCCGCGATCGTCGTGGGGCGGATGAGGTTCTCGATGGGCGCCTGCGGCTCTTCGAGGTAGTCGAAGAGGCCCTCTTCGCCGGATAGCCCCAGCGCCGCGCCCTGCGTGGGGTGACGCGCGTTGCAGTCGACCAGGATCGCCACGCGCTGATCCTGCAGAGTGAAGGCCACGGCCAGGTTGCGCGCGACGTAGCTCGCGCCCGCCCCCGAGCTCACGGGCACGATCAGCGTCGTGAAGTGCGTGAGTCCCACCCCCTCGGCCATCGTGAGCAGGCGCGTGCGCAGCTCGCGAAAGGCGTCCAGCTGATCGGGCGACGCCAGGCCCTTCGAGACCTGGGCGAGCTGCCGCGGCTCGGGCGCGCGCAGCTGCGCCGGGCGGCGCGTGACGATCGAAGAGCTCGAGGTGGGCTGATTGGATCCGCCGTTGCTCATGTCGACATCATCTTGATCACGAATGTCGTGCCGTACACGACGAACACGCCCGCGACGAGCAGCGCCACCTTGAGGTTGCGGCTGCGCACGAGCGAGCGGAAGCGGCGCGCCTCGAACGGGATGGCCACCAGCAGCGGCACGCGCGCGAGGTTCTCCACCTGCTGCGGGCTGCGCACGCGGCGATCGAGCTTCACGATGGCGAACACGACGCCGAGCGGAATCAGCAGGGCCAACAAGATCCCGATGATCGCGAAGTGCATCAGGCGCAGGCTGCTGGCCGTCGCCGGCACCTCGGCTTCCTCCTGCACGCGCATGTTGAAGTTGTGGTGCTCGGCGTCGAGGTCCATCGACACGCGCGCGTTCTCGCGGCGCTTGAGCAGGTCTTGGTAGATCTCGCGCGTCGAATCGTAGACGCGGAAGAGCTCGGACTGCTTCGTGTCCTGACCGACGCCCTTCATCTCGGGATCCTTCTCGGCGTCCTCGGGCGCCGCGCGCGCCAGCAGCGAGACCGAGCGCGGGCGCCGCCCCGTCGCGGCGGCGATCTTCTGCTGCACCTCGGCCAGCCGCGCGCGCGCGGCCTGCGCCACCTGATCGTCCAGCGCTGCCGTCTCGGCGCGCGCCTTCTCGAGATCGAGCCGCGCCTTTTCGACGCGCTGGAGCTCGCCTTTGGCCACCTCCAGGTCGCGCTTCGCGCGCCGCACGTCCGGGTGCTCGTCCGTGTAGGTCACGAGCAGCCTGTCGAGATCGGACTGCGCCTTCGCGACACGGTTGCGCGCGTCCTCGAGGTTCTTCGTGTCCTGCGCGAGCGACGCCGAGGACCTGCGGCCGAGCTGCGCCTCCAGCGTCTGCGCCTCGACGCGCAGCGAGGCGAGCTCCTCCGGGGTGAGGCGGGCGCCGGGCGGCGCGTTGGGGGCCGGTCCCACCGCCGCGATCGCGCGGCCCGGCGTCACGCTGCGCATGGACTCGCCGCGGTAGTAGTCGAGCAGCTTCTTGTGCGCGTCGGTCAGCTTCTGGCCGTACTCCTTGACGCGGTTGTCGATGAAGTTGAACGCCTCGCGGCTCTCGTTCTCCCGCAGCGTCGCGCTCTCGTTGATGTACGCCTTCCCCAGCACGTTGGTGACGTGCGCGGCGCGCTTCGGGTTGGAGTCGTGGTACGAGATGCGCACCAGCGACTCGGTGGGCTTGCTCTCGATCTTGATCCGCTTCCGGAACTCGCCGACGATCTTCTCCTGCTCCTGAGGAGGCGCCTTGTCCGGCAAGATGCCCGTATCCAGGGCCAGCTGCCGCAGCACCTTGTTCCCCAGCACGACCTGGCTCACCAGCGTCGTTTGCGTCCCGACGGGGGTCACCGCGGCGCGACCCTCGAGGATCGGCTTTATGACCAGGTCGTTGTCGACGAGGATCACCGTCGTGGCGTCCCACCGCTTCGGCATGACCAGACCGAGGCCCAGGGTGACGAGCGCCACGACGGAGAAGATCACCGTCAAGGACAGGAGGCGCCGCTTCACCTCCTTGATCATCAAGCCCACTACACCCGGCAGAAGCCCGTCTTCACTCATGATCGTAGTAAGCGCGCGAAGACGTGCTCACGCGCCGGAGCTAACATATGCATCCTTCGCGGCCCCGACGACCCCCCGAGCCATACACCATCGTGCAGACATCACCGGATAGCGGCCTGGGCCCGCGCGACGTGCGCGTCTGGTTGCTGCGCGCGCCCGAGGATGCCGGCCCCGAGGACGCCCGGCGTTGCGAGGCGCTCCTCTCGCCCGACGAGCTCGCGCGCATGAGGCGTTTCCGTTTCGGGACCGATCGGCGCCGCTACCTCTTTGCGCACGCGCTGGTCCGGCACACGCTCTCGCGTTACGCGCCTGACATGCCGCCCGTCCGCTGGCGCTTCGAGACGAACGAGCACGGTCGGCCGCACGTCGCGGGTGCTGCGCCTGGCACGGCCGCCGCGCGGCTCAGGTTCAACTTGTCGCACACGGCGGGCCTCGTCGCGTGCGTCGTCGCGCGGGACCGCGACGTCGGCGTCGACGTGGAGCACACGCGCCCTGCCCGGGGCGACTTCGGCCTGGAGATCGCGCCGCATTACTTCGCCCCCGTCGAGGTGGCGGCGCTCGCCGCGCAGCCGGCCGCAAACCAGCGCGACTGGTTCTTCGCCTTCTGGACGCTGAAGGAGGCGTACATCAAGGCGCGCGGCATGGGGCTCGCGCTGCCGCTCTCGGGTTTCGCCTTCGATCTGAGGGATGAGGGCGCTGCGGCTTCGCCCGACATCGCCGTCGCCTTCGCGTCCAGCGTCGCGGACGATCCCGCGCGCTGGTACTTCGAGCGCCGCCTTCCGTCCCCCCACCATGCGCTGGCCCTCGCGGTACGCCGCGCGCCGGACGAGGCGCTGGCCGTGACAGTCGAAGAAGCGCCCGCAGACTTCCCCGCCAGCCCCTAGCGGCCTGGCACAACCAGCGGCCGAGCCCCATGTTGTCCCCCGTCGGGGACGTCTCGAAATCCCGCGGCGCGCCCCGGGAGAGCTTGTAACCCGCGCCGACAATTCAGACATAGCAACCGGGCATGCGCGGGCGTGCGCGCCGAAGGGTCAACGTGATGAGCGTCGATCGGGACAACGCGGGCGGACAGGTGTCGACGGGCGTCGACGATCCAGCGGACGAGACCTTCGTCGCGATCATCGGGATGGCAGGACGCTTCCCCGGCGCCCCCGACCTCGAGCACTTCTGGCGCAACCTGGCCGGCGGCGTCGAATCGCTGCGCCACTTCACGGACGAGGAGCTGCTGGAGGCGGGCGAGTCCGCCGCCGCGCTCCGCGACCCGAGCTACGTGCGCGCGTGCCCGTTCCTCGACGACATCGATCAGTGGGACGCCGGATTCTTCGGCTTCTCGCCGAAGGACGCCGCCATCGCCGATCCCCAGCACCGCCTGTTCCTGGAGGTCGCCTGGGAGGCCTTCGAGAACGCCGGCTACGATCCCGATCCGAAGAAGGCCGCCGGAGTCGTCGGGGTGTGGGCGTCATCGGGGCTGAACTCGTACCTGATGCACCACCTCGTGACGAACCCCGAGCTCATGGAGTCGGTCGGCGAGTGGCTGCTGCGCCACACCGCGAACGACATGAACTTCCTCGCGACGCGCGTGTCCTATGAGCTCGACCTGCGCGGCCCCAGCATGAACGTGCAGACGGCGTGCTCGTCGACGCTGGTCACGATCCACCTGGCGGTGCAGAGCTTGCTGGCGCGCGAGTGCGACGTCGCGCTCGCAGGCGGCTCCACCATCGCGCTGCCGCAGCGCGGGTACCTCTACCGCGAGGGCGAGATCGTCTCGGCCGACGGGCACTGCCGGCCGTTCGACGCGCGCTCGACGGGCACGCTGTTCGGCAGCGGCGCGGGCGCCGTCGTGCTCAAGCGGCTCGCGGACGCGCGCCGCGACGGCGATAACGTCCTCGCCGTCGTGCGCGGCACGGCGATCAACAACGACGGCGCGCAGAAGGTGGGGTATCTCGCGCCCAGCGTCGACGGACAGGCGCGCGTGATCGCCGAGGCGCTCGCCGTCGCGGGCGTCGACCCGACGACGATCGGCTACGTCGAGGCGCACGGCACGGGCACGCGCATCGGGGACCCGATCGAGGTCGCGGCGCTGACGCAGACGTTCCGCGCCCACACCGATCGGCGCGGCTTCTGCGGCCTGGGCTCGCTGAAGTCGAACATCGGTCACCTCGGCGAGGCGGCCGGCGTCAGCAGCGTCATCAAGACCGTGCTGGCGATGATGCACGGCCAGATCCCGCCCAGCGTCGGGTTCGAGCGCCCGAACCCGGAGATCGACTTCGCGTCGAGCCCGTTCTATGTCCCCCAGCGGCTACTGGATTGGCCGCGCGCCGCGGCGCCGCGGCGCGCGGGCGTGACGGCGCTGGGCGCCGGCGGAACCAACGCGCACGTCGTCCTCGAGGAAGCGCCCC
>DASZUD010000177.1:0-13755 GCA_035548155.1 Polyangia bacterium
GCACCACATCTGCCACGGCGGCAACGACGTGTCCTCGAGATCCGGCCAGCCCGTCTGGTCGACGCCGACGACCGGGCTCGCGCGAAGCTGCGTGAAGATCGCGTCGTAGGTGGGCTCCAGCAACGCCGTCACGGCCGAGCATTGATCCCAAAGGGTCTGCGACGTGACGTTGAGGCCGTGGTGCGCCATCAGCCGCACCTGGCGCTCGAGCGGCAGATGCGCGACGTACTTGTCGAAGGCCGCCACGCGGTCAAGCTGCTCGATGGGCTCGACCGGATCTCCGACAAGCTGCCTGGGCGACAGCTGGGCGACAACGCCAAGAACCTAGCCTAAGTACGTGAAAAGACAGTGGAGGCGCCGGGAGTCGAACCCGGGTCCGGAAGTGCTCCGCTCATGCCGCTACGTGCGTATCCGGTGATTTGGTTTTCGACGTCGGCTTAGCCCACCGGCCGGGCGGCCCGACGCTTAGCTCTTCCTGTGTCTTACGGCCGCATCGAAAGGCGCTACGCGGTCGCCAGCCTGAGAAGATGTCCGGTCCCCGGGGCCACAGGCACCTCCCCGGTTCGCGGTCTCGTCGGTTTTTTAGGCCGCGAGAGCAAACGAGTTATCGTTCGCTGTTCTTTTTTGCCCGTTTTTGCGAGGCCTCGGGCGCCTCGGCACGCAACATGAACTTCGCTGACCCCCGTCGAAACCGTTTCGCCCCCGAACCCAGTCGGGTTGTAGCAAAGTATAGCCGATGCACGGCTGGCTGCTCGCGATCGTCGCAGGGGCGGCCCCGTCGCTGTTCCTTCTGACGTTCTTCTACCTGCGCGATCGGTGGCAGCGCGAGCCGCTGCACAGGGTCGTGATGGCATTCTCGCTCGGGCTCTACGCGATGGCGGCCGCGCGCGGGCTGGCCTACACGCTGCTCGGGTTCGTTTCGGCCGAATGGCTGTCCAGCGGCTCGGAGGCGTCGCGCCTCTTCGAGTCGCTCGTGCTCGCCGGGCTCGTCGAGGAGACGGCCAAGGCCGTCGTGCTCTTCGCCGCGATCTACCACTGGGACGAGTTCGACGAGCCGCTCGACGGCGTCGTCTACGGCGTCGCGGTTTCGCTCGGGTTCGCGACGCTCGAGAACGTTCTCTACATCGCCCAGGCGCAGAGCGGCTTCACGGTGGTCTGGCAGCGGGCGCTCTTCTCGGTACCGGCGCACGCGCTCTTCGGCGGCGCCATGGGCTACTACGCGGGCAAGGCGAAGTTCGATCGCTCGAACCCGAACGCGCTCTGGCGTGATCGCGTGCTGTGCCTGCTGGTCCCCATCCTCTTTCACGGCGCGTACAACTTCGCGCTGCACCACCGGCTGGACGGACGCGTCTGGACCGCCGTGACGCTGCTCTCGCTTGCGATGTGGATCTTCGTTCTGCGGCGCGTCCAGCACGCCGATCACGCGTCGCCGTTCAGGCCGAAATGAGCCGCTCGGGCGCCGCGCCCGGTGTAGCATTCCGGCCATGTCGATGAAGCGAGCGACGATGGCGGCGTTGGTGCTGGGTGGCTTGGCGTGCAGCCGCGGCGGAGCAGGTGGGGGCGGACAGCCGACGCCGTTCGACAAGCGCTGGCAGGCGCTGGCCGATCAGGGCGCGCAGGCGATCCGGATCGTCGACGACAAGGGCGCGGCGCTGATGGACAACGTTCTCGGCGCGCAGTCGGGCGCCATCGCGATGGCGCCGCTCATGGCGGAGAGCCTGAAGGGCGCTGGCCACCAGGAGCCCCTGCCCGAGCGACCGGATCCGAACGAGGTGCAGAAGCTCGTTCGCCAGTACGTGCCGGGAGTGAAGTCCTGCTATCAGCGCATGACCCGGGAGGGCGATACGCGCACCGGCAAGGCCATCGTCAGCTTCCAGATCGCCGGCAACGGGCACGTCCAGGCGCTGAGCGTGGATGCGCCGCAGTTCGAAGGCTCGCAGCTCGCGAGCTGCATCGACGGCCAGGTCTCACGGTGGGTGTTCCCCGCGTCGCGCAGCGGTATGACCGCGATGAGCTACCCGTTCGTCTTCGTCGGCGGCTAGCTGAGCGGCTGACCGGGCTCACGCCGTCGGCCGATGACCCCGCGGGATGTGGCCCGCACCCCGCGAGGTTTCAGTGGTGTGCGTCGACCCTGTCGACTCAGGCGCTCTGGCCGGGACGGTCTTCCCACCAGAAGAGCGTGATCGCCAAGCAGTGGAACGCCTCGTCGGAAGACTGCGTCACCACCGTATCGACAATCTGAAACGTGGGATGCTCACGAATCCAGGCGGTCACTTTCTCGCCTAGATTCTCCCGCTCCTGCGCCATCGTCGCCGAGAAGATCTTCACACCGTTGAATCGGGCCGTTGTGTGGTTCTGGTGTTGTGGCATCGGTCCTTAATTTCCTCACGTGGCGAAAGCTGCGATGCGCAGCGAGGACAAGTTTGCCTTATAGCAACGATTCTACGACGACGGCAATCCCCTGGCCGCCGCCGATGCAAGCTGCCCCCAACCCATAGCGGGCCCGACGACGACGGAGCTCGTGGAGCAGGTGCGTCACGAGCCTCGCGCCCGAGGCGCCCAGCGGGTGCCCGAGCGCGATCGCGCCGCCGTCGACGTTGGTCTTTTCCCGCGGTAACCCCGCCTCCCGCTCCACGGCCAGGTATTGGGGCGCGAAGGCCTCGTTGACCTCGATCAGGTCCATTGCCGAGAGCGGCAGCCTCGCGCGCGTCAGAGCCTTCGTGATGGCCGGTACCGGGCCGATGCCCATCAGGCGCGGCTCGACACCGACGACGGCCCACGAAACCAGGGCGCCGAGGGGGGCGGCGGAAGCACGCTCGGCGGCGGCGCGCGACGCGACGATCAACGCCGCCGCGCCGTCGGCGATGCCGGAGGCGTTCCCGGCCGTCACGACGCCACCCGGCTTGAACGCGGGCGCGAGCTTGCCGAGCGACTCCATGGTCGTCGCGGGGCGCGGGTGCTCGTCGCGCTCGAACACCTGGACGCCCTTCTTGGTCGCGAGCTCGAGCGGCGCGATCTCCTCGCGAAAGCGCCCGGCCTCGGCGGCCGCGGCCCAGCGTTGCTGCGACGAAAGCGCGTACTCGTCGCACGCGGCGCGGTCGATGCCGTACTTCTCGGCCAGGTTCTCCGCCGTGATGCCCATCGCGCAGCCGGCGTACGTGTCGGTCAGCGCCGTCCAGAGCAGGTCCTCGAGCGGCGGTGCTTTTCCGAACGGGTAGCCCCAGCGCGCGCCTCGGATGGCGTGCGGCGCCTGGCTCATGGATTCCGTCCCGCCCACGAGGGCGACATCGGCTTCTCCGTGCCGGATCTCGAGGGCCGCGCTCACGATTGCCTGAAAGCCCGACCCGCACAGCCGATTCACCGTGAGGGCGGGGCGATCGACGGGCACGCCCGCGCGCAGGCCGATGTGGCGCGCGCAGTAGACGTCCTCGGGAGTGGTTTGCAGGACGTTCCCGAAGATGACCTGATCGATGCGTTCGGCGGTCAGGCCAGCTTGCGCCAGCGCCGCCTTCGCGGCGGTCGTCCCCAGGTCGGTGGCCTTCTGATCACGCAGCGCGCCGCCGAACGCGCCGAACGCGGTGCGCTTCGCGGCCAGTATCCAGATGTCGCTCGCGGACCCGGCCATGAACTGCTCCTTACGTGGTCACCTCTTGGGGGAGCCGCCCTCGGCTGCTTCGCTCTCTGCGCCCGCCGGCAGCGCCGGCCGCGCCTCGGGCATCGGGCCGAGGCCCATCTTCGCCTTCAGCTCGGCGAGCGCCAGGTCCGAGCCGCCGCCCGAGGTCGCCTCGAGCTTCTTGAACTTCTGCTGGAGCGTGTCGCCCGCCAGCTCGCCGCCGAGCTCGGCCGACGCCTCGGACTCAGCCTCGATCTGGTCCACCTTCTGGCTCATGCGCTCGAACGTGTCGAAGGCGCTGTTGTCGCTGAGCCCGCGCATCGTGTCCTGGATGGCCTTCTGCGCTTCGGCGCGCTTCTGGCGCGCGATGAGGATGTTCTTCTTGCGCTTCGCCTCTTCGATCTTGTCGTTCAGCGTGCGCAGCTGTTCCTTCAGCTTCTCGACCGCTTCCTTTTGCAGGCGCCACTGCTTCTCGAACTCGACCTGCTGCTTGTCGTGCTCCTGCTTGCGGACGAGCGCTTCCTTCGCCAGCACGTCGTCGCCGCTGCGCACGGCCAGCATCGCCTTGCGCTCCCACTCGGCCGAGAGCTCGACCTGCTCGTCCCAGTTCTTCTTGAGACGCTTCTCGTCCGCGATCGAGACGGCGACTTGTTTCTTCGCCTCGACGAGCTGGTTCTGCATCTCGACGACGATCTGATTCAGCATCTTCTGCGGGTCTTCCGCCTTCGAGATCAGATCGTTCAGATTCGATTTGATGAGCGTGCCGAGCCTCGAGAAAATTCCCATGGTCTGTTCCTGTTAGGCGTGCGAAGCGGCGGAGGGGTTGGTCGCTGGCTTGCGTTCGATGTAGCGGGTCAGGTTCGGGTGGTGCTTCGTCACGGCCATCGACATGTCGTCGATCACCGCCTGGAACTCGTTGAAGTCCAGGTTTTCGAGCTCGAGCGCGTCGACGATGACGACGGCGTCACCCTCGAGCCCGAAGGCCCCATGGACCATCTCGGTGGTGTTGAGCTGGAGCAGGGTGCGGAAGAGCTCTTCACGCCCGGCCTTGGGCGCGTCCAGGACCTTGATCCGGAAGGCGACCACGGGGCCGGCCATCGAAACCGCCAGGCGCCCGAAGTCCCCGATCTGAACCAACCACAACCCCGGCTTGACCCCTTCGTAGGGTAAGCCTGCCCTGAGCAGGTAGGACTCGATGTCCTCGGCGGTCTTCATCAGTAAAAGGGTAGTCGATCGGTCCAGGGGCGACAAATCGAGAGGGGCCGGGCGTCGCGTTTCTGGCTCTGACCGCCACCCCATCGACTTTCCGTCCTTGGTATGGTACCCGGGAACCGCTGGATGCTCGCCGAGTCCAAAATCTTGCCTTCCCACCTTCCTCGCCACGTCGCGATCATCATGGACGGCAACGGCCGCTGGGCGCAGCGGCGGGGTTTGCCGCGCGTCGAGGGGCATCGGAAGGGCGCCGTCGCCGTGCGGAACGTCGTGCGCGCCGCACGCGAGATTGGTCTCCCGGCGATCACGCTCTACGCCTTCTCGGCGCAGAACTGGTCGCGGCCTCCCGAGGAGGTCGCGACGCTGATGCAGCTCCTACGCGACTACGTCATCGACGAGCGTGACGAGATCATGGAGAACGACATCCGGCTCATCGCGATCGGCGACATCGATCGCCTGCCGGAGTTCGTGAAGGGTCCGCTGGACGCGCTCATGGCCGAGTCGGCCGGCAACCGGGGCATGACGCTGTGCCTGGCGCTGTCGTACGGCGGACGTGAATCGCTGGTCGCGGCCGCGCAGAAGCTGGCCGGCGACGTCGCGCGCGGCGAGCTCGCGGCAAGCGACATCACCGAAGACCACATCTCGGGCGCGCTGCAGACGAACGGCTTGCCTCGCCTGGATCTGCTGGTTCGCACGTCCGGCGAAGAACGCCTCTCGAACTTCCTCCTTTGGGAGGCGGCGTACGCCGAGCTCTACTTCACCGATACCTACTGGCCCGACTTCGGAAAGGAAGAGCTCTACGGCGCGCTCGAGTCCTACCGAGGCCGCGAGCGGCGCTTCGGCCGCACGCGCGAGCAGATCCGCAGCGCAGGCTGACGACCCCCGCCCATGGCCGCCTCCAATCTGGCGCTCCGCGTGCTCACGGCCGTGGTGGCGCTGCCGCTGGTGGGCGCGCTCATCATGTGGCGCGAACAGCCGCTCGGGTTCGGCTTGCTCGTCGTCGTCGTGGCGGCGCTCGCGCTGACCGAGTACGTCAACATGACGCTCGCGTCGGCGTCGCGTCGCCTTCGCCTCGAGGTGATCGCCGTGGGCGTCGCGCTCGCGGTGGGTTTGTACCTGCGCCCCGAGCTGACGCTCGTCTGGCTCCTGGGCGCGCTGATCCTCGCCTCGGCCGCCGTGCTGCTCGAGCCTGGCGAGATCCCGTCCGCAGGCGCGCGCCTGGGCCTCGCCGGCTTCGGCGTCGTCTATCTGGGCGCGATGCCGGCGTCGCTGGCGATCCTGCACCGCGACGCAGTGAACGGCGCCGTCTGGGTGTGCGCCGCCATCGCGGTCACGTTCGCGAACGACACGGGCGCCTATTTCGCGGGCCGCACGCTGGGGCGGCACAAGCTCTACCCTGTGATCTCGCCGGGCAAGACGGTCGAGGGCGCCGTCGGCGGCCTGATCGCAGGCGTGGGCATCTTGCTCGCGGGCCACGCGACGCTGACGCCCGCGATCACGCTCGCGGACTGCGTGCTCATTGGCGGGCCGGCGGCCGTGCTGGGCCCGATCGGAGATCTCGTCGAATCGATGATCAAGCGCTCGGTCGGCGCGAAGGACTCAGGGAGGCTCCTGCCGGGACATGGCGGCATGCTGGATCGCATCGACGCCTTGCTGTTCGTCTCTGCGTGGACCTACGTCTACGTCCTGCACCTGCGCTAGGGCGCCCAGGAGTCGAGCGAAGCGGGCTTTCCGTCAGATCGTCGCCCCAGACGGCAAAAACCCCCGCGGGGGTCTATTCCCGCGAGGGTCGCCGAACCAACTCAGAAGCCAACTAGTCTTTAGGGTGCGAGGCGAGGTGAAGTCAGGCTAAGGAAAAACTTTCATATGGGCACGGCCCCGCGCATGACAGATTAGGGTGCGAGGCCGTCAATCTAGGTCACACCGACCGAAGTCGGTGTGAAGGGAGGAGGAGAACAGCGAGCGGGCGCTTTAAGTTAGGAGGAGGAGGGGAGCCGCCGCTCGTCGTTCTTGTCGTTTTCAGGGAGCAAGGGATGTGCCGACCCGAGCCGATCATGCCGATGTCGTTGAATTGCGGGCGGTTCCGTGTTACGACCGCGATCGATCTCACAACATTTTCGCGATGGACCCTGACATTCCCGTCAGGCGGGACCGTCGCTCCCAGTAATTTTTCGTAGCCTCCGTGAAGCGTGTCCATGCCGCATAGCCTCCTGGTTATCAACGCCGACGGCCCGGAGACCCGCGTCGCGCTCGTCGAAGATGGGTTCCTCGGTGAGCTCTACATCGAACGCAAGCGCGAGCGCGGGATCGCCGGAAACATCTACAAGGGCCGCGTCGAGCGCGTGCTCCCAGGGATGCAGGCCGCTTTCGTCAACATCGGCCTCGAAAAGAGCGCCTACCTGCACGTCTCCGACGTCCGAGGCACGCCCGATGACCTGAAAGGGTTGCTGTCGGGCGAGTCGAACCGGAACGAAGATCGCGAAGACGAAGAGGAGGAGCGCGACAAGCAGCGCGCCTCCGGCGGCGGGGCGCGCATCGAGGACCTCCTCAAAGAAGGCCAGGAGGTCATCGTCCAGGTCACGAAGGAGCCCATCAGCACGAAGGGAGCGCGCACGACGCGCTACATCTCGTTGCCGGGCCGCCACCTCGTGTTCATGCCGACGGTCGATCACATCGGCATCTCGCGCCGCATCGCTTCCGACAAGGAGCGTCGCAGGCTGCGCGAGATCGTCGAGTCGGTGCGCCCGCCGGGCTCCGGCTTCATCGTTCGCACCGTCGCCGAGGGCGTGTCCGAGCGCGAGCTGAAGTCGGACATGGAGTTCCTCATCAAGCTTTGGAACAACGTCGTCCAGCGCGCCGAGGGCGGACGCTGCCCGTCGCTGATCTACAACGATCTCGATCTCCTTCTGCGCACGGTTCGCGATCTCTTCACGGCCGACGTCGAGAAGCTGATCATCGACTCGCGCAGTGAGTACGAGCGCGTCAAGAAGTTCATCGCGGCCTTCATGCCCGACTTCCAGGGGCACATCGAGCTCTACGAGGGGCAGGAGCCCATCTTCGACGGCTTCGGCATCGAGATCGAGATCGACCGCGCGCTCGAGCGCAAGGTCTGGCTGAAGTCGGGCGGGTACCTCATCGTCGACGAGATGGAGGCGCTGACCGCCATCGACGTCAACACGGGGCGCTTCGTCGGCAAGTCCAGCCTCGAAGACACGATCACGAAGACGAACATGGAGGCGGCCCGCGAGGTCGCGGAGCAGCTGCGGATCCGTTCGATCGGCGGCATGATCGTCGTCGACTTCATCGACATGGATCGCCCGCACAACCGCGACAAGGTCACGCGGGCGTTCAACGACTACCTGAAGAAGGACCGCGCGAAGGCCGCCGTGACGCGCATCTCGGAGCTGGGGCTCATCGAGATGACGCGCAAGCGCACGCGCGAGTCGCTGCTGCACAACCTCACGGAGCCGTGCACGGCGTGCGAGGGCAAGGGCTACACGAAGTCGCGCCGCACGGTCTGCTACGAGCTTTTCCGCGAGCTGCGGCGCCAGGGCGATCTCGTCGAGGGCGACACGATTCTCATCGAGGTGCACCCCGAGGTCGCGAACGTGCTGGCGACCACCGATCGCCCGTTCCTCGACGATCTCGAGAAGCGCCTGCAGAAGCGGCTCGTGGTCAAGGCGCGTGGCTCGTTCCACGTCGAGGACTTCGAGATCCGGTCGCCCAACGACAAGACGCCCATCGAGAAGTCTGCGGCGGCGGGCGGCGGCGACGACAAGGAGAAGGAGCCCAAGCGGCGGCGGCGCAAGAAGCGCATCGGCCCGCCCGCCGAGGTCGAGGCCATGCTGGCCGAGGAAGAGGCGGCCAGCGTCGTCGATCCGGAGTCGCTGGCCGACGAAGAGGCGGCCAGCGCATCGCACCAGCCGAACGGCGCGGCTCCGAACGGGCACTCGGACGACGCGGCCAAGTCGTAGGTCGCCGTGGCGGCTGGAACGGCTCAGGCCTCGGTTCACGTCTGCTTCGTATGCCTGGGCAACATCTGCCGCTCGCCGACCGCCGAGGCGGTGATGCGCCACGTCGTGAAGCAGGCGGGGCTCGAGGCGCGCGTGCGCCTCTCGAGCGCCGGCACGGGTGACTGGCACGTGGGTCATCCGCGCGACAAGCGCAGCGCGGCCGTGGGAGCCGCGCGCGGCATCCCGCTCTCGGGACGCGCGCAGCAGTTCACGTCGGTCTCGTTCGAGGACTGCGACTACGTGCTGGCGATGGATCGCGCGAACCGCGACGAGCTCTTGCGCCTGGCGCGCACCGACGCCGATCGCGCCAAGGTGGCGCTGCTTCGCTCGTTCGATCCGGCGGCGCCGCGCGACGCAGAGGTGCCCGATCCGTACTACGGCGGCGCGCGCGGGTTCGAAGAGGTGTTCGATCTTTGCGAGGCCGCGTGTCGCGCGCTCCTCGAGCACCTGAGGAAGCAGCACCGGCTCTGAGGGCGGGCGAGGTGGAGGCGCGGGTGAGGGCGGCGCTGGAGGCCGCGGTGGGCGGCAAGGTCGCGGGCGCGCGCCCGGTGAGCGGCGGTGACATCAACGCCGCCCACGCGATCACGTTCACGAACGGCCGGCGGCTGTTCCTGAAGACGAACGCGCGCGAGCCCGCAGGAATGTTCCAGGCCGAGGCCGAGGGGCTGGCTTGGCTCGCCGCCGCGCGCGCGCTGCGCGTGCCGGAGGTGGTGGCGTGCGGGCCCGGCTTCCTCGCGCTCGAGCTCGTCAATTTTCCTCGCGAGGACGGCGCGGCGCCGCGCGCGACAGACTTCGACGAACAGCTCGGGCACGGGCTCGCGGCGCTGCACCGGTTCGGCGCGCCGCGCTTCGGCCTCGATCGCGACAACTTCATCGGACGGCTGCCGCAGGACAACGCGACCGAGCCCGACTGGCCCACCTTCTACCGAGCGCGGCGTCTCGAGCCGCAGCTGCGCCTCGCCGTCGACGAAGGTCTCGCGTCCCCGCGCCTGCGCAGCGGCTTCGGGCGGCTGTTCGCGCGCCTGCCCGAGCTCTGCGGGCCGCCCGAGCCCCCGGCGCGGCTCCACGGCGACCTGTGGGCCGGCAACCTTCTCGTCGACGACGTGGGCGCGCCGTGCGTGTGCGACCCCGCGGTCTACGGCGGCCACCGCGAGGTCGACCTCGCAATGATGCGGCTCTTTGGTGGCTTCAGTGCGCGCGTGTTCGCCGCGTACGACGACGCGTGGCCGCTCGCCGCGGGACACGAGGAACGCGTGGCGCTCTACCAGCTGTACCCGCTCATGGTTCACGTGAACCTGTTCGGGGGCGGGTATGTGGGTCAGGTCGAGGCGGCCATCGAACGGCTCGCGTAGGAGCCGCTGCACCACCTCGCCTGACCGGGGGCGACTACTGGATCGCGATGACCTTGCAGTCGGCGCTGCAGCCGACCTGGCCGTCGCACTCCTCTTGCGGCTTCTGAATGATCTTGTCGCCGCAGTAAGGCGCCAGCGTGCAGTTCGCGTTGCAGCCGCCGTAGGCGCCCGTGTTGTTCGCCGCGCCCTTGTCGCACTTCTCGGGCGCCGTCACGACGCCGTCGCCGCACGCGCCCACGCACGAGCTCTTGACGCCCGTGAAGCCACCCAGCGTCAGCTGGTAGTTGGACTCGCTCGGGTAGCGTTCGGCCTGGAACACGGCGATCTCGTAGACGCTGCCGATCTTGAGTTCGAGGTCGACGTCGTGGCCGTTCCCCGCGCTCGCCGCCGTGGCCGTGCACGCGGGAGACGGATAGACGGTGCCCGGCGCGACGAAGTCGCACACGTACCCGTGGCCGTTCGCGGCGTCCAGCGTGACGCTGCCCATGGACTGCTGGTGCGTGCCGCCCAGGTCCACCGCGAGCTTCTTGTTGATGAACACCCAGACGTCGTCGTCGCCGAAAAACGAGAGGTTCGCCGTCCCCGAATACTCGAACCAAGTGCGGACGACCGACGTGAACCCGTAGTTGCGGGTCGTCGTTCCGGCGGCCCACCCGAGGCCGTTGAGAGGGAAGAATCCGCCCCCTGGGCTGGCGCCGTCGGCGCTGAACTGGAAGGCGCCGCCCGCGATCGGTGGCAGCGTCAGCGTCTGGACGATCGTCTTGTTGAAGGTCGCGTTGTCGACGTACCACATGCCGAACCAGTCGACGGTGGGGTCCCACGCGGGGGCGGTCGGGGTGGGCGTGCCAATCGCGCCGCAATTGTTCGCCGTGAGGACCGCTGGGTAGCCAGCGCCCGGCATCGGGAAGCAGCCGGCGACGTGAACCGGGACGCCGGCGGGGCCGAGCGCCGCCTGGACGATCCCGGGGTAGCCGCGCCCGTTGCCCGGGAAGTGGAAGAAGTCCGGGTGATCGTGGACGGCGTCGCCTTCGTTCCACCCTTTGAAGTCGTGATAGACGATCGGCAGCACCAGCTTGTCGGGCTTCGTCGAGATATCCGTGCAGTTGAAGCCGTCCTCCTTCTTGCACGTGCTCGAGCAGCCGTCGCCGCTGACGGTGTTGCCGTCGTCGCACTCCTGGCCGTTCTGCTTGTCGATCGGCAACAGCAGGCCGTCACCGCAGGCCGTCGTACACGCACCGCCGCCGGGCGGGCACACGGGCTCGAGGCGGCAGAACGGCGAGCAACCGTCCCCGGTCGCCTGATTGCCGTCATCGCACTGCTCGGAGCCCTCCTTGATCTTGTTGCCGCAGGTCGACGTCGTGCACGCCGTTGGGCCCTTGCACCCCATCGTGTCGGCGGCGGGCGTCTTACAGTCCCAGCCCTCGGGGACGTTGACCGGCTTGCCCTCCAGCGTGCAGTTCGCGCTGCAGCCGTCGCCGCTCGTGGTGTTCCCGTCGTCGCACTGCTCGGCGCCAGCCACCTTGCCGTCGCCGCACTTGACGGCGCGGCAGTTCATGCCGCCCGGGCATTCCCAGCCGCACTCGAGCGTGCAGTCGGCGCCGCAGCCGTCGCCGGCCATCTTGTTTCCGTCGTCGCACGCCTCGGTGCCTTGAATCTTGCCGTCGCCGCAGATGACGATGAGCGTGCACTTGCCGGTCATCGGAGGCGTCGGGCACTGCCAGCCGTCTTCCTGCACGCACTTGCTCGAGCAGCCGTCGCCGCTGTCGGTGTTGCCGTCCTCGCAGTTCTCGCCGAACTCGATCACGCCGTTGCCGCACACCGCGGGGGGCGGCTGCTCGAACGAAGCGTCGAAGCCGAACACGCCGGCCTTGCCGCCGTCGTTTCCGCTCAGGCCGCCGCCACCCGTGCCCGCGATGCTGCCTGCGGCGCTGCCGGCGTTGCCACCGAAGCCGCTCGCGTCCGGCACCTCGCCGACTTTCGCGCAGCCGAAAGCGCCCAAGCACAGCGCGAGCGCGAAGCTATAACCAAGGACCAGATCCCGGCTCGATCGTGCGATCAAGTTAGTCTCTTTCTTGAACGGGCCTGGGGAGCGTTGCGCTCCTCGCAGTGGGGGCCGCTCACGAGCCTGGACCATATCATAATTCCGGAGTTGTGGTTCCATACGGGAGGCGCTCGCACCTTGTTTTCAGGGCGATCCGCGCGCTCGACCCCGGGCGTTTTGTCGCAGGCCGACTCCCTCGGGGGCGCGCCCGACAGGTCCGATTCGGCCGTCAGCCGCGGCGGGCGGCCCGGAAGAGCGGGGGCAGGGGCGGCTGCTGGCCGAGGGCCAGCTCGATGGCGCGCGCAGCCTGGTGGACCAGCATGCCCAGGCCGTCGGCGTACCGCTTCGTGTGGGTGCGGACGGCGGCGCCGAGTGGCGTGAGGCCGCCGTAGGCCATCTCGAGCACCGCGGTATCACGGCCGAGGGCGCGCAGCGCTGCCAACGCCGCGGGGTCCCAGGCGGCCGCCGGCACTGCCGAGACGAGCGCCGTCGTGTCCTCGAGGGCGTCCGTCAGGGCGCGGGGGCTCAGGGTGCGGACCACGACGCGGGCCTGCTGGCGCGCGGGCAGCCGCCGGCGGAACGTGCGGGCGACGGCGGGGCGCCGCGCGAGCACCGTCACGGCGGCGCCAGAGCGCGTCAGCGCCTCGAGCGCGCCCGCGGCCGCGCCGCCCGCCCCCACCATGACGACGCGCGCGCCTCGCGCTGCGACACCGAGGTCGGCGAGGGCGCGCAGGAGGCCGACGCCGTCGGTGTTCTCGGCGCGCGTGCGGACGCGCGCGCCGCTCGAAAAGAGCAGCGTGTTCGCCGCGCCCGAGGCGCGCACTTCCGGGCCGCGCGTGTCGGCCAAGCGCGCCGCGGCGACCTTGTGGGGGATCGTCACGTTGAGGTAGCGATACCCGGCTGCGCGCAGCTCGGCCACCAAAGCGTCGAACCCTGCAGCGTCGACGCTGCGGGCCTCGTACGCGCCGCGTACGCCGAGGGCGCGGAAGGCCGCCCCGTGGATCGCGGGCGAGCGGCTCTTCGAGACGTCGGCGCCCAGGACGGCCGCGCGGATCACGGCTTCGGCTCCTTCAGGTCCGCCGAGCTCACGGCCTGGACGACCGTGTCCAGGCGGCCGCGGCGCAGGCGCACGCGGACCTCGTCGCCGGCGCGAACGTCGTCGGCGTTCGTGAGCAGGCGCCCGTCCGGCAGCTGCGCGAGGCTGAACCCGCGCTCGAGCACCTTGAGCGGCGACAGCGCCTCGAGCTTCCCCTGCAGTGCCTCGACGGCGTGTCGCCGGCGCGCGAGCTCGGCGCGGGGCGCGGCCTGCAGGCGATGGCCCAGCGCCGCAAGCGCGTTGCGACGCTCGAGGATGCGGCGCTGCGGGTGCGCGCGGAGGAGCTGCGTCTCGAGCGCGCGCAGCTCGGAGCGCGTCGTCGCCAGCTGGCGCGTCAGCAGCCGGCGCGCGCGCTCGGCCGCCTCGTCGAGGCGCTGGCGGCGCTGATCGAGCAACCGCCGCGGATCGCCGAGCCGCGCCCGGCCGCG
>DASZUD010000178.1:0-7403 GCA_035548155.1 Polyangia bacterium
GGGCGGCCGGCGCCGGCGCCGCGGCCTGAGCCGCGGGCGCAGGCGGAGCCGGCGGGGGCGTCGCCGCCGCCGTCGGGACGGCAGCGGGCGCTTCAGCGGCGGCTGCGGGCTCGGACTTCTTGTGGCCCGACATCACGAGGACCGCGACGATGATCGCGACCACGGCGACGGCGACGCCGATGATGACGAAGCGCTTGCCGCGGCCGATCTCTTCGATCATCTCGTTGTCGCTCATGCGCTCGCCGGGCATGACGCCGACGGCGGGGAGCGACGTCGCCGTTCCCCCGCTGCGCAGCGAGAACTTCTTGCGATCCTCGACGGTGACGGAGCCGTCGTCGCGGTAACGATCCTCGAGGGGCTTCGTCTCCTCGGTCACCGCCGCGGCGGCCTCGTCCGGAGACGGCGCCGCCTTGCCCTTCGCCGCCGCCGCCGCCGCCTTGGCCTTGGCCTCGGCAACCATCTGCTCGACGTCGCCCTTCTTGAACCACAGCGTCTCGCGGAAGCCGGCGCCGCTGCCGCCGCCCCCGCCGCCGCCGCCCCCGGCTGCACCGCCGCCCCCACCGCCGCCCCCGGCTGCACCGCCGCCCCCGCCCGCGCCGTTCGCCGCCATTTGCATGGCGGGCGCCGGCGTCGGGGCCGGCTTGGCCTCCGCGGGAGGCGCCGCCCCGGGGATCTGACCGCCCGCCGAAGGCAGCGCCACCATCGTCGCCGCGATGGCTGCGCCGTGCGTCCGGCGAGCCGCCTCGCGCGCCGCAGCTTCGGCCGCCGCCGGACCCGGCGTCGCCGGCGGCGGGACCACCGCCGCGGGCATTCCATTGGCCGCTTCGCGGGCGGCCACCGCCTCTTTCACAAGGTTCTGCACGTCGGGAGCTCCTCCTGCGAACATCATCGTCTTGGCGAAGGCTGCACCTTTAGCCGCCGGCGCCGTCGTCGCCGCCGCCGGCATGCCGACGACGCCCGAGACCTCGGCCAGGAACTGACGCAGCGTGAGCGGCCGCCGGCTCGAGTTCTTCTCCATGGCCTTCATGACCACGCGATCGATCTCGGGCGTGAGGTTGCCCCGCAGCTGGCTCGGAGGCGTCACGGTGCCCTCTCGCACCTGCGCCAGAAGCGCGGCGTCGTCGCCGTTGCCGCCCGAGACGGGGGCCTGGCCCGTCAGCATCAGGAAGAGCAGCGCGCCGAGGCTGTAGGTGTTCGACCGTTGATCGACGAGCTTTCCCTCCGCCTGCTCTGGCGAGAGGTACTCGGGGACGCCGAACACCGTGTCCGTCACGGGCCACGGCGTCACGAAGTTGATGACCTTGACCGCGTCGTCAGGTCCCACGAAGACGTTCTTGGCCGCGAGGTCGTGGTGGACGACGCCCACCTTCTGGCCCTCGAGCAGCGCCTCGCCGATCTGCGCGACGATCTTCTTGGCGCGCTCGACCGGCAGCGGGCCCTCGGCGCGCACGAGGTCGCCCAGCGTCTGGCCCGCGACGAGCTCGGTCGCGACGAAGAGACGGCCGTCGGCCCCTTTGCCGAAGTCGACGATCGTCACGAGGTGGGGGTTCTGCGCCCGCTGGAGCTGCTTGAGCTCGCGCTGCGCGCGCTCGAAGGCGGCGGGCGTCGGCAACACGCCGGCCGCCACCGTCTTGTACGCGACGTCCTTGCCCGTCTGCGTGTCGCGGGCGAGCCAGACCTCACCGCTGCGCCCCCCGCCCAGCTTCGACGTCGGCTGGAACCGCGGGGCCGGCTCGGCCGGTACCGGGGCCAGCCGCCGAGGACCTTCCGCCGTGGCGCAGGTCTCTTGAGGGCAGAAGTTGGCGTCGTCGGGATACTTGCTGTGACAGTTCGGGCAGGCTTTCATCCGCTTTGCGGCTCCTGGCGTCGAGTCCCGTTTGAGAGCATCGCCGACGGCCTACATAGGCGCGCCGTCGCAGATGTTAACGCAGAAAACCGAACGATGATCAACAACCTGCGCCAACTTGTCGTCTGGCTTCAGCGAGACGCAGACGCCGGACGCACGAACGCCGCACCAGCACGGTGGCCGGCGCGGCGCGCGGGATTGAAGCTGAGATGCGTCGAGCTACGAGGACGAGCTACGAGTTCTTGCCGGGCTCGCCGAGACCGGCGAAGAGCACGGCGCTCGTCACCGTCGAGCGCTTGCTGTCGACAGCCTTACGCTTCTTACCCATGTTCGAGTGACGGCGGGAACGACGCTTCCAGGTGCTGCGAGTATTCGAGGCCATAGCGGGCGCGTTTCTAGCAGGGCCGTCTTCCGGCGTCAAACGTTCAGTTCGAATCCCGCCTCAAAGGCGCGTCGCGCTGACGACGCCCTCGATGCCCAGCAAGCTGCGCAGGACCGTCTTCAGCTGCTCGAGGTGGCCGACCGTGACCTGGAACGTGTTCACGGCGCGGCCGTCCTCGGTGGTGCGGCACTTCGCCTGCGAGATGTTGACGCCGTTCTCGGTGAAGGACTTCGAGATCGAGGCCAGCAGGCCCGGGCGGTCCTCGCAGGTGACCTGAACGGCGACGGGGCGCAGCGTGCGCGTCTCGTCGTCCCAGGACACTTCGACGCGCCGGAGCGGATCGAGATCGAGCGCCTTCTGGCAGTCGCGCGTGTGGATGACCACGCCGTGCCCGCGGCTGACGAAGCCGACGATGGAGTCGCCGGCCACCGGGCTGCAGCACTTGGCGAATTTCACGAGAATGTCGGCCTCGCCCTGGACCCGAATGCCCGCGATCGAGCGTTTGGTCGTCGCGCGCCGCGCGCCCGTCTGCGTCGTCTCGGCGGCCGGGGTGGCGGGCGCTGCGCCGTCGCCCTCGGCTGACTGCTGGCGGTCGAACAGGACCGCGTCGGCGGCGTGCTCGGGGCTGACGCGGCCGTAGCCCACGGCCACCACCAAGTCTTCGGCGTTGCCGACGCGCAGCCGCGTCGCCGCCGACTCCAGCAGCCCGTCGCGCTCGGCGCTCGCCAGCGCGGCGTTGCGCTTGCGCAGTTCGCGGCTCAGCAGATCGCGCCCGAGGTGGGCGCTGCGCTCGCGCTGCTCCATGCGGATGAAGTGCCGGATCTTCGTCTTCGCGCGGCTCGTGACGACGAACTTGAGCCAGTCCTTCGACGGCTTCTGGTTCGCCGACGCGAGGATCTCGACGGTGTCGCCGTTTCGCAGCGCGTAGCGCAGCGGCACGATGAGCCCGTTGACGCGCGCGCCCGAGCAGTGCTCGCCGAGCTGCGAGTGGATCGCGAACGCCAGATCGATCGGCGTCGAGCCCTTGGGCAGGGCCTTGACGTCTCCTTTGGGCGTGAAGACGAAGACCTCGTCCTGGAACAGGTCGATCTTGACGGTCTCGATGAACTCCGTCGGGTCCTTGAGGTCGCGCTGCCACTCCATGAGCTGGCGAAGCCACGCAAAGGCCTTGCCGTCCTCTTGGACCAGCGTCTTTTGCTCCTTGTACTTCCAGTGCGCCGCGATGCCCTGCTCGGCGATCCGGTGCATCTCCTGCGTGCGGATCTGCACCTCCATGCGCTCGGCGCGCGGGCCGATCACCGTCGTGTGCAGCGACTGGTAGAGGTTCGGCTTCGGCAGCGCGATGAAGTCCTTGAAGCGGCCGGGCACGGGCGTCCAGTTCGAGTGCACCACGCCGAGGATCGCGTAGCAGTCGCGCACGCTCTCGGTGATCGCTCGGAACGCGACGACGTCGTAGATCTGCTCGAGGTCGCGCCCCGTCTTCTTCATCTTCTGGTAGATGGACCAGAGGTGCTTGGCGCGCCCGGAGATCTGCGCCTTGATGTCGCTCTCGATCAGCGCGGCGCGCAGCTTTTCGCTGACCTCCTCGATGTAGCCCGCGCGCGACTCCTGCGTCGCGGCCATGCGCGCGGTGAGGCTCTCGAACTCCTCGGGCTCGAGGTAGCGGAACGAGAGGTCCTCGAGCTCGACCTTCATCCACTGGATACCGAGGCGGTTGGCGAGCGGCGCGTATATCTCGCGCGTCTCGCGCGAGATGCGCTCCTGCTTCTCCCGCGGCATGTGCTGCAGCGTGCGCATGTTGTCGACGCGATCCGCGAGCTTGATGAGGATCACGCGGATGTCGCGCGCCATCGCGAGCAGCATCTTGCGGAAGTTCTCCGCCTGCCGCTCTTCGCGCGTCGTCCAGGGGATCTGGCCCAGCTTCGTGACGCCGTCGACCAGGAACTGAATCTCGGTGCCGAAGAGCCGCCCGATGTCCTCGGCGGTGGCGCTCGTGTCCTCGACGCAGTCGTGCAAGAGGCCCGCGCACACCGACGCGACGTCGAGGCGCAGATCGGCGATCGTGCGCGCGACGCCCAGCGGGTGAACGACGTAGGGCTCGCCCGAGCGGCGGCGTTGACCGGCGTGGCGCTCGGCCGCGAACTCGTAGCAGCGCTGGACCAGCTGGACGTCGGCGGCGGCGTCGTAGGCCGTGAGGGTCTTGCAGATCTCCTCGATGGGGCCTTTCAAATCGGCCGTCACGACGTCCGGCGCGCTCACGAGGTGCTCCCTCCGCCGAGGCTGTCGCGCGCGCGCGCCTCGCTGAGCAGCATCTGTCCGTAGTGCCCGCGCCGGCCGCGGGCGCAGCGCGCCGCTACGTAGATCGACGAAAGCTCCTTCAGCGCCGTCTCGAGGTTGTCGTTCACGACGAGGTAGTCGTACTGCGCGAAGTGCTCGAGCTCCTTGGTCGCCATGGCGAGCCGGCGCGAGATCGCCTCGGCCGAGTCCGTCGCGCGGCGGCGCAGGCGCCGCTCGAGCTCGGCCATCGAGGGCGGCAGGATGAAGACCAGCACGCTCTCCTCCGGCCACTGCTTGCGCAGCTGCTCGCCGCCCTGCCAGTCGATGTCGAAGAGGTAGTCCTTGCCCTCGTCGAGCGCGCGGTTGACGGTGTGCACGCCCGTGCCGTAGCGGCGCCCGTGGACCTCGGCCCACTCGGCGAACTCGCCCTGCTCGATCATGCGCGTGAACTCGTCGTCGTTGACGAACTTGTAGTCGACGCCGTCGCGTTCACCGGGCCGCGGCGCGCGCGTCGTGTACGAGACGGAGAACTCGAGGCGCTCGTTCTGGGCGAGGAGGTGCGCCAGCGTGGTCTTGCCCGCGCCCGAGGGCGACGACACGACGAGGAGAATCCCGCGTCTGGCTCCCGCTTCCGAGTCTGACATTGGCCTTCAAATGTACCATTTTCGGAGCGTCCCCGCCCTCCCCTGACGCGCGGTTCTCCGTCGGAGAGCGCGGATTACTCGACGTTCTGCGCCTGTTCGCGCAGCTTCTCGAGCTCGGCCTTGCCGTCGATGACGAGGGCGGCGATGCCGGCGTCCTGCGCCTTCGACCCGATCGTGTTGAGCTCGCGGCCGACCTCCTGGACGACGAAGTCGAGCTTGCGTCCCACGGCGCCGGGCGCGCGCAGGAGCTCGACGAGGTGGGAAAGGTGTGTCTCGAGACGGACGAGCTCCTCGCTGACGTCGAGGCGCTCGGCCATGAGCGCCGCCTCTTGCGACAGACGGCCCGGCTCGAAGCCGGGCTCGGAGCGAAGCGCCGCGAGCCGCTCTTCGATGCGCTTCGCGAAGCGATCGGGCAGCTCGGCGGCGGCCGCGCGGAGCTTGCCGACGAGCTCGCCGAGGCGGCGGACCCGCCCGTCGAGATCCTTTGCGAGCGCGGCACCCTCGCGCTTGCGCGTGGTGACCAGCTCACCGAGGGCCTTGTCAATGGCCGGCCGCAGCGCCTCCCACAGCGCTTCGCCCTCGAGGGCGCCGCCCGATCCCGCGGCCATGAAGGCGGCGATCGCCTCCAGCGTCACGGGCGCGGCGATGCCGAGCTGGGCGCGGAGCTCCTCGAGGCCGGCGTGCACCTTCCGCGCGCGCGCCTCGTCGATGCCGCCGCGCGACGCGAGCGCCTCGTCGCGGATGTGCACCGTCACGGAGCCGCGCTCGACCGCGGCGCGTACGGCGCGCGCGATCTCGGCCTCGCAGAAGGCATCCGGCTGGGGCGCCCTCACCTTGAGGTCGAGCCCGCGGTGGTTGACGGAGCGAATCTCGACGCGCAGGCGCGCGCCGCCCGCCGACGTCTCGACGTCGACGGCCGCGCGGCCGAACCCGGTCATGCTGAGCACGCGTGCGTTCTAGCGCGTGACGTCGTGCTTTTGAAGGCGCGCGAGCGTCGCGAACCGCCGGATCGTCTCGGCGAGCGAATCGTCCTGGATCTCGGCCTGCCGGCGGGTCGCCACCAGCGAGATCGGCGGATCGTCCATGACGGGCTCGGTCGACGCCGAGAGCGAGCGGACGGCGACGAACGAGCCCAGCACCACTGTACCGAGGATCAGCGCGTTGCGGATGTTTCCCGACATGAAACGACACTATCCTACATCATCGGCCCAAGCCAAAAAGCGTGCGGCCTCGCCGTGCAACTGCCTGAAATCAGGGCAGTGGCAGTCCGGCGAAGCCGACGCCGCCGCCTGCGTCGGCCGCCGGGGTCACGCACGGCCGGGCCGGCTTCGTCGTTCCGTTCGAGGGGCCGGTCCCCGTGAGGGAGACCAGGGGCTCGCCGGCTTTGCGCGTCCCGGGCGCCGGGACGAGGCCTCCATGGCCGTCGTTGCGGTAGACGCGCTCGCGCCGCCCGTCCGGCAGGCCGATCGATAGGTCGGCGAAGATGTGCAGGGTGCGGACGTCACCGTCGATCCGAACGGGCGGTGTGGCCGACATCGTCGCGAGCGTGAGCTCGTGCAGCGCGACGCCGCGGAGCGCGAGGTCGTTCGCGGTCGTCCCGCGCACGAGCTTCTCGGCCGTGACGTAGGCGATGCGGTTCGCCGACCGCGCGAGCGCGACGACGTGGCCGTCCTCCGTCGTGAGCTGGCGGTAGCGACCCGTGCGCGGCGTGAACGCCCAGACCTCCTGCTGCGGGTTCAGGAGGAACACGCCCGGACCGTCGGGGACCCGCAGGGGCGCACGGCTGCGGGCGACGAACACTTCGCTCTCATCGAGCTCGGCGCCCCACTTCGCCGCCGACGCCGCCATGGTGCGCTCGATCTCCTTCCACTCTGGGCGGACCTTGAGCGCGCCCAGGTCGGCGGCCTCTCGGATCTCGCGCGCCCACGGGACGTACGCGTGATCGAGCAGCGCGAGCACCTCGGCCGTCGCCTCGGAGAAGCGCTCCTGGCGCACGAACGAGCAGGCGATGTTGAGCTGGGGCGCGAGGAAGTCCGGATCGGCGGTCAGCGCTGCCCGGTACTGCGCGCGCGCCTCCTCCCACTTGCCCTGCCGATAGGGGATCTGGCCGGCGGCGTTCAGCTCGAGCGCCCTGGGGGCGGGCGCGCGGAACGGCTCGGGTGATCCGGGACCGGGGGCGCTGGCGGCCGGCCGGCAGTCGTCTCCCCTCCTCTTCGCGTGCGCGTCACTGGCGAGCACGAGCAGCGCGAGCGCG
>DASZUD010000179.1:0-21371 GCA_035548155.1 Polyangia bacterium
GCCGCGGGCACGACGGGCGCCGCGGGGACGGGGGGCATCGAGAGCGTCGACTTCACGACCCCGGGCATGAGCCCCGGCTGCGGCGTTGCGCCGGATCTGACGGGAGACAAGCTGCCGCCGTACAACGGCATGACCTTCTACAAGAGGGCGGCCACGTTCACGGGGGCCGGCGGCGTTTCGAAGCAGGCCGAGTACCTGATCGCGCTGCCCGCGAACTACTCGATGTCGACGCCCGCCAAGCTGGCCTTCGAGATGGGCGGCTACACGCGCGACGCGATCGACTGCATCTACGGCGATTGCTGGGGCTTCGCGAACCAGGGCCACGCCGCGGGCGCGATCGTGGTCTCGCTCACTCAGACCAACCCGGGCGCCCTGCACCCGCCGCAGACGGCCGACGCCAACAACGCGCCCGTGAAGACCGGCTGGGAGCTCACGAACGAGCTCACCGACAACCTGGCGTTCTTCAAGGCGGCGCTCGCCGACATCGAGTCCAAGTACTGCGTCGACACGAAGCACGTCTTCGTCGCCGGCGGCAGCTCGGGCGGCGACATGGCGCAGTACCTCGGCTGCTGGATGGGCGACCAGCTGCGCGGCGTTGCGTCTGTCGGCGGCTGCATGGCCAACACGAGCGCGCCCGTCGCCGGCAAGGCCGCGACGAACACGGCGACGTCGGCGCCCTATCCGGCGCCCGCGCGCGGGCAAGAGAACCCGATGAACATCTGCCTGCACACGATGGACTTCGGCGTTTGCAAGGGCAACGTGGCCGTCATCATGGTGCACGGCTACAAAGATCCGCACATTCCGTGGGCGGAGGCGCGCCTGACGCGCGACGCGTGGGTGCCGAAGAACGCGTGTGGCTCGGGGCCGACGACGCCCATGACCCTCGACGCGATCCACGCGTCCCTCATGTCGGGCGGCCCGCGGATCATCTGTGCCGACGCACCTTCGTGCAACACGGACTATCCCGTGCGCTGGTGTGAGCACAACGAGGGCGGCTACGACGGCAGCACCCACGGCTGGCCGGACAACGGCGTCGGCACGGACGGCGCGGGCAAGTACATCTGGGACTTCTGGAAGAGCCTGAAGTGAAGCGAGAGGGCGCGGCGAGCACGCCGCGCCCGGAGATTCGCGCCAATCCGATCCGCACGCGGAAGGATTGGGAGGCCGCGCGCGACGCGGCCTCGCGGGATCCGGGCGCGTTTCACGGCGACATCGCGCGGCGTGAAATTTTCTGGCTGGATCGCGAGTCGTGGTTGAAGCGCGTCGACGGCGGCGCTTCGCCGTGGCTGGCGTTCGACGCCGCGACGGGCGAGCGGCGGGCCTGTTCCCGTCCGGCAGACTGGGCGCCGTGGGCGCGCGCCTTCGACGACTCGGAGGCGCCGTTCTATCGCTGGTTCGCGGGCGCGCTGACGAACGCGTGCTTCAACGAGGTCGACGTCCACGTCCTCGCGGGGCGCGGGCGCCAGATCGCGTTCCACTTCGAGGGAGACCGGTGGGATCCGGCCGCCGACGGCGGGCGCGGCGGCCCCGTCGTGGGGCGGGCCATCACGCGGCAGGAGCTGATGTGGGAGGTCGCGAAGCACGCCGTCGTGCTGGCCGACCTGGGGCTCCGCAAGGGCGACCGCATCGCCCTCAACATGCCGAACGTGATGGAGCAGATCTACTTCACGGAGGCGGCCAAGCGCCTGGGCGTGATCTACACGCCCGTGTTCGGCGGCTTCTCGGCGAAGACGCTCTCCGATCGCATCGCCGATGCGG
Source organism: Polyangia bacterium (assembly GCA_035548155.1). Classification (GTDB taxonomy): domain Bacteria; phylum Myxococcota_A; class Polyangia; order Fen-1088; family Fen-1088; genus DASZFV01. The sequence goes on from DASZUD010000179.1 coordinate 1,759, forward strand.
GCGCGCGCGTCGTCATCACGACGGACGGCGCCTACCGAAATGCGCAGGTCGTCGGGTTCAAGGAGCCGTACACGGACCGCGCGCTGGACGACTACGTGCCGCTCGGCGCGGCGCTGGCGGTCGTCAGCGCGACGTTGCGCGCGCAGCGGCCCGGCGACGCAGCCATCGGTGAGAGCGAGGTCGCGGCCATCGACGCCGCCGTCGCGCGCGTGCTCGCCGGCGAGATCACCGTCGAGCGCGCGGACGTGATGCGTGGCGTCGGGCAGGCGCTGGAAGGGCTGCCCGCGTGGGACGCGGCGACCAAGGCGCGCGTGCGCACGGCGATCGCCGAGGCGCTGGCGCGGCCGGTGGCGCGCGTCGAGAAGGTGGTCGTGGTCCGCAACACGGGCCTGGCAGACCTGGCGTGGGTTCCGGGCCGCGACGTCTGGGCGCACGAGCTGATCGAGGCGGCCACCGCCAAGCTGCTCGCCAGCGCGCGCGCCGCGGGCGTGCCGATCGCGCGCGAGGAAGACGTGCTGGCGCTGGACGCCGCGCCGTTCGTGAAGGCCGTCTGGGCCACCACGAAGCCGCTGCCCGTCGACGCCGAATTCCCGCTGTTCGTCATCTACACGAGCGGGAGCACGGGCAAGCCCAAGGGCGTCGTGCACACGCACGGTGGATACGTCGCCGGCGTCGCGCACACGATGCGCGTGTCGTTCGACGTTCCCGCGCTGGACAACGTCGGCGGACCGGCGAACGACCACGTCATCTACGTCGTGGCCGATCCGGGCTGGATCACGGGACAGAGCTATCTCATCAGCGCGGCGCTCACGACGGCGACGACCAGCGTCGTCACCGAGGGCTCTCCGCTGTTCCCGCACGCGGGCCGCTTCTCCAGCGTCATCGAGCGCTACGGCGTCACGCTGTTCAAGGCGGGCTCGACCTTCCTCAAGGCCGTGGCGTCCGATCCGCAGAACATCGAGGACGTACGGCTCTACGATCGGACCTCCCTACGCGCGGCGACGTTCTGCGCCGAGCCCGTGAGCCCGTCGATCCAGAAGTTCGGCATGGAGTTGCTCACGCCCCAGTACCTCAACTCGTACTGGGCCACCGAGCACGGCGGCATCGTGCTGACGCACTTTTACGGCAACGACGACTTCGCGCTCGCTCCCGACGCGCACACGTTTCCGCTGCCCTGGGTGTTCGCCGACGTGTGGGCTCCGACGGCGACGTTCGAAGTCTCGACAGACGCGGGCACGCGGACGCGGCACGAGCACCGCCGCGCCGCGCTCGAGGAGAAGGGCGAGCTGGTCATCACGCGGCCGTATCCGTACCTCGCGCGCACGGTGTGGGGAGACGGCGCGCGCGTGGGCCAGCCGAGCTGGCGCGGCGATCTGCGCCGATTCAGCGAGATCTACTTCGATCGCTGGAGCGCCGCCGGAAGCGAAGGCCGTCGGATCGATTGGGCGTACACGCAGGGCGATTTCGCGTGCCGCTACGAGGACGGCAGCTTCACGCTGCACGGCCGGTCCGATGACGTCATCAACACGTCCGGGCATCGCATCGGCACCGAGGAGATCGAAGGCGCGATCCTCAAGGACAAGCAGGGTAACCCCAAGTCGCCCGTCGGCAACGCGATCGTCGTGGGCGCGCCGCACAAGGAGAAGGGGACGGTGCCGCTGGCGTTCATCCTCACGGCGGGCGGCCGGCCGCTGTCGCTCGACGACGAGCGGCGCCTCACGATGCTCGTGCGCGAGGAGAAGGGCGCCGTCGCGGCGCCGGCCGGCTACATCTGCGTCTCGCAGTTCCCCGAGACGCGCAGCGGGAAGTACATGCGGCGGTTCCTCAAGAACCTGCTCGAGGGCGAGCCGCTCGGCGATACGACGACGCTGCGCAACCCCGAGTCGCTCGACGAGATCTCGCGCGCGATCCGACGCTGGCAGGCGCGCGCGGCGCTGGAAGACGACCAGCAGCTGCTGACGCTGTACGCGACGTTGCGGCTCGAGGTGCACGAGGTGAGGCCGGGCGCGGCGCTGGCCGTGCTCACGATCAGCAAGCCGCCCGTCAACGCGCTCGACGAGCGCGCGCTCGACGAGCTGAACACCGTCGTCGAGCACCTCGGGCGGCGCGAGGACATCAAAGCGATCGTCGTCACGGGCGCAGGCACCCAGTCCTTCGTCGCGGGCGCGGACGTCCGCCAGCTCCTCGAGGAGATGCACACGGCGGAGGACGTCTTGCCGCTCTGCCACAAGGCGGCGCAGGTCACGCGCAAGCTCGAGAGCATGGGCAAGCCCGTGGTCGCGGCGGTGAACGGCGTCGCGCTGGGCGGCGGCAACGAGTTCCAGATGGCGGCGCACTATCGCGTCGCCGAGACGACCGCGCGCTTCGGGCAACCGGAGATCAACCTGCACCTTCTGCCCGGGTACGGCGGCACGCAGCGCCTTCCGCGGCTGCTCGAGGAGAAGGGCGGCTTCGAGGGCCTGCTCGCGTCGATCGGGCTCATCCTCGGCGGGCGATCGCTCGACGCCGACGAGGCGGCCCGGTGCGGGCTGGTCGACGAGGTCGCGCGCGACACCGACGCGCTCTCGCGCGCGACGGCGCTCGCGCGGCAGTTCGTGCTGGGGGGTGGTGGCCCGCTGGCCGCGGCGCACTCCGCGCGGCTGGCGGCGAACGCGCGCTGGGCCGCGCCCGGGCGGTTCCCGAGCGAGCGGCTCGAGGCGCATCCCGAGATGAAGCGCCTCGTGGCGCAGGCGGAGTCCGCCGGCCGCGCGCTGCCGGCGCGCTGGGCGCTCGAGGCCGTTCGCCACGGCTACGAGCACGGCCTGCCCGAGGGGCTCGAGCGGGAAGGGCGCTTCTTCGCCGAGGCGGTCGTCCATCCCGAGGCCGGCAGGGTGGGGCTGCGCGCGTTCTTCGATCGCCGGAGCGCGCCCTTGCCGACGCGCCGCCGCCCCGAGCTGGACGCCGCGCGCACCGACGAGGCCGCGGCGCTCGCCGCTGGGCGCCTCTTGCCCGTGGGCGCGCCGTTCTACCCGGGCGTGACGCCCATCCCCGAATATCAGTACGCGCTGCTCGCCGAGAAGGATCCGGCGACGGGCGTGGCGCGCCACGGCGATCCCGCGCAGGCCGAGCAGAAGCGCATCATCCCCGTGCCCGCGCCGGGCCCGTCGGAGACGCTGCTCTACATGCTGACGAGCGAGATCAACTTCAACGACATCTGGGCCATCACGGGCGTGCCGGTGTCGCCCTTCGACAGCCACGACGAGGACTGGCACGTCACGGGCAGCGGGGGCCTCGCGCTGGTCGCGCGCGTCGGCGAAGAGGTGAAGCGCGAGGGCCGCGTGAAGGTGGGCGATCTCGTCGCCGTCTTCTCGGGGCAGTCGCAGCTGCTGTCGCCGGTCGCCGGCCTCGATCCCATGTTCGCCGACCAGCACATCCAGGGCTACGAGACGCCCGACGGCTCGCACCAGCAGTTCATGATCGCGCAGGCGCCGCAGCTCTGCCCCAAGGGCGCCGACCTGTCGCTCGAGGCGGCCGGCAGCTACATCCTGAACCTGGGCACGGTCTACCGCGCGCTGTTCACGACACTCGGGATCGAGGCGGGCAAGACGATGTTCGTCGAGGGCGCGGCGACGGGCACGGGCCTCGAGGCGCTGAAGGCGGCGGTGCGCAACCGCGTTCACGTCACGGGCCTGGTCTCCAGCGAGGCGCGCAAGCGCGACGTGCTCGCGCACGGCGCCGCGGGCGCAATTGATCGCAAGGATCCGCGCTACGCGACGGCGTTCGCGCCCGTGCCCGAGGAGCCGGCGGCCTGGGCGGAGTGGGAAGCTGCGGGCGCCGGCATCGTCGAAGACTTCAAGCGCCAGAACGGCGGCCGCCTCGCGGACTACGTCGTCTCGCACGCGGGCGAGACGTCGTTCCCGCGCGGGTTCCAGCTGCTGGCCGAGGGCGGCGTGCTGACGTTCTTCGGTGCGTCGAGCGGCTACCGCTTCACCTTCATGGGCAAGCCGGGCGCCGTGGCGCCCGAGGCCGTCCTTCGCCGCGCGGGCCTGACGGCGGGTGAGTCGGTCCTGGTGTTCTACGGCGCGGGCGCCCCGGACGGCGGGGCGCTGGACGCGACGGGCCTCGAGTGCATCGAGGCCGCGCGCGAGGCCGGCGCGCGCATCGTCGTGTGCGCGCTCACCGACGGGCAACGCGACTTCGTCAAGAGCATGGGCTTCGGTGAGGCCGTGCGCGGCGTGTTCAGCGTGCAGGAGCTCCAGCGCCGCGAGGGCGACGCCTTCACGTGGCCGCGGACCATGCCTCTGCTCCCCGACCCGCGCCACGAGACGGCCGCCTTCAAAGAGGCCGTGCGCTGGTACCAGGAGCAGGTCTTCAAGCCGTTCGCGTCGCAGGTGGGCGTGTTCCTGCGCGGCGCCGGCAACCCGCGCGGCTACCCCGACCTCGTCCTCGAGCGCGCGGGGCAGGACACGCTGGCGCTCTCGTCGATGCTCGTGAAGCCGTTCACGGGGCGCGTCGCTTACTGCGAGGAGATGGCGGGCCGGCGCTACACGTTCTACGCGCCTCAGGTGTGGATGCGGCAGCGGCGCATCTACCTGCCGACGGTGAACATCTGGGGCACGCACCTGTCGAACGCGTACGAGGTGCAGAAGATGAACGAGCTGGTCGACGCCGGCCTCTTGCAGGTGAGCGATCCGCTGGTCGTGCCCTTCGACGAGGGACCGGCGGCGCACCAGGAGATGTGGGAGAACCGGCACCGAGCGTCGAACTACGTGCTCAACCACGCGCTGCCCGAGCTGGGCCTCAAGACGAAAGACGAGCTCTACCAAGCATGGTCCGTACGGAGCCGGCCGCGGAAGGCCTGAGCGCAGCCGAGGGCGCGACGCCGGTGTCCGACGCGACTCGGCGCGCGCTGCTCGCCGACCTGCGTGCGCTGTTTCCCGGCGAGCGCCTCGTGAGCCACGCCGAGGAGCTCTACGTCTACGAGTGCGACGCGCAGCGGTTCGATCGCGGCCAGCCGCTCGCGATCGTGTTCCCCGAGACGACGGACGAGGTGAGCGCCGCCGTCAAGGCGTGCGCGTCGCGCGGCGTGCCGTTCCTGGCGCGCGGCGCAGGAACGGGCCTCTCGGGCGGCGCGGTCGCGCGTGGCAGCGTCCTGATCTCGACGGCGCGCATGAACGCGATCCACGAGGTCGACGTCGCGAACCGCCTCGCCTGGGTGGGGCCGGGCGTCGTCAACGCGGCCTTGTCGCGGGCCGTCGCCCGCCACGGCCTGCACTACGCGCCCGATCCTTCGAGCCAAAACGCTTGTACGATTGGGGGCAACGTCGCCGAGAACTCGGGCGGTCCGCACACCCTGAAGTACGGCGTCACGACGAACCACGTGCTCGCGCTCGAGGTCGTCCTGCCCGACGGCGACGTCGTCGAGCTCGGCTCGGCCGCCGTGGACGCGCCCGGTTACGACCTGGTCTCGCCGTTCGTCGGCTCGGAGGGGACGTTCGGCGTCGCCACGAAGATCCTCGTGCGCCTCACGCCGCTGCCCGAGGCCGTCAAGACGGTGCTCGCGATCTTCGACTCCGTGGGCGACGCCTGCCGCGCCGTCACGAGAATCCTCGGGAGCGGCGTCACGCCCGCGGCGCTGGAGCTGATCGATCAGACGACGCTGCGGGCCGTCGAGGCGTACATCCACGCCGGCTTCCCGCTCGATGCGGCCGCCGTGCTGCTGATCGAAGTGGACGGCCTCCGTGAGGACGTCGAGTCGCAGGCGGCGCGCGTGCTCGAGGCCTGCCGCGCCGCGGGCGTGCGCGACGCCCGGCTCGCGCGCGACGACGCCGAGCGCGCGAAGTTCTGGAAGGGCCGCAAGCAGGCCTTCGGCGCTTTTGGCCGGTTGGCGCCGAACGCCTACTTGCACGATGGCGTGATCCCGCGGACGAAGTTGCCCGAGGTGCTGGACGCGATCGCCGGCGTCTCGGCTCGCCACGGCCTCATCATCGCGAACGTGTTCCACGCGGGCGACGGCAACCTGCACCCGACGGTGCTCTACGACGAGCGGGACCCGACGGCGATGGCGCGCGTCCTTGCGGCCAGCGCGGAGATCCTCGAGCTGGTCATCGCCATGGGCGGCACGCTCTCGGGCGAGCACGGCATCGGCCTCGAGAAGATCGCGTACATGGGCTCGCTCTTCACGGAAGGCGACCTCGACGAGATGCGCCGGCTGCGCGCGCTCTTCGATCCGCGCGAGCTCTGCAACCCTGGCAAGGTGATTCCGGCGCCCGGCCGGTGCGTCGAGACGGGGGCGGCGCAGCGCAAGCTGCCGCTCGGGCACTGACGATGCCGGAAGTCATGACCCCGAAATCAGAAGCCGAGCTCGCCGCGCTCGTCGAGCGGGCGGGGCAGGAAGGCGTCGCGCTCGCCGTCGAAGGCGCAGGCTCGAAGCGGCACCTTGGCCCCGCCCCGGCGCCCGGTGCGCAACGCGTGTCGCTGCGCGGCCTCTCCCGCGTCACGGCGCACGACGTCGGCGACATGATCCTCAGCGTGGAAGCCGGCGCGCGCCTCGCCGACGTCCAGGCGCTGCTGGCGCCTCATGGGCAGTGGCTGCCGATCGATCCGCCCTTCCTCGACGAAGGGGCGACCATCGGGGGCATCCTCGCGACGGGGTCGTCGGGCCCGCGGCGGCTCGGTCACGGCACGGTGAAGGATCTCCTGCTCGGCCTGCGCGTGCTCGGGGCGCACGGCCGCGTCACGAAGTCGGGCGGGCGCGTCGTCAAGAACGTCAGCGGCTACGATCTGCATCGGCCGCAGGTGGGCGCGTTCGGCACGCTGGGCGTGATCGTCGAGGCGCACTTCAAGGTCGCGGCGCGCCCCGACGTCTCGGCGATCTGGGCCATGCCGCGCGCGACGCTGGCCGAGGCGCACGGGCTGTTGCTGGAGATCGCGGCCACGGCGTTGCGGCCGGTGGCGCTGGAGGCGGTGGACGCGGCGTCGGCGCGGCTCCTGCGCGCGCGCGCGCCCGCGCTGCCGGGAGACTCTGAAATGGCGGTCGCGCTCGCCGGCATCGAGGGTTCGCGCCCGAGCTTCGAGCGGCACGCGCGCGATCTCGCGTCGTTCGCGGCGCGCGGGACGGGCGCGGCCGTCCTCCTAAAACGGCCCGCCTCGGAGCCCCTGTGGCGGGCGCTGGCCGAGTTGTCCGCTGCGCAGCGCGCCGAGGTGCGCGTGCGCGTCGGCGCGCGGCCGCGGGACCTGCCTGATCTGCTGGCCGCGCTCGACCTCTCGCGCGCGCCCGTGCGCGGCGCGTCCGTGCGCGCGGGAGTGGGCCTCGCGTTCCTGTCTCTCGCGTCCGACGGCGGCGCGGGGGTCATCGCACCGCTCGTCGCCCGCTGGCATCGCCTCGCGTCGGCGCGCGGCGGTTACGCGGTCGTCGAGTCCGCGCCGCTCGAGTTGCCCGGGCGCGGGCAGCTGCCCTTCGGCGTGGGCGCGCCGTCGCGGCTCGGGAGCGCGCTCCGGCGCGCCTGGGACCCGCGCGAGACGCTGAACCCGGGGAGGATCGTGCCGTGAGGGGGCCGTCAGTCGAAGGGTCGGGCGGGCCGTCGTCCTTCGACGGTGCTGACGCGCCGGCGCTCGAGGACGTCGCCGCGTGCGTCCACTGCGGCATGTGCCTCGAGGCGTGCCCCACGTACAAGGAGCTGCGCGTCGAGGGGGACTCCCCGCGCGGGCGGCTCTACCTCATCCGCGGCCTCCTCGAGAAGAAGGTCGAGCCGACGCCGTCGGTGCTGGCGCATCTCGACCGGTGCCTCGACTGCCGCGCCTGCGAGAGCGCCTGCCCGTCGACGGTGAAGTACGGCGAGATCCTCGAGAAGACACGGACGATCCTGCAGCCGGCGCGGCGCCTCTCGCCGCTCGCGTCGTTCGCGCGCTGGCTCTCGTTCGGCGTCGTGCTGCCGTCGCGACGGGCGCAGGTCGTCCTCTTCAAGCTGGCCTGGCTCGCTCAGGCGCTGGGCCTCCTCCGCCTCGGGGCGTGGCTCGCGCGCCGGCGCTTGTTGCCGGGGCCGCTGGCGGCGCTCGCCGCCAATCCGCCGCGCGTGCCGCTGCGATCGTTCCGGGCGCGGCACCGCGCGACGGTGTTCCCGGCGAAGGGCACGCGCCGCCGCCGCGTCGCGCTCTTCACGGGCTGCGTCGCCGACCACCTCTTCGCCGACGTCAACGAGGCCACGGTGCTGGCGCTCACCGAGAATGGCTGCGACGTCGAGGTGCTCGCGAACGAGCGCTGCTGCGGCGCGCTCCACATCCACAACGGCGCGCGCGACTTCGCGCAGGCCCTCGCGCGCGACAACGTCCGCGCCTTCGAGGCGGGCGGCTACGACGCCATCGTCTCGAACGCCGCCGGCTGCGGCGCCGAGCTGCGCCACTACGGCGCGCTCCTGCCCGGCGATGCGGCCGCCGCGTCCTTCGGTGCCAAGGTCCGCGACGTCACGGAGCTGCTCTGCGAGCTCGGCCCGAAGCCGCCGCCTGCGCCCGACGGGCCGTCGCGCCGCGTGGCCTACGACGAGCCGTGCCACCTCTTGCACGCGCAGAAGGTGAGCGATCCACCCAAGCAGCTCCTGCGCGCCATCGGCGGCCTGTCGCTCGTTCACCTCGACGAGGCCGACTCGTGCTGCGGCGGAGCGGGCGCGTACTTCCTGCAGCAGCCCGAGCTGTCGGCGAAGGTGACGGCGCGCAAGCTGGACGCCATTCGGCGTTCGGGCGCCGAGGTGGTCGTCACCGGCAATCCCGGGTGCCTGCTGCAGATTGGGGGCGCGGCCCGCGCGGCGGGTCTGCCCGTGCGCGTGGTGCACCCGGTCGTGCTCCTCGCCGAGGCTTACGCCCGCGGCTCGTTGACGGGTTTCCCCCGCGCCGGATAGAAGGTCGCTCCCGATGTCGAGCTCTCGCGTGGTCCTTTCATTGGGCCTTCTCCTGGTCGCCGGCTGCTCCGGCAAATACGTCCGCCCCACGACGAGCGAGATCGTCCAGTCGACGCCCGAGCGTCTCGCGCGCGGCAGCTACCTCGTGAACCAGGCGATGTCGTGCGGCGCGTGCCACACGACGCGCGACTCGATGGTGAGCGGCGAGCGCGCCGACATGTACCTCGCGGGCTCCGTCTTCGCCGTCCCCTCGCAGGGGTGGAAGCTCTGGAGCCCGAACCTCACGCCCGACGTCGAGACGGGGCTCGGGGGCTGGAGTGACGACGAGATCATGCGCGCTATCCGCGACGGCGTCGGGAAGGACGGCCGCATGCTGATCCCGCTGATGCCGTTCTCGTCGTATCAGCACGTCTCCGACGAGGACCTGCGGTCGATCGTCGCCTACCTGCGCTCGGTGCCGCCCATCAGGCACGCACGCACGATGGGTGAGAATCAGATCGGCTTCTTCGTGCGGTTCATGATCAATCGCGGCGTCATGCACCACAAGCCGGCCCGCGACGTTCCGCAGCCGAACCGCGGCGACAAGCTGAAGTACGGCGAGTACGTCATGCGCCTCGGGCACTGCTGGGAGTGCCACTCGATGGGCGGCATGGGTCCGCGCGACAAGGACGAGAAAGGCTTCCTGTCGGGCTCGGACCACGCCGACGAGCTCACGGGCGTCGGGAAGGTGTACTTCCGCAACCTGACGCCCGACGTCGAGACCGGCCTCGGCAAGTACTCGGCCGAGCAGATCAAGGCCGCGATCCGCGACGGCAAGCGCCTCGACGGAAAGCCGATGGCCATGCCCATGAGCTGGTTCACGCCGCACGTCTCCGGCCTGACGGACGAGGACCTCGACGCGCTGGTCGCTTATCTCGAATCGGTGCCCCCGTACGCGAACAAGGTCCCGGAGCGGCAGCTCGAGCCCGCGTACGAGAAGTCGCTTTCGGCGCACTGAGGCCCGAGGCCGGCGTGGCGCCGGCACCACAGTCACGCGAGCCTTTCGCGGCGACGTTCGTCACGGCCGTGATCGCCGCGGCCTCGGGCGCGGCGCGGGTTGGCATCGAACGTGAAGAACGGGGCCGGCGATGCCGTCGCTGATTCGTCCCCTCGTGACCTCGGTCCGGTCGCACGCGTCGTGCGGCCCCGTCGCAGTCCTGACGCTGACGTGCTTCGCCATCGCAACGTCTGGCTGCCTCTCGAACGAGTACTCGATTCGCAAGGACGAGCTCATGCGCGTCGCGGCGATCGCTCCGGAGGTGCGCGGGCAGAGCGTGCGCGTCAGCCAGGAGCTCGGTGACCGCCGCGCGGACGCCGTCGAGGAGGCCCTCCCGTCCCCGTACGAGGCCGCCGAATCGTACGGGCCTTCGGGCGATGTCTCGTTGAACGTGAACGTGGGAGGCGGGGGGAGCTCCAGCGGCGCGGGCACTCGCGGTAGCGCCTTTGCGGGCGGCAGCTCCCACGGGACGCCGCCTGGCGGGGGTTTTCACGGGACGCCGCCTGGCGGAGGTTTTCACGGGACGCCCGGCGTCGGCGGCTTTCACGGGACGCCCGCGCCGAAGGGCGGCGGTGGCGTCGATCTGAACCTCGGGGGCGGGAGCGGTAAGGGCGGCGAGGTGATCCTCGTCCTCGTCGTCGCTGCGATCGTGGGCGCGACCATCGCGACCGTCGCTCTGGCGGCCAGCGAGGGCATGCGGTTCGAGGGCCACGCGGCGATGTCACCGGAGCAGCTCATCTACCTGAACGACGGCGCGGGCGGGCACGCCGTTCCGCTAGGTGAGCTCACGGCCGCTGAGGCCGCGGCCGCAGACTCGGCGCTCGTCATGGACGACGAAGGGTATGGTCTCCACAGGCTCGACCACGCGCCGCTCGATCGAAAGGGCGGCGTGTTCCGCTTCGACATGGGCGCTGGGGCGTTCAACCTCGGCGCGACGCGCGCCTCTGGTTTCGGCGCGCACATTCAGGCCGGCGCGTACTTCACGCACACGCTGGGCCTGGTCTTCGACTTCGGCATCGGAACCGGCACCGCGGACCCTTGCTGCGCCGCGCTCCCCGTGCCGACGGACACCATGACGCGCCTCTCGTTCGGCCTCGAGGCCCAGGCGCTGCCGCTCGCCTTGGGCCCGCTGCATCTCGGCGCCTTCGCCGGCGGCGGGATCGCGACCGCGGGGTCCGCGGGCGTCTACGAGAAGGGACCGATCGCCAGCGCCGGTGCCTTGCTCGAGCTCGATCTCACCTCTCACATGGCGCTCGTCGCGCGCGGCGGCGCGAGTGAGGCGTGGCTACCGAGCGGGACGTCGACTGCCGGCACAATCACCGGCGGCCTCTCGATTTACTAGACCGGGGCGCGCAGAGAAAAGGCGCGGTCGCCCGGTCGTTTGTTTGCTCCCGGCGTCGAGCTACTTCGCGAGCTTCATGATCTTGCAGGCGCCGGTGCCGCCTTCCTCGATCGTCGTGAAGTAGATGTTCGTCGCGTCGGCGGCGAACTGGGCCGGGTTCACCTGGTTCATGGCGATCTCGACGGCGTTCACGGGCTCCGCGGCCGTCACCGAGAGGGGCGCGACGTCGACGGAGTTGTCCGAGCTCTCTCCCATGTAGATCTTGCCGTCGCTGATGACGAAGCCGGTGAGCGGGCTGAAGTTCGCGTCGTGGGCGATGACCGCCAGCGTATCCCCCGACGCCGGGGCCTTCTTGATCACCTTGATGTCGGTCGTGTCCGCCCAGACGACGTAGTTGCCCGACAGGGCTATCGCGTCGTGCACGAGCGAGGCCTGAGAGACCGCCAGCCTGGTCGGCGAGAGAGGCGTGACGGTGCCGTCCGTGATTGGGGCCGTCTGCGTGCCGTCGTTCTTCTCGCTCGTGATGGCGTTGTGATCGTCCTCGGTCTGGAAGAGGACGCTGCCGTCGAAGGCGAACGCGCTCGGAATCCCGCCCTCGACAGAGTGGCTGAGGTGCGTCAGCGTGCCGCCCGCCGTCGGAATCTTGTAGGTGTCGAGGCCGCGGCCCACGTACAGCGTCGTGCCGTCGACCAGCAGCGCGTTGACCTTGTTCTTCACGTCCGTGTCGGCCGGCGCCGGCACCAGCGTCGAGGCGTTGCCGCCGCTGAGCGCCTGCTTCATGACGGTGCGATCCGTGTCGTTGCTCCAGTACACGTTCGTCGCGTCGACCGCGATCGCGTTCGGCTTGTTCTGCGCCATCGCGATGACCTTGGGAGCGCCCCCTGCGACCGCGACGCTGCTGACCGTGCCGGCCGTGAGGTTCGTGTAGTAGATCGAGCCGCTCGAGAGCACGAGGCGGATGTTGCCGCAATTGGGCGCGCTCACGAGCTCGGTCGGCGTCTTCAGTGCGCCCGTACCGGCCGCGCCGGTGGTGCCGGCGGCGCCCGTGGTACCGGCCGCGCCGGTCGTTCCCGCGCTGCCGGTGGTGCCCGCCGCGCCCGAGGCGCCGCCCGACCCGCTGCTGCATGCGCTCGCGAGACCCGCCGCGAGCAGAACCAGGCTCATCGAAAGCTTGCCGTAAGACTTCGTCATCGCGTCTCCTCTGAGGTCAGGCGAGCACCAGTGGGCGGCCGCCGTGGCGCACCCGTGGGAGAGTGTTAACAGGAATCCGGCCGCCAAGTCGAGGCGAACGAGGTCCCTGCGACGAACGGTCGCGAGGGGACTTTCATCGTCGATCGCAGGAAAAGAGGAACGGCCGCGCCGAAGCGCGGCCGTTCCTCGAACGCGGCGTTGAACGCGGCGCGCGGCGGCGCCTCCGGCTACGGGATGATCATCCCGGGACAGCCGAAGATCGCCTGCACGTTCTTGTAGGACTTGTTCTTCACGTTGTCGCAGGCCGTCCCGAACAGCTCGATCGACCGCATGCCCGCGCCGTAGTCCCAGCCGTTCATGTGCGTCGTGTCGCGCGCGATCTTCTTGTTGACGTCTCCGTCGGCGTAGACGCCGACGTTCCCCGGCTCCGGCGGCACCGACGGAAGCGCGAACGTGCACGATGCGATCTGGCCGCCGATCTTCGTGAGGACGGCCACGAGCTCGTCGGTGCTGGCGACGGGGTAGTAGGAGGGCGTGCCCATCTGCGGGCGCCCCCCGGACGTCGCGAGCATGTTCAGCGTGTCCTGCGCCGACATGACGTTGCCGACGCCGACGACGTAGACGGGGAAACCCGCCGCCGCAGCCGCGGTGACCGCGGCGACCGCACCCGCGCGATCGGACGTCCGGCCGCTGCCGCCGGCGCAGTTCGGCTCTCCGTCGGTGGCGAGCAGGATGTACTTCGGGTTCGCATCGGCGAGCCCCTGGAGGTACTTCACGCCCGAGGTCACGGCCGCTGCCGTCGGCGTGTTGCCGGCCGGCTTGCTGCCCGCGATCGAGTCGGAGATCGCCTTCGCGTTGTTCGGAGCGATGGGCACGGCCGCGCCGTTGGCGACGCCGCAGCTTCCGTCCGTCGCGAAGTACTTCAGGCCCCAGCGGATCGTCGTCTCCGTCATGGCGACGACCGTGTCGATCGCGGTCGTCGTCGCCGTCCACTTCGACATGCAGCCGTTGCCGCACGACTTGTCCATTTCGTCATTCGCCATCGACCCGGACTTGTCGAGCACGATGAGCAGATCCGGCGGCACGTTCTCGAGGCCGACCTGCACGGCGCCGCAGTTCTTGCCGTCGGGGCTGGGCGTCACGCCCGTCCCCTGGCCCGAACCTCCTGCGCCCGACGCGGTGCTGCCGCCCGTCTGGCCGGTGCTGTTCGCGACGCCGAGGGGACCGCTGCCGCCGTAGCCGCTGCCCTGGCCCGTCGCCGAGCCGGCAGGACCCGGATTGAAAGTGCAGCTCGCCGCCACCACGCCGCCAAACGCCGCAGCCACGAGCGCGGTCTTGAGTGCTGGGCCGCTGACAAAAACGTTCACGCGCATCGTGTCCTCCGATGGGAGATGGTCACGACATTTTGAGCGCGGCCGATGCCGAAACCATCAATAAAAAATGCGCTTGATCAAACGAGCGTTCGCACAACCAGCGACATGGCCGGCAATTGGCGTCGTTGTCCGACATCGGACGCCGCGCCGCTTCCCGCTGCGGCGAAATTCAACGAGGATTTCAGTGGTTGGCGTCCGCAGTCACCACCGCGACTTTGGCGCTCCGAAAACGATCCGCACCGCAGTCACGCGCGCGCGCTCCTCGCCGGCGCCGAGCTAACCGGATTTCCAGAAGTAGGGCTCGGTCCGAAAGCCGCTGAGGACGCGCCGGCGAAGAGCCCGACGTGGCCGAGTGGCGAGTCTTGGGCTCGTCCGAGCGCTCCTCGGAGAGGTGGCAGCGCAGCGATGCGCGGCCTGGGCCGCGTCGAATTCGCGGAGCCGAGCGCTCACCGTGAAGGAGGATTCTTCTTCAGCTTGAGCTGGAGCGTGCGCCGGGTGATGCCCAGGCGGCGCGCGGCCTCGGAGACGTTCCCGCCGCAGTCGCCGAGGACGCGGCTCATGTGCTCCCACTCGGCGCGCGCGAGCGTCGGCGTCGGCGCCGGGCGGGTCGAGGGCGACGGCTCGCCCTCGAGCGCCGCGAGGATCTCGTCGGCGTCGGCGGGCTTCGAGAGGTAATGGTGCGCGCCCCGGTGCATGCTCTCGACCGCCGAGGCGATGCTCCCGTAGCCCGTGAGCACGACCACCCGGAGGCTGGGCAAGAGGGCGACGAGCTCGCGCACGAGATCCAGGCCCGAGCCACCGGGCATCTTGAGATCGACCACGGCGAAGTCCGGCCGCGCGCGCGCGGCGCTCTCGAGCGCCGCGGCTGGCCCGTCGGCCGGCAGCACCTCGAGGCCCCGATCGGCGAGCGCGCGCCCGAGGCGCGAGCGGAAGGTCTCGTCGTCGTCGACGAGCAGGATGCGTCGCTCGCTCACGGGCTGGGCCTCCCGCGCAGCGGCACGGCGAGGCGGGCCGTGGTCCCGCGGCGCTCGGCGCTGTCGAGCGTCACGGCGCCGCCCAGGCGCTCGAGCACGCTGCGCGCGAGGAACACGCCGAGGCCCATGCCGCGGCCCGTGGGCTTGGTGGTGAAGAAAGGCTCGCCGACGCGCGCGAGGATCTCCGGCGACATCCCGGCGCCCTGATCGCGGATCGTGAACTCGACGCGATCGCCGACGCGCGCGACGGTGAACGTCACGGCGGCGTCGGGAGGGGAGGCGTCGCGCGCGTTCTTGAGCACGCCCTGCAGGGCTTGCGCCACGGCGCGCGGCGGGACGTCGACGCGGAGCTCGCGCACGGCGGGCTCGAGGTCGGCGCGGATCGGGGGCGGGGCGTCGACGTCGAAGCCCGAGAGCGCGCTCGCCACCAGCTCGGGAACCGGCACGGACGCGAACGCCTCTCCCATGACGTCGCCCGCGTCCACGGAGAGGCGCTGCAGGATCGCGCGGCAACGCTCGACCTCGGCTCGCACGAGGCGAACGTCGTCGGCCACCCCGGGCGGCGTGCCCCCTCCCATCTGGGCGAGGCCGCGCTCGAGCTCCTTCGCAACGACCGCGATCGTCGACAGCGGCGTCGACAGCTCGTGCGCGGCGCCCGCGGCCAGCGTGGCCAGCGACGCCAGCCGCTCCCGTCGCGCCGCGAGCGCGCGCGACGCCGCGAGCTCCTCGTCGCGCTTCGCGAGCTCGCGGCGAACGCGGCGCAGGAAGTAGACGATGAACGCCGCCGAGACGCCGGACGCCACCCACATCCCGTAGAGGTGCAGCGCCATGTGCTCGGCGTGCGATGCGCCGAGGTCGAGCGGCTGGTTCCACGCGTACAGCACCGCGGTCGACGCGAGCGAGAGCGCCACGAGCGCCCAGGTCCACGCCGCCGGGAGGATCAGCGTCGCCAGCGAGATCGGCACGAGGAACAGGAAGCTGAACGGGTTCTGCGGGCCTCCCGTGAAGAACAGCAGACCCGACAGCAGCAGGACGTCCAGCGTCATGAGCGCGCCCAGCGTCCAGCGCCGCACGGCGCGCGGCGCGTAGAAGAGCGCGTTGCTGGCCGCCTCGACGGCGACGATCGCCAGGAGCGGCGCGAGCGGCAGCGCCAGGCGCATCGCAAAGCGAACGACCAGGATGGTGAGCACCTGGCCGCCGACGGCGCCCCAGCGCAGGCGCAGCAACCAAAGGAGGTTGATCCGGTCCTGGTCGTCGGCTGGGGCTCGCTCGGTCATGGAGGCACGTGCCGACCCGTCGGCGGCGGTACCCCCATTTCACTACCAAATCGACGAAGGCGCCGCTTGAGCGAATTTTTCGCAGGGCCGCTCCTGCGAAAAAATGATGCATTCCGCGCGGCGTCCGCGGCCGGTCTTCGAGGCCTCTCGCGGGCTTCGCTCGATTGCCCCTTCGACGGCCCCGGGCGCAATCAGGCGGCGGGGGCCGGTCTGGCAGTTTCGACGCTGCGCTTTTGGCCGTAAAATGAAGGGGTGACTTCTCCATCGTCACCGGGTGATTCGCGCCAGCTTCCGGGCGTGCTGGCGCTCATCGGGAACACGCCCCTCGTCAAGCTCGAGTCCTTCGACACGGGGCCCTGCGAGCTCTTCGTCAAGCTCGAGAGCCAGAACCCAGGCGGGTCGATCAAGGACCGCATCGGCCTGGCGATGATCGAGGCCGCCGAGCGCGACGGTCGGCTCTCTCCGGGCGCGCTCATCGTCGAGGCGACGGCCGGCAACACGGGGCTCGGGCTGGCGCTGGTGGCGGCCCGCAAAGGCTACCGACTGCTGCTCGTCATCCCCGACAAGATGAGCCAGGAGAAGATCTTCCACCTGCGCGCGCTCGGCGCCGAGGTGCGCATCACGCGCTCCGACGTCGGCAAAGGCCACCCCGAGTACTACCAGGACTTGGCGGCGCGCCTCGCGCGCGAGATGGGCGGCTTCTACGTCAACCAGTTCGAGAACCCGGCCAACCCGCTGGCCCATGAGACGACGACGGGACCGGAGATCTGGCGGCAGACAGAAGGTCGCCTCGACGCCGTCGTGTGCGGCGTCGGCTCGGGCGGGACGATCACCGGACTTTCGCGCTACTTCGCGCGGGCGGCGTCGAACGTCGACATCGTGCTGGCCGATCCCGCAGGCTCGATCCTGGCCGAGTACATCAAGACGGGGAAGGTGGGGCAGGCGGGCTCGTGGCTGGTCGAGGGCATCGGCGAGGACTTCGTGCCCTCGATCGCGGACCTCTCGCGCGTCAAGCACGCGTACACGATCTCCGACGAGGAGAGCCTCACGACGGCGCGCGCGCTCCTGCGCGGCGAGGGCATCCTCGCGGGCTCGTCGTCCGGGACGTTGGTCGCGGCGGCGCTGCGGCACTGCCGCGCCCAGACGGAACCCAAGCGCGTCGTGACGTTCGTCTGCGACAGCGGCAACAAGTACCTCTCTAAGATGTTCAACGACTACTGGATGCGCGACCAAGGCTTCCTGCGCGGCCCCCAGCAGGGCGATCTGCGCGACCTCATCTCGCGCTCGGCGTCGGGCGCCATCGTCGCGGTCAAGCCCGACGACACGCTGATGATGGCGTACGCACGCATGAAGCTCTACGACGTGTCGCAGTTGCCCGTGCTGGACCGCGACGAGCCTTCGGAGCGGCACATCGCCGGCATCATCGACGAGTGGGATCTGCTGCACGCCGTCAGCCAAGATCTCAACAATGACCAGGAGGTCTTCCGCCGGCCGGTCCGCGAGTTCATGACGAGCCGCCTCGAGACCGTGAGCCCCTCGGCCTCCGTGACCGACCTCGTGCCCGTCTTCGAGAAGGGCATGGTGGCCATCGTCGTGGAGAACGGTCGCTTTTTGGGGCTCATCACCCGGATCGATGTGCTCAACTACCTGCGCCGCCGCCTGCGTTAGCGAGCGGCAGTAGCGGGTCGCCCGAGAACTTGATACGAGCTTAGACGCCCGATGAGCAACCGACAGAACAAGCAGGAGAACGGCAAGACGCCGGCCACGCTGTCCGTCCACGGCGGAGAGGACCGCACGCGGCCCCAGCACGCGCTGTCCGAGCCCATCGTGCAGACGGCGACGTACTCGTTTCCCGACACGAGCGCCCTCACGGACTACATGGAGGGCAAGGTCACGCGCGAGGAGTACGGGCGCTACGGCAACCCGACGGTGCGCGCTGCCGAGCAGAAGGTGGCGGCGCTCGAGGGCACCGACGAGGCGGTGGCGTTCAGCAGCGGCATGGCCGCCATGACCACGGCGATCCTCGCGCTGACGAAGTCGGGCTCGCACGTCGTGCTGTTCAACGACTGCTACCGCCGGACGCGCCAGTTCGTCAGCAAGGTGCTGGATCGCTTTGGGGTGGCGTCGACGCTGATCCCGCCCGGCGACCTCGACGCGCTCGAGAAGGCGTTGCGCCCGGAGACGCGCCTCGTCGTCAGCGAGGCGCCCACGAACCCGTATCAGAACGTCGTCGACCTGCGGCGCCTCGGGAAGCTCTGCGGCGAGCGCAACGTGAAGACGCTCATCGACTCGACGTTCGCGACGCCGGTCAACCTGCGGCCCGGGCAGTACGGCATCGACCTCGTCGCCCACAGCGGCACGAAGTACCTGTCGGGGCACAACGACGTGCTCGCGGGCTTCGTCGCCGGGCCGGCTCACTTGATTTCGCTGCTGCGCGAGCTGCGCGACGTCACGGGCGCGATCCTGGACCCGCACGCCGCTTACCTGGTCTTGCGCGGCATGAAGACGCTCGCCGTGCGCGTCGAGCAGCAGAACCGCAGCGCGCTGGCGCTGGCCAAGGCGCTGGAGGCGCACCCGCGCGTGCGGCGCGTGTGGTACCCGGGCCTCGCCTCGCACCCGCACCACGCCATCGCGCGCGACCTCATGAGCGGGTTCGGCGGCGTCGTGAGCTTCGCCGTGAAGGGGAGCCTCGACGACGTCTCGCGCTTCGTCGACGCGTGCAAGATCCCGCGCATCGCGCCCAGCCTGGGCGGCGTCGAGTCGCTGATCGAGCAGCCGGCGTTGATGAGCTACTTCGAGCTGACGACCGAGCAGCGCGAGGCCGTGGGCATCACGGACGACCTCGTGCGCTACGCCGTGGGCATCGAGGACACGGAAGAGCTGATCGCCGACACGCTGGCCGCGCTCGACGAGACCGCGCGCTAGACTAGTCTCGCGGCCTCAAAAGGAAACGGCCCCGCCGCGCGCCGCGCGACAGGGCCGTTCGAGGAGCGAATGCGTCGCCGTTACGGGTTCGCGCCGCCCGTGATCCAGTCCTTGATCTTCGTCTTCTCCGCGTCGGTGAGGCCGCCGTTCGCGTTGTTCTCCGGCATGGCGGGACCGCAGTTGTTCGACGTCAGCGTCGCCGCGGCCGTCGAGATCTTGATGTAGAGGTAGCTGTGCGTCGGGTCGGTCGGCTTGACGCGAACCTTGCTCGCGTCGAGCAGCTTGCATCCGGTGTCCGTCTTGGCGGCGCCGCCCGTCTTCGGGTTGGCCGTCCCGAGGAGCTGCGTGTACGTGGCCGTCGCGTCGGCCATCGGCAGCTGCCCGGCGCCGTTCTTCGTGTGGCAGTCTTTGCACTTCGCCGTGAGGATCGGGAAGATGTCGGTCGCGAAGCTGAGCGTCGCGCCGCCGCCCGTGCCGGCCGCGCCCGTGGTACCGGCGGCACCGGTCGTGCCCGCGGCGCCCGTGGTGCCGGCGGCACCGGTCGTGCCGGCCGCGCCCGTGGTACCGGCCGTGCCGGTCGGGCCCGCGGCACCCGTGGTGCCGGCTGCGCCGGTCGTGCCCG
>DASZUD010000180.1:0-9375 GCA_035548155.1 Polyangia bacterium
CGCCGGCGGCGCCCGTCGTGCCGGCCGCGCCCGAGCCGCCGGCGGCCGCGCCCGCGGCGCCCGTCGTGCCCGCTCCGCCTCCCGAGCCCGCGCTCCCGCTGCCGTGAGGCCCTTCGGACGTCGAAGTACACGCGAACAACAAACAGAACGGACCGAGGGCCAGGAACCTGTGGAGCTTCGCCATGAAAACAACTCCCGTCGTGAAGAGGGGCGCGCGATCGTCGTCGTCGCGCTGCCGTCGGTTCGACGACCAGTATTCCATTTCCCGAGGCCGTCGAGACATCGGAGAGTGGCTTCTTTTCGACGGGATGACCGTGCAAGGAGACGCTGAGAAAAACGTCCAGGCAGGCCCAATAGCGCGCTTGGCGTCAGATCCGTGACGCGGACCGTAAGGTCCCGGGGCGAGGACCTCACGGAATCCGCGCCCCGGGGCCGCCGCTATGAGACGACCGCTAGATGCCGAACTGCACGCCTTCGAGCGACGTGAAGCAGCTGGCGTTGCTGAAGGGGCCGTTCGGGTTCACGTAGATCTCGCCGGTCGGCTCGATCACGATGCGGCCCTTCGTGGCGCCGCACATGTCGGTCTCCACCCACACGCTCGTCGACGGGCGGAACTGTGGCGGCAGCACGAACGCCTGCGTCGAGGTGCCCGACGAGCTGATGGCGCCCTCGAACGTGATGATGCCGCCGACGTTGCGCACGGCCGGCGCGCGCGTCGAGTACGGCGAGGTGGCCCAGCCGTTGATCCCCTGCAGCGCCGTGAAGCCCGACGCGGTCTTCGGGAACGAGACGCCCTCGAGCGACGTGAAGCACGTCGCGTCGGACCACGCGCCCTCGGCGTACAGCGAGACGTTGCCGGCCGTGTCGATGACCAGGCGGCCCTTGCGGGCGCCGCACATGTCGACGGGCAGGTAGACCGTCGAGCTGGGGCGGAAGCCCGCCGGCATCACGAAGGGCGACGAGCCGGCGCTGGACGAGCCCGACATGGCGCCCTCGAAGCGGACGCTGGTGCCGTCGTCGGCCACGGCGACCGGACGCGTGCCGTAGATCGTGTTGCCCCAGCCGTTCTGCAGCGTGAGCTTCGTGTGGCCCGTCGTGAGCAGCTCGAACGAGACGCCGTCGAGCGACGTGAACTGCGTGGCGTCTGAGTAGGACGCCGCGGCCTCGACGCGCACGTTGCCGCTCGTGTCGATGACGAGGCGCCCCTTGGCGGCGCCGAGCAGGTTCGTGGGGACGTAGACGTTCGCGGACGGGGCGTACCCGGCGGGCAGCGTGAACAGCGTCGACGAGGCCGACGTGCTGGGGTTCACGAGAGCGCCGCGCAGGAACACCGTGTTGTGCGCCTTCGTGTAGCCGGCGTAGTTCGTGTTGTACGGCGACCACGTCCAGCCGTTCGCGGGCGTGAGGATCCCGAACGACGCGTTCGCGCGCAGCATCGCCTGATCGAGGTAGTCGACCTGCGGCTGGACCCCGGCGATCCAGCTCGACCGGATCGCGGTGATGGTGTCCTTGCAGATCTCCTGGTCGGGGGTGCCGGTCGTGCAGGAGAAGTCCCCGCCCTTGACCGTGCCCACGAGCGCGTTGCCCACGAAGCAGGGGCCGCCCGAGTCGCCGGGCGCGACGACCTCGGTGTTCTGCGGCGTGCCCGCCGCGACGATGAAGTCGCTCGCGGAGTCGTAGCCGGTGATGGTGCGGGTGAGCACGCGCCAGGTGCCGAAGCCGGTGGTGCCCGAGGGCTGAGCGTAGGCGCTGTTGCCGCGGCCGTAGCACGTCATCGTCTGCCCGATGAGGCTGGACGGCGCGGTGCCCGACAGCGAGCGCGTGACCGACGGCCACGTCGAGGGGCCCGCCCCCAACTTCACCATCGCGATGTCCCACAGGCCGGCGCGGATGACCGTGACGCCCGTGCGCTGATCCATGCCGCCGTCGGCGCGCCTGGCCTGCGCGACGACGTTGCCGGGCGCCGCGGGGTCGACGCAGTGGCCGGCGGTGATGATCCAGTCGGACGAGACGATGGCGCCCGAGCAGCCGGGCAGATCGACCAGGCCCTGCGCGCGTTGGGTCGCGGCGGAGATGGTCGAGCCGCCGATGATTGGCTCGTGCGCAGCCGAGAGGTCGAGATCGCTGGTGCCTTCGGCGCCGCAGCCGAGCAGCGCGCCTGCAATTGACGCGACGGCCAGCAAACGGCGCGAATTCGTGAATCCGGGTTGGGGACGTTCGAGCATGGGGAGCTCCTTGTTGAGGGATTTCGGCTCGATGCCCAAAACCCCCGAGCGGCGTGCGCGGGCAAGGCGCGCTCGTTTGCCCGGTTTGCTGGGTCATGTGTTGTTGGGGGGCAAAGGAGAAGCCCTCGATGAGAACCTTCACTCTCTCCGCGGCGATCGCGGCCGCCCTGTTGCTGGCGGGCGCCCCGGCGCGCGCGGCCGATACGAAGATTTATCCAGGGACTTGGTGCGTCCAGACCGTGCCGCCGGTCGCGGGCGACAACAGCACCTGGATCCAAGGCAGCTTCATGAACACGCAGGCGACGACGAACTCCGTCTACTACTGCCCGATCATCAAGACGGTCACCAACAACCCGACGCTCGAGTCCGTCTCGGTCACGGTCACGACGCCCGCGAACGGGTCGGTGCTGTGCGCGATCAAGCGCTTCGACCTCGACCTCAAGACCGACGACTACACGACGGCGCCGCAGACCGTGACGGGCTCGAACAAGACGATCACCTTCACGAACGTCGCCAGCGGGCTGGCGGCGCCCTGGTCCACGAACACCTGGTACGCGTACCAGCTCTACTGCCAGTTCAGCCAGACCGCGGGGACGGTCGGCACGATCCAGCGCTACACCGTGCGCGAGGCCGGGAACGCCGACGCTTCACACAAGATCTACCCGAACACGACGTGCAAGGAGCAGGTGACGCCGGTGCCGGCGGGGGCCGCCTTCTATCACGACGACCAGCGGCTCCAGTGGACCATCCACAACTCGTCGAGGCTCTCGGTGGCCTGCCCCGTGATCTCGGATCACATGGGGAACACTTCGGCGACGGCCCTGGCGCAGATCGCGATCGGGCGCCCGTTCCCGAGCAACCCCAACGTGAATTGCGATTTCTACGCGCTCGGATCGTACGGGACTCTCTACGACTCGAAGTCGGCGTCGGTGACGCCCGGCGACGAGTACGACATCCAGCGCGTCGACCTGGATCTCGCCAAGAGCTCGTCGTGGGGCCGGTACCAGATCATGTGTTCGGCGGGCAGCGGTGATCCGAAGATCCTCAGCTATCGCGTGCAGGAGAACTGATCCATGAAAGCGAAACGTCTCTCCGTTCAGGTCGTCGCGCTGGTCGCTGCCGTCGCGGGGACACGCGCCGCGCGCGCGGCCGACGGCAAGGTCTATCCCGGCGCGCACTGCGTCTCGTCGTACTTCTACTCGGTTCCCGTGACGCGCTTTTGGGACGGTTCGATCTCGCCGACGACGCAGAACATGTCGCTGGCGTGCCCCGTCGTGACGGACAACGAGGCCAACTCGCACGCGCTGAGCCGCGCCGACGTGCTGGTCTATCAGCCGTCGGGCGCCACGCAGAGCACGGGCTGCTGGGTGCTGTCCTACGGCACGACCGGCCTGGTCCTCGACTCGCGCAACGGGTTCACGACGAACCCCGGCAATCAGACGCTGAGCCTCTCGTTCGACTCGACGAAGGCCGACGTCAACCGCGTCTACAACGTCGCGTGCGACATGGTGAAGGGGGCCTTCATCTACCAGTACGAGATCGAGGAGCGCTGACCCCATGCGCCCGGTGAAGATCGTCGCGGCGGCGCTGCTGCTCGTCGGTGCTGGCTACTTCGCCGGGCGCCGGGGAGCTGCGCCCGCGCCGGTTCCCGCGCCGGAAAGCGCGCTGCCGGCGCCGCGGGCCGAGCTCGCGCGACTGGCCGCGCAGGCGATGGCGGCGTCGCACCCGGCGCCGCCATCGGCGGCTGCACCCGAGGTGCCGGCCGCGGAGAGCGAGCCGGCGGCCGCACCCATCCCGAGGCCGTCGCCGCAAGAGGAGGCGTCGTGGCTGGCCGCACGCGCGAAGAACTATGACGACGCGCTGGCGCGCGAGCCGCGCAACGAGGCCTGGGCGGCGCCGATCGAGCGCAAGCTGCGCGAGGCGTACCCACCCGAGGCCGGGCACACGCGCCTCATCGGCGTCGAGTGCCGCACGCACGTCTGCCGCGTCGAGGTGGAGACCGCGGACGGCGCGGACCGCAACGGGGAGCTGCGCGCCGTGACGGCGCAGGTTCCCGAGCTGGCGAACGCTTCGTACGCGTACCCGGGCGAGCCGGAGTCGCACCGCCAGGCGGTCGTTTACTTGATGCGCGACGGTCACCTCCTGCCGCGGCTCGACTACGCCACGTACTACGCCGCCAACAACCCGCAAGCGGCTCGCTGACGGCGGGTGAACGCGGGTAGAGTCTCCGCACCCATGGAGACCTTCTTCCCGAACGTCGTCCGCGCCGCCGCGCTGCTGGCGTGCGCGTCGATGCTGCTGCCGCCGCGCGCCGCGCGCGCCGAGGCGCCCGCGGGCGCGCAGCTGGCCACGGCCTGCGTCTCGCCCGAGGTGCAGGCAGATCGCAGGGTGACCTTCCGTCTGGTCGCGCCGCACGCGGCCGAGGTGACGTTGAACGCCGATTGGATCGCGGGCGACAAGCCGAAGCTCCGGAAGGACGACAAGGGCGTCTGGACGCTGACGCTGGGGCCGCTCGCGCCGGGCCTGTTCATCTACTCTTTCAACGTCGACGGCGTCGCCATGCCCGATCCGTCGAACGCGGCGGTCAAGCTGCGCGCGCGCTCGCCGGGCAGCATCGTCGTCGTGCCCGGTGACGCGCCCGGCTTCTGGGACGCGCAGGACGTCCCGCACGGCACCGTCGAGATCAACTGGCACCGGTCGGCCGTGCTCGGCCAGCTGCGCCAGCTTTGGATCTACCTGCCGCCCGGGTACGCCAAGCAGAAACGCAAGTACCCCGTGCTCTACCTGCTGCACGGCCGCAACGGCACGGCGGCCGATTGGACGCAGGCGGGCCTCGTGAACTTCGTCATGGACAACCTCATCGCCGAGAAGCGCGCCGTGCCGATGATCGTCGTCATGCCGTGGCTGCACGCGCTGCCGTTCGACACGCCTTCGGCGGAGAGCAACGACGCGCTCGAGAAGTACCTGATCGGCGACGTGATCCCTCTGGTGGAGAGCAAGTACCGCGTGACGGGCGACCGCGCGCACCGCGCGCTGTTCGGGCTCTCGCAGGGCGGCGCGGCGACGCTGACGACGGGCCTGAACCACCCGGAGGTGTTCAGCCAGATTGCCGCGTACAGCACGGGCGGGCCGCAGGCGGACATCGAGAAGCGCCTCTTGCCCGCGCTCTCGCACGCCGATCGCCTGAACGCGCAGCTCGGGCTTCTCTGGATGGGCTGCGGCCGCCAGGACTCGCTCTACGCCGAGAACGAGGCGCTCGCGAAGTTGCTGGCCGACCACGGCGTCAAGGCGACCTTCCACGCGACCGACGGTGTCCACAACTGGTCGCTGTGGCGCGAGTACCTCCACGAGACGGCGCCCCTGCTGTTCCGCGCGCCCGGCAGGTAGCGTCACCATCGTGTTGCGCACGGGCAGCGGTCGCCGCTGATATGATTCGGGGGGTGAACGCCGAAGACGCCGATCTCGCCCTGGCCGACGCCGACCTCGTTGCCTGCCTGCAGGCGCCGCTGCCGGACATCAAAGAGATCCGGGAGGCGTGCCTCGAGGCCGACATCCCGGTCCTGCTCGGGCGCGAGGACGCGTGCTGCGGCAAGGGTGGCGGCTGCGGCTGCGCGCCGAAGCTGCAGCTCCTCTCACGGCCCGAAGACGTCGCGCGCGTCGCGCGGCTCATGCAGAATCGGTGGCGCGAGATGGCGCTGCGCGAAGGCACGGCGGACGACGACCATCCAGCGATCGCGGCCGGCGACGAGGCCTGCCCGGCGTGCGGGACGGCCCTTGCGCTCGTCGAAGGCGCCTGCGCCGACTGCGGCCTGCAGCTGGAATAGCCGCCTCGGCGCGAGGCGCTCAGCGCGGGCAGCCCGGCGGAGCCATTGCAGCATCGCCAGTCGAACGGCGTCGGCACGATGCCGAAGACTTCGTCGGCGAAGGGCTACTCGAGGCGGAATTGAACGACCCAGCGCATGCGCCCCGGGACGGCGCGGCCGCCGCGCATCGCGGGAGAGAAGCGGTAGTGGAGCAGGGCGCGCAGGGCCGCCTCGTCGAGTCCGTATCCGGCGTGCGCGAGCGGGCGCGCAGAGCCCACGCGCCCGTCGGTGCCGACCACGATCTCCAGGGGGAGATCGGCCTCCACTTCGGCGGCGCGTGCGGGCGGAGCAGGCGCGCGGGGACATCGACGTCGCGCTCGCCGAAGGCTGGGCCCTCTCCGGAGACGGCGCCACCGACGGCCGCGCCCGCGGGACGCCCCTCCGGCGCCGCGAAGAAGCCTGGGCCCGTCGCGACGGTGCCCGCGACGGACTTCGCGTACGCGCTGCTCGCGCGGGGCCGGCGATGTGTCGCCGAGCGACGCGGCGTCCGACGACGCTGCCGGCGGCGGCCAGCGCAGGTCGGACGCGTCCCGTCGGGGTGCTCCCGAGCGGGGTGAGATGTGCGAGACGAGCGCCGCTTGACTGATCGTCGTTCGGTCTAACCGTTGTCGGCGTGAAGATCGCCGCCGTGTTCGTGAACTACCGCACCGCCGAGATGACCATCCAGGCGGTGAGGGCGCTGCTCGCCGAGCTCGAGCCTCTCGGCCCGCATCGGGTCTACGTCGTCGACAACGACTCGCAGGACGGATCGTACGAGCGCCTGTCGGCGGCCGCCGAGGCGCACGGGTGGGGCGCCCGCGTCGCCGTGCTGGCCGCGCCGCTGAACGGCGGCTACGGCTACGGCATCAACTTCGCCGTTCGCCACGCGCTGTCGACGGCCACGCCTCCCGACTACGTCTACGTCATCAACACGGACGCGACTCCCGAGCCGGGCTCGCTCGCGCGACTGCTCGCGTTCATGGAGGCGCGCCCCGAGGTGGGCCTCGCGGGCAGCCGCGTGCGTGGGCCGGACGGCGTCACGCAGGGCGCGGCGTTTCGGTTCCCGAGCATCCTCTCCGAGCTCGAGGAGCGGGCGGCGTTCAGCGTCGTCTCGCGCCTCCTGCGCGAGCACATCGTCGCCATGCCCGTGCCGGCGGCCGACGAACTCGTCGATTGGCTGCCGGGGACGAGCATGTTCATCCGGCGCGCCGTCTTCGAGGACGGCCTCTACTTCGACGAGGGCTTCTTCCTCTACTTCGAGGAGGTGGATTTCGCGCGCCGCTTGCGCGACGCAGGCTGGCGGGCCTCCTTCGTCGCCGACGCGCCGATCTCGCACGTCGGCTCCGTGTCGACGGGGCTCGGCGAGCGCACGCGCCGACTACCCGACTACTGGTTCGACTCACGGCACCGCTACTTCCTCAAGCATCACTCGGCCGCGTACACGGCGGCGGCCGACGCGGCGTTCGTGCTGGGCTACCTCATCTACCTGGCGAAGCGCGCGGCGCTGCGGCAGCCGGAGCCGCTGCGGTCGCACCTGCTGCGCGACTTCCTGCGGGCGTCCGCGCGCGAGCTCCTGCGCGGGGGGCGCGTCGCGCGCCGCGCCGTGGGCGCGCCCAGCGCGGACGACGAGGCGCCGTCGGCGCTCGCGCTGTTCGAGCTCCTGGCCGAGGACTTCGAGACCAGCGGGGGTGATCCGCTGGACCCCGGCTTCTGGGCGGTGGCGGCGCACCGGCTGCAAGCGCGCGCGCGGGGCGCGAAGCCAGGGCCGATCCGCCGCGCGCTGGAGCTCGGTGCCGATGCGCTGGCCCTCGGGGTCGACTGGGTGTGGCG
Source organism: Polyangia bacterium (assembly GCA_035548155.1). Taxonomy (GTDB): domain Bacteria; phylum Myxococcota_A; class Polyangia; order Fen-1088; family Fen-1088; genus DASZFV01. The sequence goes on from DASZUD010000180.1 coordinate 7,898, forward strand.
CATCAAGCTGCCGGCCTCCGTGGAGCTGGGCCGGCGCGTGCGGCTGCACCACGGCGGCGGCGGGATGCTGCTGAACGCGCGCGCCATCGGCGCCGACGTGTCGATCAAGCACGACACGACGCTGGGCCCGCTGCGCGCGCAGCAGGGAGGTGCGGAAGAAGCTCCGGACGCGCTGCCGACGATCGAGGCGGGCGCCGCGCTGGGCTCGGGCGTGGCGGTGCTGGGCCCCGTGGTCGTCGGCCGAGGCGCGCGCATTCTCTCCAACTCGGTCGTGCTGCGCGACGTCGCCCCCGGGGCGACTGTCGTGGGCGTGCCTTCGCGCGCGGCCGTCGAATGAGCGACCTGGGGCAGAGCGCGACGCCGCCCACGCTGTGGGAGACGCTGGTCGAGGACGTCTGCACGTACGGCCACGACATCGGCGAGGTCGGGCTCTGGGTCACGGCGGCGCACCGCGTGCGCGTGGCGAGCGAGCGTTCGGGCCCGCCGGCGTTGCGTCCGTTCGTGCGGGCCGCGGCGGCGCTGGTCCGGGTGACCGCCGATTGGATCTTCGGCGTTCAATTGCCGCCCGAGGTGGAGCTGGGCCGGCGCGTGCGCATCTGGCACCACGGCTGCGTCCGCCTCGCCGCGCGGGCCATCGGCGACGACGTGCACGTGCGGCCCAACACGACGCTCGGCCCCGTCCCGGGTGCTCCCGACGAGCCCGCGCGCTGGCCCGTGATCGGCGCGGGCGTCGACATCGGCGCGGGCGCGTCCGTCCTGGGAGACGTGCACGTGGGCGCGCGCGCCTTCGTGGGCGCGAACTCGCTCGTGCTGGGCGACGTTCCTCCTGGCGCCGTCGCGCTGGGCGTGCCGGCGCGCCTCTTGCCCAGGCGGCGGGCGACGTGACGGCCGCGCCTGTTCCCTCCGCCGCGGCGTCCGAGGCCGCGCCGCCGCCGCGCGGGTCACGCGACGAGAACCCGGCCGGCATCGGCTGGTTCGCGCTGATCGCCGAGGACCTGAGCAGCCACGGCGGGCCCACGCCGGGCTTCTGGGCCGTGGCCGTTCACCGCTTCGGCAACTGGCGCATGGGCGTGCGCCCCCCGCTGCGCGCGCCGCTCACGGCGCTCTACCGCGCGGCCTTCCACGCCGTGCGGCTCGGGTTCGGCATCGATCTGCCGTACGACACGAAGCTGGGCCGGCGCGTGCGCATCGAGCACCACGGCGCGGTCGTGATCGGCGCGCGCGCCATCGGCGACGACGTCGTCATCCGGCACTCGGCGATCCTGGGCGTCATGCGCCGCGACGCCGTGGACGCCAAGCCGACGATCGAGCGTGGCGTCGAGATCGGCCCGCGCGCGTGCATCACGGGCGCCGTCACCATCGGGGCGGGCGCGCTCGTCTGCGCGAACAGCGTGGTCCCGATCGACGTGCCGCCCGGCGCGACGGTGCTGGGCGTCCCGGGGCGGCTCGTCGATCTCGCCGAGCACGCGGATCGATCC
>DASZUD010000181.1:0-8112 GCA_035548155.1 Polyangia bacterium
GCGCGCGCACTTCGAGCCGACGCCACTCGCCGTGCACGCGAACGTGAACTTCTGGCGCGACGGCGTGCTCGACCAGTCGGACGGGTTGAGCGGGATCGCCATCGCCGACGCCTTGCCCGTCTTCTCGTCGACCGGGCAGAGAGACAGCCACTGCTGCGTCGCCGGATGCCGGTAATAGACGGTGTAGAGATAGACGTCGTCGTTCAAAGGAGCGTTCGACAGATTGGTCGTCGTGTCCTTGGCGACCTCGCTGATGTAGAGGGGAATCGCCCCCTGCCCCGTCGAATCGCTGACGATCAAATTCCAGAACGAGTTCGTGAGATCCCGTGCCGTGTGCGACCCGTTGAGGCTGTCGACGTAGATGAAGCTCCCCGGCCCCGCGGCGGCCGGCCCGGCCTGGAGCCGGGGAAGCGGGGGCGCGACCTGGACGTAGTTGATGGCGGCGTTCGTCTGAACACCCTGCAGGATCGAGGACGTTTGTCCGTCGGAGAAGGCGAGCCCGGCATACTCGAGCGAGCCGGCCATGCCGCGCACGCGATCGATGCCGAACATCGGCATCCCCTGGATGTTCATCCCCTGGATGTTCATCCCCGAGAACGAGTCGGAGGCCCAAAGCAAGAGCGGGGAAATCAGAAAAGGAACGATCCAGCGCTTCTGTTTCGGCTTCACGACAAGTTCTCCCCCAACAAGGCCCTCGATGCTCCGAGACCGTAGAAACCCATGACGCCAAGACACCCGAGTCTTAGTTCACGGCAGCACAAACTCGTACGCCCACGATGTAGCTGCGGGTCTCCGGGTCGACGGCCTCGCGGTTGTTGACGCGTGCCGACATCGATGCCTGGTAGTAGCCACCTCCCCGCGCAACATATCCCGCAGCGGCGTCGCGCGACCGGACCACTTCCCAGGCGTTCCCGGCAATGTCCTCGATGCCGAACGGGCTCCGGCCCGTCGGGTGCGAGCCAACCTCGTCCGGACCGTACGAACCGCGAACGCGCCCGTAGGTCAGATCGATGTTCGCATCCTCGGTGTCGAGCCGCGTGAGCGACGCAGGATATAGTCGGTCATCCGCGCCGCGCGCCGCGCGCTCCCACTCGAGTTCGTCGCAAAAGCGCGCCCCGGGGACGCGACCGGTCCGTGACAACCAATCGAAATACGCCTGGGTATCCTTCGGGGAAACCGCCAGCACCGGCATTCGCAGCCAGTCCTGGGAAGCGCGCACTTTACGAGTGGAGTAGACGATGGGCATCTTCTCGCGCGCGGTTATGCGTGGGCCGGAGATGCTGAGCTCCAGCGTCCACCCGGCTTCGACGGACCCACGAACGACGACACTGCCTTGCGGGGCAAAGCTTGCGGGAATGCGCGTCTTGCGCTCCGCCGACGGGAGATCGCGCAGGAAGGCCAGCCACTCGCCGAAAGTGGTCTCGTGCACCTTCATCAGGAAGGCGCCCGTCGTGCGTTCGTGCAGCGGCGCCGCGTTCGAGAAGCCAAGACGGAAGTCGTCGTCTACATCGCCATTCGAGAACGGGCCAGCCGGGACGTACACGAAGTCGGGAGGGACCTCGCCCGCCGGCAGGAGCCGCAGGTCGATGTGAACGGGCTCACCGCGGCGGACCACGAACGGGTAGCGCGTCTCGGTGTACCCGTCCTTCGTGGCCGTCGCGCGGTACGAGCCGGGGGCCAGCGCGAGTTCTCCCGCGGGGCTCAGCGACGGCGCGCCGATGGGCACGGCGACCAACGAGTCGCCTCGCTCGTCGTTCGGCAAATCGTAGCGCTCGATGACGACGCGAGCTCCAGGAGGCGTCGTTCGGACGACCACCTTCCCCGGTCGCGTCCAGCGAGAGTGCAGGGTCCCGCTAGGGTCGACGCGCGCCATCTGCTCGAGCAGGTGCGAGAGATCCCCCCGTCTCAGCTCGAGCTCCGCGAGCCACGCCCGCTCGAACAACGCATCACCCAGCACGTCCCGCGCGCGCTCGTTATTCGGGTCGAGCGCGAGCGCTGCCTCGAGCCCCGTTTGCGCTTGTTTCAGCGTCCCTTCGAGCGTCGCGGCATCGCGGCGGACCTCTGACCAAATAGCCTCGCCTTCGTCCCGTCGATTGCCGTCGAACGCGCCGAACGCGCGCGCACGAGCCGCGACGAGGCTTTCCTTGATCACGCCCGCCTCCGCCATCGCCTGGCGCCCCTCGCTGAGCTTGCTTACGACGCGGCCCTCGAACTCGAGGCGGCGGTGTTCGGACCGGCGGTACAGACCCGCGATCGTGCCCACGACGGCGACGGTGACCAGCGACGCCGCGACGACGCGGCGCGCGCGCGCCACGGGATCCGCCTCCAGCGCCGCCAGCAGATCCTCCAGCTTCTTCCAGCGCTGCTCGCGATCGGCGCGCAGGCCGCGAAGCAGGCTGCGGCGGATCCAGCCGGGGACGTTCGCGCTCTTGGGCGTCGCGTCGACGCGCTCGTGGAGGATGGACTCGGCGAGATCGAAGACCGTGTCGCCCGCGAACGGCCGCTGCCCGTACAGCGCCTCGTAGAGCGCGACGCAGAACGCGAACTGATCCGAGCGGCTGTCCGCCTCTCGGCTCATGAACTGCTCGGGCGCCATGTACGCCGGCGTGCCCGCGAGCGTGCCCGTCTGCGTGAGCGAGGCAGGCGCGCTCTCCGACGACGCGAGCAGCCCGTCGGTCGACTCCCCGTCGCCGCCTGACGAGCCCGAAGAGGGCCGCGCCAGGCCGAAGTCGACGACCTTCGGCGTGCACGCGCGATCCACCAGGACGTTGTCGGGCTTGAAGTCGCGGTGGACCAGGCCCTCGGCGTGCGCGGCCGCGAGGCCGCGGCCGACGGCGACGAACATCTTCACGACCTCGCGCCACGGGCGCTTCTTCTCGCCGAGCCACGCGCGCAGCGTGCCGCCCCCGAGGTACTCCATGGCGAGGAAGACGCGGCCTTTGTCCACGCCGACGTCGAAGATGCTCACGACGTGCGGGTGCGCGAGCTTCGCGATGGCCTTCGCCTCGCGCTCGAGGCGTGCGCGGCGGCGGATCTCACGCGTTTCGCCGCCCCCCTCCTGGCTCCGCAGGATCTTGATGGCGACCTTGCGGTCCAGCTCGGGATCGTAAGCCGCGTAGACCACGCCCATCGCTCCGGCGCCGAGGCGCTCGATGACGATGTAGCGGCCCAGCGCTTCGCCGCGCGCCAACGACTCCACGGCTCCCCCGCCGTCCACGCTTCCGCCCTCGGTGCTCCCGACGGTGCCCCTGCTCTCCACGACGCGACCTCGGGTGGGGTTTTCTCCCACATGCAGACGCAGAGCAACCGCAATCTATTACTGGCGGCTCCCTCCAGCCTTGACGCCCCAGAACCGATGGCAGCTACGCCGCGACCACCGCCTTCACGACCTGAGCGTTTGAACGTGAAACAACGCGACAATCGAAGTGTGGCATCTTGCTTCAAGGCCGGCGGTTACTCGCGCCCGCTTCCACCGAAACGAACCAGCAAGGAGAGAGGACATGAAGACGAAATCCGCAGGCAAGACAAAGACCCACGGCACGCGCGTGCAGGACAGCAGGAGAGCCTCCTCGGTGAAGGTGAGGACCACCGTAAAAGCAGGGGGCATGAGTGTTCAGCACAATCGCAGAGGCGTCGGCTGAGGCTCGGCACCACCGGAGACGAGGGCCTCTCCTTTCAGTGTAACGATAGGAGCCTCCTCTCGGAATCGAGGAGGAGGCCGCCTCCATGAGACGTCTCCTCACCCCTCGCCTCCCGCGCTCGATTCAAGCGACCGAGCGCGTCGTGGCCGCGCGGGGGCCCGGAATGCCGTAGCGCTTCATGCGCGAAAACAGCGTCCCGCGCGAGATCTCGAGACGCGCCGCGGCCAGCTTCTGGTTGTAGGAGCACGCCGCGAGCGCCGCGATGATCCGCGACCGCTCGTCCAGCTCCGCGGGCGCGAGCCCCGCGGGCGCGACGCCCAGCTCCGGCGATGCCGGCTCGGTCGGCGGCGCCGCGGGTGTCATGCGCGTCGTCCGGATCTTCTCGAGGTCGAGGTGCTCGGCGCGGATCTCGGAGCCTTCGCACAGCACGAGCGCCCGGTCGATCATGTTGCGGAGCTCGCGGACGTTCCCTGGCCACCAGTAGGAGCGCAGCACGTCCAGCGCCTCGGCGGAAAGGCGCGGCGCGCGCCGCCTGGCCGCGCGCGCGCCGCTGGCCGCCCGCGCGAGGAAGCGCCGCACCAGCGGCTCGATCTCGTCGCGGCGCTCGCGCAGCGGCGGGATCGTGAGCGTGATCTGGTTCAAGCGGTAATAGAGGTCCTCTCGGAACAGGCCGCTCGCGACCATCGCCGACAGATCGCGGTTGGTCGCCGCGATGAAGCGCACGTCGATGGGCCGCGCGCGGGCCGCGTCGCCCACGCGCGTAATCTTGCGGTTCTGGATCGCGTGCAGCAGCCGCACCTGCAGGTGCAGCGGCATGTCGCCGATCTCGTCGAGGAACACGGTGCCGCCCGCGGCCGACTCGAGGATGCCGGCCTTCGCCGTCTTCGCGTCGGTGAACGCGCCGCGCTCGTGACCGAAGAGCTCGCTGTTGAGCAGCGTCTCCGTGAACGCGCCGCAGTTGACCGAGACGAATGGTCTCTCCGCGCGCGGGGACTTCGCGTGGATCCAGTGCGCCAGCACGTCCTTGCCCACGCCCGATTCCCCGAGCACGAGGACCCCGATGAGCCCGTCGCTGCCCTCGCCCACCGCCGCGCGCCCCGCCAGCTTGTAGAGCTTGCGCGTGACCTCGGAGCGGACGACGGGCGCGTCGTCCGCCTCGAGGTCGAGGCCCGAGAGGCCGCCGTTCGCGCGCTCGATGAGTCCGTCGGGCGTGCGCGCGTCTGCTGGGAAATAGGCGATCGCCGCCTGCGCGGGCAGCGCGGCGGCCTCCAGCCGGCGCTGCAGATCGGAAACGATCGCGCTCGCGCGCAGCGCCGTCGTGTCGGGAAGCAAGAGCTCGTAGTCAGCGGCGGCGTACTGCGCGAGGACGTCGCCGGGCCGCAGGCCGCCCGCCAGCACCTCGGCGCCGCGGCCGTCCTCGTCGCCGTGCGCGATCTTGAGGCGCGCGACCGCGAAGGTCGCGCCGGTCTTCTCGCTGGCCTCGCAAGCCTCCTGCAGGCGCTCTTCGAACGTCGCGTGCGTGCGGCAGCGGCGCGCCTGCGGCGCGACGTTCCTCCGCTGCACCATGATGATCGTGAAGCCGATGCGGATGGCCTCGCCGACCTGGAACGGAACCAGCTGGTTGGGCGCGATGGGCGCCTCGCGCAGGAACGTCCCGTTCTTCGTGCCGAGGTCCTCGACGTGAAGGCGCCCCGGCCCGTCGACGTGCAGCCGCGCGTGCACGCGCGAGGCGTTGGCGTCGATCACGCGGACGTCGGCGTCCTCGGAGCGGCCAATCGTGAGCACGCCGCTGCCCGGCAGCGGGGTCATGCCGAAGAAGCTGGGCCCCATGATCGAGAGCTGCAGCGCGCCGCCTTCGCTTCCCGCCGGACGGCCCGCACGCGAGCCGGCAGAGCCATGGGAACCGTGAATGGTGGGCGCGGCCAAGCTTCACAATCTCCGACTGGACGGGCCGCGAGTATCGAAGGCGGTCTCCAGGGTGTCAACGACCCGGCAGGCGCAGCCTCGGGCGGCTCTTCGGGCGATTCTTCTCGGGCGGCTCTTCGAGCGCCGTGATGAAGTCGGCGGGCCGCTGGAACCGCCGCGTCGGCTCCGGCTCGAGGCAGCGCGCGACCGCAGCGTCCCAGGCGGGATCGACGCCCGGCAGCACGTCGCGCAGCGGGCGCGGCTTTTGATGGCGGCGCTTGAGCACCGTCGCGATGGGAGTGGCCTCGGGCGCGAATGGCAGCTGCTTGGTGAGCATCTCGTACGCGATGAGGCCCAGCGCGTAAACGTCCGTCGCCGGCGTCGCGGTGCCGCGCTTCGTCAGCTCGGGCGCCATGTACTCGGGCGTCCCGAGCAGCTCCCACGTCTCCGTCAACCCGAGGTCCATCTGATCGGTGCTGATGGCCAGCCCGAAGTCGGTGATGGCCACGCGGTGCGACGCGGGCTCCGCGGGCACGAGCATGACGTTCGCGGGCTTGAGGTCGCGGTGAATGACGCCCGAGTCGTGCGCCGCCTGCAGCCCGGCCGCGAGCTGCGCCAGCAGCGGCAGCGCCTCGGCCGTCGCCAGCGCGGGCCGCGCCGCGAGGAACGACGCGAGCGTATCGCCCGCCAGCAGCTCCATCGTGACGAAGAGGCGGTGCTGGCCGGCCGCGCGGTGGACGCCCAAATCGAAGACGCGGCACACGTTCGGGTGTGTGATGCGGCGCGCGTTCTGGATCTCGCGCCGGAACCGTTCGAGCAGCACGGGGTTCGTCGAGACGCTCGGCTTCAGGACCTTGAGCGCGGCGGGGCCGCCCAGCGCCTGGTCCGTGACCTCGTAGACCTCGCCCAGCCCGCCGGCGCCGACGAGCCGAACGACGAGGAAGCGCTCGGCGACCAAATCACCGGGAGAGAACGCCGCGCGCGCGGGCGTGCCTGCGCCTTCACCTCTCGTCGAATTCCTTCCCGTCGTCGTCACGTCGTGCTCGGGAGCTGGACCTTTCCAGCCCCACGCTCGACTGCGTGCGCGCCTTTGTCAATCGGCAGCGCGCCCGGGCGCGCTCGACGGGGCGGCTCTCGTTCGCCATTGCCAACCCGAAGTCTCTCGGGTGTTTTCACTTTGGGGTTTTTTCCCCGATGGCACGAGCCGCAAAAAAGATCGGGTTGCGTGTCGATCCGCGGCGAGTCGCTTCGTCGTATCGGAGAGCCGGCTCGCGTCGAGCCGGTCATTTCGTCTCCGAGGAGGACCGATGTCCACGTTGAAGTCGCCGAAGCGTCCACGCTCGGCGGGCCGAGAGCGCGTTCCCCTGGACGCCCCCTGCGTCGGGCTGCTGCTGGGGCTCATCGACCTGCGCGACGCCTCGCGCACCGGGGCGCCCACCGCGCCGGTCGATCGCCGGCGCGGCCCCCACCGCGCGGCGCGCGCCTGACACGGGCAGAAGACGACCCCGCGAGGTCGAGGGGGCGGCCGGCGAATGAAACGCCGCGGGCGCCCCACTCCAGAAAGCGGATACAATCCGGCCCCCGGAGGACCTGATGAAGCCCTGCCCCCGCCTCGCCACTGCCGCGACGATCGTGACGACCTTCTTCCTCGCGCTGGGCGCGGGCCCGGCGCGCGCCGCCGACACGGTGGTCCAGATCCCGATGACGGGCGTGCTGGACGCCCGCTGCGTCATCACGCTGACCGGCGGCAACATCGTCCCCTTCACGCAGACGATCGACGGCGGCGGCACGAACATCGGAGACGGGCCCGCGAACCTGCAGAACGGCTTCGCGACGAAGGCCGTCGCCATGATGAAGAACGCGGCCGAGGTCGGCAACTCGCTGCCCGACGACGGCTTGTTCGCGGCCAACGCGAAGCACCCCGACGTTCGGCTCCACTACTCGAACGACGCCGACCCGGCGTCGCCGCAGACCCACATGGTCAAGCCCACGGGCGGCGCGTTCTCGTTCCCGGTTCCGTCGGCGACGTACTCGAAGCTCTACGTCTTCTTCCATGCGGCCGCGGGCGGAACGATGGTCAAGCTCACGCTGACTTACGCGGACGCGACGACGCAGTTCGTGAACGCGATGATCCCCGACTATTACAACGACCCGACGGATCCCGCGGTGTTCGTGCTGGCGCCCAACCTCGCGAAGTGGACCAAGACGGCGACCATCAACGAGGCGAGCCACCACAACATCTTCGGCGTCGAAACGACCCCGATGGCGAAGACGCTGGCCAGCGTGCAGGTCGAGCGCGGCGCGAGCGGGTATCTGGTGTTCTGGGGCGCGACGGGCGTCGCGACCACCGCCGTGTCGCTGCCGGACGGCGGTACGGACGCGGGCGCGACGGCGGACGCCAGCGGCGCGGGCGGGACCACGGGCGCGGCCGGCACGACCGGCGCCGCGGGCACCGGTGGATCGACAGGCGCGGCAGGCACGACCGGCACCGGTGGATCGACGGGCGCGGCCGGATCGGGCGCAGCCGGCACCACCGGCGCGGCCGGCACGACGGGCGCGGCCGGCA
>DASZUD010000182.1:0-12913 GCA_035548155.1 Polyangia bacterium
ATCGGCTGCACCACGGCCGGCCCGTCGTGCTCGTCCTCGCCTATTACCGCTGCCCGATGCTGTGCGATCTCGTGCTGCGCGGGCTCGCGCGCGCGCTGGCCCAGGTCGGCTACACGCCCGGCAAGGAGGTCGATCTCGTCACGGTGAGCATCGATCCCGAGGACACGCCGGCCGCGGCGCGGCTCAAGCAGGGGCACGTGCTCGAGGCGCTCGGCCACCCCGAGGCGGCGGCGGGCTGGCCCTTTCTCGTCGGCACGTCGGGAAGCGTGCGCACGCTCGCGGACGCGATGGGCTTCCGCTTCGTCTACGATCCCACGAGCCGGCAGTATGCGCACGCTGCCGGCGCCGTCGTGCTCACGCCCGAGGGCCGCTTCGCTCGCTACATCTACGGCGTCGACTTCCGGCCGTTCGACGTCCGCCTCGCGCTCACCGAGGCGGGCCAGGGCAAGATCGGCGGCCTCGTCGAGCGCGTGCTGCTCACGTGCTTTCGCTATGATCCGAGCGCGCGCCGTTACGGCATCTACGTCGTGGGTGTGCTCAAGGGCGGCGGCCTGCTCGTGCTGCTCACCGTGGGCATCTGTCTCACGGCGCTGTGGCGGCGAGACCTGGCGCGGCGCCGCGAGGAGGCCGCGGGCGAGCGGGAGCCGGGCGACGAAGAGGAGGGGCGCCGATGAATCCCGCGCCCGGACCCAGCCGCGAGATGGCGGTCAACGAGCTCTTCCGGCGCGTGCTGTTCCTGCCGCCGCAGTCGTCGACCATGGCGCCGGAGATCGACCACCTGCACTACTTCGTGATCAGCACCACGATGGCGGGCGCGGCGGCCGTCGGTCTTCTGGCCATCTATTGGGTCGTCAAGTACCGCGCGCGCGCGAGCCTGCCGTCGCGGACGGAAGGCGCGCCCACCACGCCGGCCTGGTTCGAGCTGATGCTCGCGGGCGGCCTCTTGAGCCTGTTCTGCGTGTGGTGGTTCATCGGCTACATGCAGTACGTGCGCCTGCGCGTGCCGCCGGCGAACGCGCTCGACGTCTACGTCAGCGCGAAGCAGTGGATGTGGAAGTTCGCGTACCCGGACGGCCAGAGCTCGATCGCCAGCCTCTACATCCCTACGGCCCGCCCCGTGCGCCTTCTCCTCACCTCGCGCGACGTCATTCACAGCTTCTTCGTCCCCGACTTTCGCATCAAGCAGGACGCGCTGCCCGGGCGCTACACCACCGCGTGGTTCGAGGTGAAGGAGCCCGGCACGCATCAGGTGCTGTGCGCCGAGTACTGCGGCACGGGCCACTCGGTGATGCGCGCGCAGGTGGTGGCGCTCGATCCGTCGGACTACGCGCGCTGGCTCGCCGCCGGCAACAGCACGGGCGTGGTCGGCGGCCTGGGCGAAGAGCCGCGCGCGCCGCTCGCTCAGGTCGGCGGCGTGGCGCTCGCGGGTCCGCCCGACGTCGACCCGGCCTCCGAGGAGGAGTTCCCCGCCGCGCACCTCGTCGATCTCGTGCGCGTGGGGACGGAGGCCGCCGCGCAGCAGGGCTGCCTGCGCTGCCACACGCTCGACGGCGCGCCGCACATCGGCCCCAGCTGGGCGGGGCTCTACCTCGACCGGGTCCCGCTCGCGGGCGGCGGGACCGCCGTCGCCGACGAGGCCTACCTGACCGAGTCCATGATGGACCCTCTCGCGAAGATCCACGCCGGGTACGCGCCCGTGATGCCGAGCTACCACGGCCTGCTGTCGCCGGCCGAGACGGCGGCGATCCTCGAGCTCATCAAGTCGCTGCGCGACGTCCCGGGCCGTACCTCTCCGCCGGCGCCCGTCCGAGCGGCGACGTCGCCTGCGGGCGCGATCGGCCGGCCGTACCCTCCGGCCGAGGAGCCACCGCTCGTCGCGGCGCCGACGCACGCGCCGATGCCGCCGCCCGTCGAGCAGGGGCTCCCGCCGCCGGGGCTGCAGCCGAACCCGCTGCCCGCGGGACCGATCGAGGCGCGGGGGCCCGAGGGCGCTCGCCACGTGGTCCCTTCGGCGAGCGCCGACGGCGGCCGCTCTCAGTCTCCCTCTCACCCCGAGGAGCCGACGCCATGACCGCGCCCGCGGAAGCCGTCCCCGCACCGCTCGAAGCGCCGAGCTATTTGCAGGTCGAGAGCGGCATCTGGTCTTGGCTCAACACGCGCGATCACAAGCGCATCGGCGTGATGTTCCTCGCGACCGTCACCGGGATGTTCCTCATCGGCGGCTGCTTCGCGCTCGCGCTGCGCACGGAGTTGCTCACGCCGAACCGCACGATCATGGACGCGACGACCTACGACCGCATGTTCACGCTGCACGGCGTGACGATGGTGTGGCTGTTCCTCGTGCCCAGCATCCCGACCAGCTTCGGGAACTTCCTTCTGCCGATCCAGCTCGGGGCGCGGGATCTCGCGTTCCCGAAGCTGAACCTCATGAGCTTCTATACCTTCGTGCTCGGCGCGGCGATCACGTTCGGCGGGATGATCGCCGGCGGCACCGACACGGGCTGGACCTTCTACGCTCCGTACGCCGACGCGACGCCCACGGACGTCGTGCCCGTGGTCATCGGCATCTTCACGCTCGGCATGTCGTCGATCTTCAGCGGCGTGAACTTCATCGCCACGACGCACCTCATGCGCGCGCGTGGTCTCGGATGGTCGAACCTGCCGCTCTTCGTCTGGACGATCTACGGCACGAGCGTGATCATGGTGCTGGCGACGCCCGTGCTCGGCATGGCGCTCGCGCTCGTCGGGCTCGATCACGCGCTGCACCTCGGCATCTTCAACCCCGCGGTGGGCGGGGATCCGGTGCTGTTCCAGCACATCTTCTGGTTCTACTCGCACCCGGCCGTCTACATCATGATCTTGCCGGCGATGGGCGTCGTCATCGAGGTGGTGCCCACCTTCGCGCACCGGCGCGTGTCTTCGTACGTCGCCGTCGCCGTTTCCACCGTGGGGATCGCGTTCGTGGGCTTTCTCACCTGGGGCCATCACATGTTCGTTTCGGGCATGTCGACCTTCGACGCAGGCGTCTTCGGCATCATGTCGATGTTCGTGGCCATCTTCTCGGCGATCAAAGTCTTCACTTGGGTGGGCACGCTCTATCGGGGGCACATCCAGGTGCGCACGCCGCTGGTCTATTTCTTCGGTTTCCTGTTCTTGTTCGTGTTCGGCGGCATGACGGGCGTGGCCCTGGCCACTCAGGCGCTCGACGTGCACTGGACCGACACGTACTTCGTCGTCGCGCACTTCCACTTCATCATGGTGGGCGGCAGCGTGACGGCCTTCCTGGCCGCGCTGCACTACTGGTTTCCGAAGATGTTCGGGCGCCTCTACGACGAACGCGTCGGCATGCTCTCGGCCACGGCGGTGTTCATCGGCTTCGTGCTGACGTTCCTGCCACAGTTCCTTCTCGGCAACATGGGGATGCCCCGCCGCTACTACTCGTATCCCCCACGGTTCCAGTTCCTGCACGTGCTGTCGACGGGCGGCGCGTGGCTGCTCGGCGGCGCCGTGCTGCTCGCGCTCGGAAATCTGCTCGTTGCCCTCAGGTGGGGCGAGAAGGCGCCGCCCAACCCGTGGCATTCGCGCGGCTTCGAGTGGCTCGTCAGCTCGCCGCCGCCCAAGCACAACTTCTCGACGACGCCGCGCCTCGACTTCTCGCCCTACGACTACAGCATGACGGAGGAGGAGGCCCGTGAGCGAGCCGGCGTTGGGTGAGCAGTTCCACGATCTCGAGCGGCAGGCGGCGACGCTGCGGTTCGGGATGTGGATCTTCCTCGTGAGCGAGATCTTGCTGTTCGCGGCGCTCTTCACGCTCTATGCCGCGTACCGCACGATGTTCTCGGAAGATTTCCGCGAAGGGGTGCTGCACAACACGTTCGCTTACGGCACGGCCAATCTCTTCATTCTCCTCACGAGCAGCCTGACCGCGAGCCTGGCCCTCTACGGCGCGCGCCGCGACAGGAGGAGATGGACGGGGCTCATGCTCGTGGCGACCGCCGCGCTGGGGCTGGCGTTCATCGCCGTGAAGCTGACGGAGTACGGCAAGCACGTCGAGGAGGGCTCGACGCCGGGCCCCTGGTATCACTACGCCGAGCTGCCGACCTTCGGTGGCAACCGCTTCTTCACGATGTACTGGGGGATGACGGGCTTCCACGTCCTTCACCTGGCGGCGGGCGTGCTGGTCGTCTCGTGGATGGCCGTGCGCGCGTTCAAGGGCCACTACACCGCCCGGTACCACGTCAAGCTCGAGATGGGCACGCTCTACTGGTCCCTCGTCGATCTCATGTGGATCTTCCTGTGGACCATCCTCTATCTGAGTTGAGGCACGTCGTGAGCGTGAAGACCGCCTCCCTCGGCTCCTACCTGCTCGCCTACCTGGCCCTGCTGCTGATGGCGGGCGTCGCCATCGTGTTCGCGCGCGCGGTGCCTTGGCCGCGCTGGGATCTCGTGATCGACCTCGCGCTGGCGACGGCCATGGCGGGGGTCGTCCTGTGGTTCTTCATGCACCTCGCTGAAGCGAGCTTTCAGATTCGCCTCGGCCTGGGCGTCGCCGTGTCCCTGCTGCTGACGCTGCTCCTCTTGACCGTCGCCGACGTCGCCACGCGCCACGAGCAGCCCATGGCCCCGCGGCCCGGCCCCGGCTTCGGGTTTTATCGGCGATGACCAGGCCCCTCGTCGCTTTCCTGGGCCTCGGTCTGGCCGTGCTGTGGGTCATCGCGCGATCCGAGGACGCGACGTCCTGGATGGTGTGGTTCGAGGGCGCGACGGCGCTGGGAGTCATGGGCATCGTCGGGCTCATTCCCGCTCGTCGATCCGCGCCGCTCGCCGGCGGTTGTCTGTTCGGGCTCTCGCTCGCGCTGTTCGCCCTTTGGTGGGTCGCGCTCGTCGTGAACGGGACCCCCTGGTTCGCCTGGTGGATCTTCACGTTCGCGTGGCTCTGCCTCGCGACGGCGGCCGCGGTCGCGTACCAAGGATTCATCGATGACATGCGAGCGCCCGATGTCGTCTGACCGCGCGCACCAGCAGAGCGCCCGATTGCGCGCCGGGCCTGACAGCCCCACGTGAGAGGTCCCGAGGCCATGTCCGACACATCGGTCATCACGGGCGACCTGTCGCCGACGAAGCTGAACCTGCAGCTGCTGACGCCGGTCTGGACGCCACGCGGTCGCGTGTTCCTGGCCGGCCTCGCGCTGAGCGCGCTCGGGGCCTCGCTGGCCGTCGTCGGGATCACCTACAGCGTCTGGCGCGGCACGGGGGTGTGGGGCAACAACATCCCCGTCGCCTGGGCGTTCCCCATCATCAACTTCGTCTGGTGGATCGGGATCGGGCACGCTGGCACGTTCATCTCCGCGATCCTCTTGCTGCTCGAGCAGCGGTGGCGCACCTCGATCAATCGCGTGGCCGAGGCGATGACGCTGTTCGCGGTGGCCCAGGCCGGCCTGTTCCCGCTGCTGCACCTCGGCCGCCCCTGGTTCGCGTACTGGCTCATTCCGTACCCGGCCACGATGCACGTCTGGCCGAACTTCAAGAGCGCGCTGCCCTGGGACGCCGCCGCCGTGTTCACGTACGGCCTGGTCTCGCTGCTCTTCTGGTACCTCGGCCTCGTGCCCGATCTGGCGATGATGCGCGATCGGGCGCCGGGCCGGCTGCGCAAGCGCATCTACGGCGTGTTCGCCCTCGGCTGGCGCGGCTCCGTGCAGCACTGGCGGCACTACCGCGTCGCGTACGGTCTCCTCGGCGGGCTCGCCACGCCGCTGGTCGTTTCGGTCCACAGCGTGGTCTCGACGGACTATGCGATCTCGCTCGTGCCCGGGTGGCACGAGACGATCTTCCCGCCGTACTTCGTGGGCGGCGCGATCTACTCGGGCTTCGCGATGGTGATGATCCTCATCGTCCCCATCAGGCGCGTCTTCCGCATGCAGAACGTCGTCACGACTCGGCACATCGACGTCATGGGGAAGATGCTCCTCGTGACGGGGTGGGTCGTCACGTACTCGTACCTGGCCGAGTGGTTCTACGCCTGGTACGGCGGAGACGCCGCCGAGCAGTACATGTTCTGGCATCAGTACCTCTTCGGGCCCGGCGCGCCCGTCGTGTGGACGGCGCTCTTCTGCAACATGATCGTCCCTCAGTTCTTCTGGTCGAAGCGCATTCGCCAGAACGACCTGCTGTCGTGGGTGCTGTCGGTCTTCGTGCTCGTGGGCATGTGGTCCGAGCGCTTCATGATCATCGCGGACTCGCTGCAGCGAGACTACCTGCCGTCCAGCTGGTTCTCCTACGCGCCCACGTGGGTCGACTGGAGCATCTTCGTCGGCACGGTGGGCTTCTTCAGCTTCCTGTTCCTGCTGTTCGTCCGCTTCGTGCCTTTCATCCCCACCGCCGAGGTGATGGAGCTGGCGACCGAGCTCCAGAAGGAGAAGGCGGCGGAGAGCGCGGCATGACGCCTCACGAGCCCTTTCGGGGAGGCGAGACCGCGCTGCGCGTCGCGCTCGGCGTGGGCCTCGCCGCGCTCGCGCTCAACGTCGTCGGCTTCGGGATCGCGCCGTCGCGCGCGCTCTTCGCCTGGCTCATCGCCGTCGTGTACGTGATGACCGTCGTGCTGGGGCTCATGGGCTTCCTCGTGATCTCGCACGCCATGAACGCCGGGTGGCCCACGGTGGTCCGGCGGCTGGCCGAGGCGGCAATGCCCGTGATGCCGCTTCTGGCCGTGCTGTTCGTGCCCGTCCTCCTGGGCCTTCACCAGCTCTACCCGTGGACGCACCTCGACACGTTCCACGACGCCGAGACTCACGAGCTGCTCGTCCACAAGGCGCCCTACCTCAACGACGGGTTCTTCGTCCTGCGGGCCATCGTGTACCTGGCCCTCTGGTCATCGTTCGCCGTCTTCCTTCGCCGCTGGTCACTCGCGGCGGACCTCGAGCCGCACCCCGACCTGCGGCCGCGCCTGCGGGCTCTGTCGGCCGTCATGGGACCCGTCATGGGGTTGACTCTGACGGGAGCGGCCACCGACTGGGTGATGTCGCTCGCCCCGGAGTTCGTCTCGTACATCTTTGGCTTCTACTTCATGGCCCTGTCGTTGCTGGGCGGCGTCGCGCTGTTGGTTTGCCTGACGCCGCTCGCCGGCCGGCGCGGCGTGCCGATCAGCGTGTCGCACGATTACGCGCTCGGGCGCGTGCTCTTCACCTTCCTCGTGCTCTGGGCCTACACGGCGTACTTCAACTACTTCATCACGTGGATCGCCAACAAGCCCAGCGAGGTGCGCTGGTTCGTGCTGCGGTCGATCGCGCCTTTTCGCGCCGTGAGCCTCTTCACGATCTTTGGACACTTCGGGCTGCCGTTCCTCGTGCTCATCACCTACGCCGTCAAGCGCCGGCGCCGTCTGCTCGCGTTCATGGGCGTGTGGCTGCTGGCGGCGCAGTACATCGAGGTGCACTGGCTCATCGCGCCGCAGCGCGGTCTGCCCACGGTGTTCGATTGGTGGGATCCGGTCGCCTTGCTCGCCGTCGGCGGGCTCTCGGTGGCCGTCGCGCTGTGGGCGCAGCGTGGTCGCCTCCTGGCGGCGGCGTTCGACCCACGTTTCCCGGAGGCGGTGCGCTACCACTCGTCGTGACCGGTCACGCCGGGGCTTGCGCCGTCGCGGTCAGGCGGTGAGCTCGACCGTGAGCGCGAACGTCAGCACGTGGGCGGCCAGCGCGCCGAGCTCTCGCGCGCGCCAGCGTGCCGGAGGCGGCGTCGCGCCCGTCGCTGGCAGCGCCACGAGCTCGAGGCCGTAGATCGCCGCGCCGAACGCCAGCGCGCGCCCTGCTCGGCGCGCGCGCGGGCGACCGACGACGAGCTCGCGCGCGAGCGCGAGGCCGGGGGCGTACGTCCAGCGAAGCAGGGTGCCGAGCCGTCGGGCGCCCCGCCTGTCGAGCCGAAGGCCTGCGCGCGCCGCCAGCCGGGCGGCTATCCGGTCCGCGGCGAAGGTCGGTTCGCCGCCGGCGATGGCGCGCGCCAGCGGTCGCGCCAGCGACAGCGCGATGGCGCCCGCCGCGCCTGCTGCGAGCGCTCGCCCGATCGCGGGTGGAGCGGGGAAGGCCATGGCTCAAGCCCCCGCCTGCCGGCGACGTTGCCGGCGCGCCGCCACGCCGAGCGCCGCGAGGGCCGATGCCACGACGCCGGTCGCGAGCAAGGGGACCAGTCCCGCGGGGCGTGTCAGGGCACGGGCAGCCGTCCCCAACCGATCGCGCCGCGCGCGAAGAGCGAGCGCCGCGCCCGCGGTCCCCAGCGCCAAGGCGGCGGCCGCCGCCGGCAACACCGGCGACAGAACCGGATATCGATCGGCTGAGCGGGCGACATCGCGCTCGGGGCGGGTCTGTGACAGCGGGCGCGCGCCCGCGTGGAGCGCGGCGTGCGCCACTTCGGCGACGTGCAGCGCCTGCCGACTCGTGCCCTGGCGGATCTGCTCGCGACAGGAGAAGCCATCGGCGACGAGCAACGTCTCGTCGTCGGTGCCTCGCACCGCGGGGTAGAGGCGCTGCTCGGCGATCTTCACCGAGACCTCGTACTTGTCGCCGCGCTCGAAGCCGAACGAGCCGGCCATGCCGCAGCACCCGGTGTCGAGCACCTCGAAATCGAGGCCGAGCCGCTCGAGCACCTCCTTCTCGTCGGACATGCCGAACAACGACTTGTGATGGCAGTGCCCGTGAACGACGGCGCGCCGCTGCAGCTGCGGCAGCGCGACGCCCTTGGCTCGTTCGGCCAGGAATTCGCTGAAGAGGTAGGTCTGCGCCCGCATGCGTTCGGCCAGCGGGTCCTGCGGCATGAGGCTGTGCATCTCGTCCCGGAACACCGAGACGCAAGAGGGTTCGAGCCCGACGATGGGCACGCCGCGGTCGATGGGCTCGCGCAGTCGATCCAACGTGCTCCGCAGCAGGCGCTTGGCGGTCGCGAGCATGCCGAAGTCATAGAGCGGGCGCCCGCAGCAGACGTCCTGCTCGGGGACGATCACGTGGAACCCCGCGGCCTCGAGGACCTCGGCGGCCGCCATCGCGGTCTCGGGGAAGAAGTGGTCGTTGAACGTGTCGGGCCAGAGCATCACCTCGGGCGCGCCGGCGTTGCGCGGCGGGCGGCGCCGCCACTCGGCCTTGAACGTCCGCGCGGCGAAGACGGGGATGCGGCGCTCGGGCGCGATGCCGCCGAGGCGTTTGAGGAGTTTGCCCGTGAGCGGCGTCTGCGTGAACGTGTTGACGAGGCCGGGCGCGATCGACGCGAGGCGCGCCCACCAGTGGATGAGGCCCATCGAATAGGCGGCCAGCGGCCGCAGCCGATTCTCGTAGTGGTGCGACAGGAACTCGGCCTTGTACGTCGCGACGTCGACGTTGACCGGACACTCGCCCTTGCAGCCCTTGCAGGCGAGGCACAGGTCCAGGGACTCACGGACGGCGTCGTCGCGCCAGCCGTCGAGCTCTTGCCCGCGCATCATCTCGAACAGCAGGTGCGCGCGGCCGCGCGTCGCGTGCTGCTCCTCGCGCGTGGCCATGTAGCTCGGACACATCGTGCCCGAGCCCTCCCTCCGGCACTTGCCGACGCCGACGCACCGGAGCGTCGCCCGCGTGAAGCTGCCCTCGTCGTCGGGGTAGGCGAAGTGCGTCGTCACGGGCCGCGGCTCGTATCCGGCGCCGAGCCGCAGGTTGGCGTCGATGGGGTAGGGGTCGACGACTTTGCCGGGGTTCATGCGTCCGCTCGGGTCCCAGATGGCCTTGAACTCGCGGAACGCCTTCACCAGCTCGGGGCCGAACATCTTGGGCAAGAGCTCGGCGCGCGACTGCCCGTCGCCGTGCTCACCGGAGAGCGAGCCACCGTACCGAACGCAGAGGTCGGACGCGTCGTTCATGAACGAGCGGAAGTTCTCGAGGCCGCGGGCGCTCTCGAGGTCGAAGGTGATCCGCGTGTGCAGGCAGCCCTGGCCGAAGTGGCCGTAGAAGGCGCCCTGCAGCCCGTGCTGGTCGTAAATCTTCCGGAGATCGCGCAGGTAGTCGGCCATCCTCTCGGGGGGGACGGCGGAGTCCTCCCATCCGGGCCACGTGTCCGGCTCGCCGGGCACGCGCGCGGTCGCGCCCAGTCCCGACTCGCGCAGCTCCCAGATCCGCTCCTCTTGTTCGAGGTCGTCGTAGAGCTTGCCGCGCGGTGGAGCCGCGCCGACGTCAGGAGCGTGCAGCGCCGTCCGCGCGCGCTCGTCCGCCTCCTCCTTCGTGTCGCCGCCGAACTCGGCGAGCAGGAACGAGTCGCCCTCGGGCAGGTAGCGCAGGTACTTCTCGTGCAGGCCCTTCTTGTGGATGTTCGCGATGAGGCGGCGATCGATCGCCTCGCAGCCGATCGGGCCGTGCGACATGACCGCCGGCGCGTGCGCCGCCGCCTCGGCGATGTCTCCGTAGCCGAGGACCACGAGCGTGCGGTAGCGCGGCCAAGGTACGAGGCGCAAGGTCGCCTCGAGCACGGTGACGCACGTGCCCTCTGTGCCCACGAGGGCCCGCGCGACGTTGAAGCCGTTCTCGGGCAGGAGCTCGTCCAGGTTGAACCCGGACACCCGCCGCGGAATCTTCGGGTAGCGCGCGCGCACGAGGTCGCCATAGCGGTCGATCAGCGCCTTGAGGTCCCGGTAGATCTGTCCGCGACGACCGCCCGTGCTGATGATGGCCTCGAGCTCCTCGGGCGGCGTCGGGCCCACGCGCATGAGCGCGCCGTCGTACGTCAGGATCTCGAGCTCGTGGACGTTGTCGGCCGTGCGGCCCGCCATGACGGCGTGGACCCCGCAAGAGTTGTTGCCGATCATGCCGCCCAGCGTGCAGTGATTGTGCGTCGCCGGATCGGGCCCGAAGGTGAGGTCGTGCTTCTTCGCGGCGTCGCGCAGCGTGTCGAGCACGGTGCCCGGCAGAACGCGGGCGCGGCGGCCCTCCAGGTCGAGCTCCAAGACGCCGTGGAAGTACTTCGACATGTCCATCACGACGGCGACGTTGCAACACTGGCCGGCGAGGCTGGTGCCGCCGCCGCGCGAGAGGAGCGGCGCGCCGTGCGCCGCGCACACCTCGACGGTCGTCATGACGTCGACCTTGTGGCGAGGGATCACCACGCCGATGGGCAGCTGCCGGTAGTTCGATCCGTCGGTCGCGTAGAGCGCGCGGCTGCCGTCGTCGAACCGAACCTCGCCGTCCAGCTTGGCCTCGAGCTCGGCGGCGAGCGCCTTCGCGTCGACGCTCGCGGGGACGGGCTCGCGCCTGCGCGCGCGGGCGCTCGACGTGCGAATCGGAACCAGATCGCCGTGCGCCATGTTTTACCCCCGGTGCGGAATCCAGCTCTCGATCATGTCGCGGTAGCTCTGTCGCACCATCGCGGGCCACTCCGGATCGCCCTTGAGGATGGACGAGGCGAAGGCCTTGGCCTGTTTGAACGTGATGTGCGGGGGCAGGGGCGGCACCTCGGGATCCGTGACGGCCTCCACGACGACCGGGCGGTCCGACCGGAACGCCTGGTCCCAGGCGGCGCCGATCTGCTCGGGGCGATCGATGCGAATGCCCCGCAGCCCGAGCGATTCCGCGTAGGCCGCGTAAGGGAAGTCCGGCAGCTCCTGCGACGCCTCGAGCTTGGGATCGCCGCTCATCGCCCGCAGCTCCCAGGTCACCTGGTTGAGGTCGTGGTTGTTGAGGACGAGCACGACGAGGCGCGGGTCCTTCCATTCCTTCCAGTACTTCTTCACCGTGACGAGCACGTTGTTGCCGTTCATCTGCATGGCGCCGTCACCGACCAGCGCGACGACGACGCGCTCGGGGAAGGCGAACTTGGCGGCGACGGCGTAGGGCATGCCCGGGCCCATCGTCGCCAGCGTGCCCGAGAGCGAGGCCATCATGCCGGGCCGAATCTTGAGATCGCGCGCGAACCAGTTGGCCGACGAGCCCGAGTCGCTCGTGATGATGACGTTGTCGGGCAGGCGCGAGGACAGCTCCCAGAACACGCGCTGCGGGTTCACCGGCTTCGCTTCGTTCATGGCGCGGGCGTGCAAGACCTTCCACCAGTCGGCGACGCTGGCCTCGATGCGCTTGCGCCAACGCCGATCCGTCTTGCGCTGCAAGTGCGGGATCAGCGCGCGCAGCGTCGTGGCCGCGTCGCCGATCAAGTTCACCTCCATCGGGTACCGCAGGCTCGTTCGCCGCGGGCTGATGTCGATCTGGACGCCGCGCGCCTGGCCCTCCTCGGGAAGGAACTCGGAGTAAGGGAACGCCGAGCCGATCATGAAGAAGGTGTCGCACTCGGCCATCAGCTCCCAGCTGGGCTTCGTGCCGAGGAGCCCGATCGCGCCCGTCACCCAGGGAAGATCGTCGGCCAGAGCCGCCTTCCCCAGCAGCGCCTTGGCCACCCCCGCCCCCAGGAGATCCGCGACGTGCGTGACCTCCTCGGAGGCGCCGAGCGCGCCCTGTCCTATGAGCATGGCGACGCGCTCGCCGGCGTTGAGGACGTCGGCCGCGCGGCGCAGATCCTCTTCCTGTGGCACGATGCGCGGCGGGCGGTAGCCGATGCCCGTGTGGACGGTGCCGTGCTTGCGCGGGGGCTTCGGCGTCGCGTCCAGCTCCTGCACGTCCTTGGGGACGATGATGCACGTCACCGTTCGCTCGGCGATCGCGATGCGGGCCGCGCGGTCCACGAGCTGGCGCACCTGCGCGGGCGTCGTCGCCATGTGCACGTACTCGCGCGCGACGTCCTTGAACAGCGAGATGAGGTCGACCTCCTGCTGGTACTCGCCGCCCAGCGCCGTGCGATCTTGCTGGCCCACGATCGCGAGGACCGGCTGGTGATCCATGCGCGCGTCGTAAAGCCCGTTGAGGAGGTGAATGGCGCCCGGCCCCGACGTGGCCAGGCAAACTCCGAGCTGGCCCGTGAA
>DASZUD010000183.1:0-8093 GCA_035548155.1 Polyangia bacterium
AAACGGATCACCCTCGCCGTTACCGTCGCCGTCGCCTTGGCGGCGCAGGCCGCGCGCCCCGCGCGCGCCGAGGGGTTGCATCGCTTCGCCGTCGTCGTGGGCAACGACACGGGCGGCCGTGACACGCGCCCGCTGCTGTACGCGCGCGCCGACGCGCGCAAGTTCCTCGACATCCTCACGCGGCTCGGCGGCGTGCGCGCCGACGACGCGCGGCTGCTCCTCGACGGCACGGCGCAGGATCTGCTGACCGCGCTGGCCGAGACCGAGCGCCGCGCTGCCGACGCGCACGCCCACGGCGAGCGCACGGCGTTGCTCGTCTACTATTCCGGTCACGCGAAGGACGGCGCGTTGCGCCTGGGCGACACGCGCCTGCCGCTCGACTCGCTGAAAGAGCGCATCGCCGCCTCGCCCGTCGACGTGCGCATCGCGATCCTCGATTCGTGCCGGTCGGGCGAGCTCACGCGCACGAAGGGCGCCCGCCGCGCGCCCGCGTTCCAGATCCAGGCCGAAGGCCCACGCGACGCGAAGGGCGTCGTGATCCTGACGTCCAGCTCGTCGGACGAGGACTCGCAAGAGTCGGACCTCGTGGGCGGCAGTTACTTCTCACACCACCTCGCGAGCGGGCTGCTCGGCGGCGCCGACAAATCGGGCGACGGCCGCGTCACGCTCTTCGAGGCCTACGCATACGCCTACGATCGCACGGTGGCGGACACCGCGGAGACCGCGGCGGGGCCGCAGCACCCGACGTTCAGCTACGACCTGGCGGGCAATGGCGACCTCGTGCTGACCGACGTCGCCGCGCGCCGCGAGGGCATCTACCTTCCGCGCGAGGCGCCCAGCGGGGTCTACTACCTCGTGGACCGACAGGGCTTCGTCGCCGCGGAGATCGTGAAGAACGACGCGGACCGGCGCATCGCGCTGCCGCCCGGCCGCTACCGCGTGAAGCGCCGCCTGCCCGATCGCCTCCGCGTCGGCGAGATCGAGGTCGCGTCGAACCAGATGATCACGCTCGAGGAGGCGCGGCTGCGCGACGCGCCCTTCGCCGACGATCCCGTGAAGGGCGGCGTGCGCGTCGACGTCTCCCGCTGGTCGGTCGGCGTGGGCGGCGGCTTCCAGGCCGTGTTCGACGCACCCACGCGCGAGAGCTTGTTTCCGGCGACGGGGCTCGTCGGCGTCGAGCTGCAGCTGCGCGACTTCCTCCGCCGCGATTGGGTCTGGGGCCTCGACGTCGCGGGCGGAGGCGCAAACGGCGCCGTGCCGCTGGGCGCAGGTGCCGCGGCGTTCCGCTTCAGCGAGCTCTCGTTCGCGTCGTCGCTGGTCGTCGAGTGGCCGCACCGCATGTTCACGCCGTTCGTGGGCGGCCGCCTCGCGCTCATGCTGATGACGCGTCGATTCGAGGACGACGCGTTCCCCGCGCAGTACTTCTCGACCCTCTCGCCCGGCGTCGTGGGCGGCCTCACCTGGCGCGTCGCGCGCGACTGGG
The DNA here is from genome assembly GCA_035548155.1 of Polyangia bacterium. Classification (GTDB taxonomy): domain Bacteria; phylum Myxococcota_A; class Polyangia; order Fen-1088; family Fen-1088; genus DASZFV01. Next base: position 1,484 of record DASZUD010000183.1, read on the forward strand.
GCATCACGCTGCGCGGGCGCGTTCACTACTTGCTCTACAACGTCGACGAGAACCGCTCCCTCGGATTCTGGGAGCTGCAAACGGCGGTGTCTTATGACCTCTGATTCTTTTTCGATTCGGGACCCTGAGAGGGTCCCGCGCCCCCGGCGCTCGCTTCGCGCGGCAAAGCCGCTCTCCGCTCGGGGTGCCTCGAATTGGTTGGTGCCGATCGTGGTGCTCGCGGCGCTGGCTGCGGGGTGCGGCAACTATTCCAATGAGGATCTGGAGTTCATGAACGCGCTACCCGAGCGCGACGTGCTGGCGGTCAACATGCCGCTCGTCACGAACGCGCTCGCGCTCGCGCGTGAGGCGGAGCTCGCGCGCACGACGCACGACACGACGCGCGGGCTGAACGCGCTCACCGGCAGCCTGGTCGCGATCGTCGATTACGTGCGCAGCTTCTCGCCCACGGCGCGCACGGACGCGAGCCGCATCTGGGGTCCCTTCCCGAACGATCCCAAAGGCAAGAACCCCGACTGGCAAACGCGCATGATCGTGAGCCGCAGCGCCCAGGTCGCCGGGCGGTTCGACTACGAGATCGCCGAGCACGAGGCGGCGACGGCCGACACCGACTGGCCGGTCTTCGTGCGCGGCTTCTTCTTGGGCGGCGGCAGCGCCCGGCGCGGAGAGGGTCATGTGGAGCTGCTCACGGCCGACCTGCGCGCCAAGGGCTTCGACGTCTCCGATCTCGGGGTGCTCGACCACCTGGAGATCGACTACGACACGCTGGCCGATCCGCTGACGATCACGATGGACATCACCGACCTCCCCGATGCCGGCAGCACCGGGCCCGCGCCCCGCGCCGAGTACAGCTACCGGGCCAACGCAGCGGGCCAGGGCGAGATGACCTTCGACCTGTTCAAGAACGTCGTCCCGGGCGCCGCCGTCGAGGATCTGCGCATCCACAGCCAGTGGCTGCCGTCCGGTGAGGGCATGGCGACGTTGACGGTCGTCTCGGGCGACGGCATGGGCGCCCAGCAGCTCGAGTGCTGGGATCGTTCGTTCGCGCCGACCTACAACGACAAGCCGTTCTCGCCCGGCGAGGACGTCCCGGGGAATCCCCCAGGCGATCCGGCGCCACATTGCCCCGTGATTCCAGACCTTTAGCTCGATGTCCCGGGGGGCGGCCCCCGGTCTTCGGCCGGCGTGGGCGATGTGCGTCACATGCCCGAAACGGCCTGGAATCCGGGCATGGTTCCAGGGTATGATGATGTCTCACCACCTGGCGCCGCCCCGCGCGGAGAAGGACCTTCTGCCTTGGCCGAGCACTTTCGACGAATCGACCCCCGGTACGAACGCCAACTGGATGTCGAGGTCGTGGTGGATGGGAAGAAGCACACGTCCCGCACCGTGAACATCTCTCTGGGCGGCCTGTTCCTCGACTCGGCCGTGCCGCTGGACATCGGCGTCACCGTCCAACTGCGCTTCCAGCTCCCCACGCAGCCCGAGGTGGTCGAGGTCGCGGGCGACGTGCGCTGGCTCGTGAAGCGCGAGGGCGGACGACAGGGGATCGGCATCCGCTTCCAGGGCCTGCGCGCCCGCGACGTCTGGGCGCTCAATCAGTTTTTCCAGACCAGCGCCTGAGCGCTCGCTTCGTGAGGGCTTCGCCCGTCGCGCGGGCCCTCCCCAAAGTCCTCCGCAAGGTGAGCCGGCCAGCGTTGCTGGCCCTCACCTTTCGTGGACGCGCTCGCTTTGCTGGTTCTGGCTCGGCAGGGCGGAAGTCATCGCAGTCCGTCTGGAAGCAAGTGCGATGGGCTCGAGGTGAACGTGACCCAGAGCTGGTGGGCGGCGCGGGTCATGGCGACGTGCAGGAGACGGCGCGCGTCGTCGCCCGTGCCGTAGGACGACTCGTTGACGTCCAGCAGGACCACGATGTCGAACTCGAGGCCCTTGGTCTGCCGCACGTCGGTGACGTCGATCCCGGGCGTGAAAGAGAAGTCCTGGTCGGCGATCAGGCGCAGCGACGGCACCTCGGCGCGCGCGAGCGCGTCGTAGTACATCGCCGCCTGCTCGGGGTGACGCGCCAGCAGGGCCACGGAGGCCTCGGGCTCGGCGCGGACCAGCTCTTTGAGCGCGTGGGAGAGGAACTCGGCGCACTCGCCGGCTGAGCCGAAGGGGAAGGACTCGACGGGCGCGCCCGCGCGCGGCGCCACGGGGCGCACGTCGCCCTGCAGCGGCCCCAGCACGTGCTCGGCCACCTCGACGATCTCGCGCGTCGATCGGTAGCTCACGCGCAGCGGCTCGACGCGCTCGTGCGCGATGCCCAGATCGTCCAGCAGCTCGGCCCAGTTCGAGAAGCCGTGCTCGGGCGCGATCGCCTGCGCCGTGTCGCCCGCAAGCGTCACCGAGCGTTGCTTGCTGGTCGTGTCCAGCAGTACGGCGAGCTCCAGCGGCGAGAAGTCCTGCACCTCGTCCACCATGAGGTGCTCGTAGGCGAGCGGACCTTTGGGGCCCTGCAGCGGCCCGCGCTGGAGCTGGTAGATGCGCAAGAGGAGCGCGTCGTCCTCGGCGTCGAACGCGAAGCCCTCGCCGTCGTCCTCGAGCTTGCCGCCCGTGCGCAGGCGTTCGCGCGCGACGCACCAGCGGTGCACGTCCTCGAGCTGGCCATCCGAGAACACCCCGGGCGCGTGCTTGGCGAAGCCTGCGCGCAGAGCCTCGCGGTCGGTCAGCAGCGCCGCCCACTCGCCCGTGACGTCGCGCGTGCGCGAGCGCAGCATGCGGCCCACGTTCTCGAGCGCCGTGCGCGCCGCGGCGTCCAGCGCCGCGTCCCGCACCCAGGTCGCGAACGACGTCACGCGGCGATCGACGGGCACGTGCACATTCGGCGCCGTCGGGGCGCTGGCGTCCCACGCCGCCAGCGCTTCGGACAGGGACGCGCGCGCCGCCGGCTCCTCGGACAGGCGCTCGAGCTGCGCGCGGCACCACGCGGCCAGCGCCACCTGGCGATCGGCCAGGATCTTCAGCATCGCGCCGTGCGCCTTCGCGCGCATGACCAGCGGCGGCGTTTCGTCGGTGACGGGCGCGTCCAGCAGCGGCAGCACGGACTTGCGCGTCTCCGTCGCCCACGCGCCGAACGTCGTGACCGGCACGCCCTCGACGTCCAGCGCCGGCAGCACGCGCGACACGTACGCCGCCAGCGCGCGCTGATACACGATGATGAGCATCTTGTCGGCGCGGAAGCGCCGTGGATCGGCGAAGGCCAGGTAGGCGATGCGGTGCAGGCCGATCGTCGTCTTGCCGCTGCCCGCCGAGCCCTGCACCGCGATGAGGCCCGAAGCCGGGTGCGTGATGAGCTCGAACTGGCGCGGATCGATCAGCGCGGCGATGGCCGGCAGGTGGCGGTCGGGGCGGCGCTGGCCGCTCTCGTCGAAGCCCAGCTTGCCGCGCGCGGCGGCCTGGGTCGCCTTGAGAGCGCCGGGCGCTCCTGGCCGTGAAGGGACGAGCTGCGCGGAGCTGCCGTCGCGCGCGATCTGCAGCTTCGCCTGCTGCGCGTTGACCTGGCGCCACTCGCCCGTCTTGAAGTCGCGGCTGAAGGTGCCCTGCGGCGCGGCCACGCGGCGCAGCTCGGCGTCGACGATGGCCACCGTGCGGCGCGCGAGCACCTCTCCCTCGACCAGCCGATCGCCGAGGCGCTCTTCGTAACCGTCGCCTTCCTCGTAGCGATAGAAGAGACGCGACACGGGCGCGTTGCGCCAGTCGACGATCTGCACGCCGCCGCCCGGCTCGACGTAGCTGCGCGCGCCGATGAGCACGTCGCGTCGCCGCCCGTTCTCTTCCAGCCGCAGGTGCCCGAAGTACGGCGACTTGCGATCGACGGGCGGGCTGTCGCCCTTGCCGCGCTGCCGCGAGAGCGCCTCGATCCGGTGCATCTGCTCGAGGATCGAGCCCTGATCCTCCGGCTTCGCCGTGGCCAGCTGATCGCGCAGCTCGATCAGCGTGCTGGCGTCGTCGACGGGCGTGCGCCCCTTGCGCGGGGCCGCGTTGTCGAGCTTGCGCAGCACGATCGCGAGGAGGTTCTGCTCTTCGGCCACTATCGGGATGTCCGACGGTGCGGAGGGGTCCGGGCGCGCGGACTCCGGCCCGGGCGCCATCACGGCGTCGCCGGCGGGTGGGGGAGTTTCGTTTCGCGGATCCAAGAGATCGGTCAGCATAATGGCGGTCCCTCGGGATGTCACCTGGCACCTGGCACTGGCAGACTCGGAAATCCAAAGCCGCGCGATGAGCTCTCCTCCCGTCGACGAAACCGCCCTCGCGCCGCCCGAAGGAGCTCCGTTCGGGGCGAAGCGGGCGTTCGCCCTGCTCGCGGCGTTCCTGGGAATTCAGCTGGGGGTCGCGGTGATCGTGGGCGTGCTGCTGGCGATCCGTGGGCTGAAGGCAGGCGCGGCGGCGGCCGTCGACCTGCGCGTCGCGCTGGGCGCTGCGCTGGCCGGCACGGTGCTCGCGACCCTGGCGACGCTGCACCTGGTCCGGCGGGCGTTCCGCCGTCCCGGCGGAGGGGCGCTCCGCGTCGCGTTCGGCTGGCGCCGCGCGTCCGCGCGGGCGTGCGCGCGTTCTGCGCTCACGGGCTTGGCGCTCATGGCGGCGTTCGCGATCGCCGGCGCGGTGTTGCCGGTGCGCCCGCGCGAGATCGGGCCGCTCGCGCGCGCGGCGACCGCGGGCGGAAGGGCACGCCTTTGCTGGGCCGCCCTCGCGGTGCTCGTCGCGCCGCCCGCCGAAGAGCTCGTGTTTCGCGGCGTGCTCTACGCGGGGCTCGCGCGGTCCTGGCGGCCCGCGATCGCGGGCGTCGTCACGACGACGATCTTCGTCGCGTTGCACCTCACCGAGGTCGGGGGCTACTGGCCGGGGTGGCTCGCGATCGGCGCCATGGGCGCGCTGGCGCTGCGCGTGCGCCTGCGCGAAGGATCGCTGTGGCCGGCGATCGCGCTGCACGCGACCTACAACGCCGGGCTGGTGCTGCTGGTCTACGCGCGCTGACGCCCGACGTCGTTGACGTTTCGGGCCGAGGTCGCGCACCATGCGCGGAGATGCCAACGACCTCCGTCCGACGGCCGTTCGCCGCTGCGTGGCTCGCCCTCGTCACCTTCGGGTTCGCGCAGACCGGCTGCTCGTGGATGTTCGTCGACAAGCGGCCCGACGATTACCAGCGCCGCCCGACGTTCGAATGTACCGAGAGCTACGCCGCGCCCGTCATCGACGGCTTGACGGCCGTCTTGTTCCTCGCGATCGCGTACAACGCGGGCACCGAGAAGGTGCCGCAGGACCAGCTGGACGATCAGGGGCGCGCGACATTGATGTCGCTCGCGATCGCGGGGCTATACGGCGTTTCGGCAGGGTCCGGGTTCGCGCACGTCGGTCAGTGCAACACGGCGAAGGAGCAGGTCGCGATGATGCGCAACCCGCCACCGTCCTACTACGGCGGCTACTACGGCTATCCGCCCTACGGCGTCATGTACGCGCCCGGCGGAGCGCCCACGCCTCAGCCGTATCCGTCGCCGCCCCGGCCGGCGGCCGCCTATCCGAGCGCCGCGCCGGCGCCCGTCGCGCCGCCTGCTCCGCCGGCGCCCGTCGCGCCGCCTGCTTCGACGGCGCCCGCGGCGCCGCCGGCGGGCATCACGCCGCCGGCGCCCTGACGGGGCTCACGGCGAGATGACGATGTCGACCGAGCCGTCCGTGAACGTGCGTGGGCCCGTGCCCTTGCCGCCGGGCTGCGTGTAGAGCTCGCCCGGCGAGAACGTGGCCTGCAGGCCCGAGCCCCACGCCCCGAACTTCGTGACCGTGACGCTGATGCTGGTGGCGTCCTTCGGGAACGCGAAGGCCGTGTTGTTCTCGAGGTATCCGAAGCCCGGCGCGATCGCGTTGCCCGGCACCGTGTAAGTCGTGTCTTGTTGCTGGATGTTCAGGTTGATCGTCTTGTTGCTCGTCGAATCTTGGCCCGAGACGAAGTAGAGCGACTTCGTGCCGTCGCTCTTGAAGCCACAGAAGAGGTGATTCGAGAAGTCGACCATCGTGCCGTCGATGCTGGCCTTCAGCGTGCCCGTGCACTTCGTCGAGATGGCGTTGCCCGCGGGATCGTACGCCTGGAGGCCGCCGCAGATCCCGGTGGCGTTGACCGCGAACGCCGTCGTGTCGGGCGTGGAGGTCGCCTTCTCGATGAACACGTACTGCTTCGTCTTGAGGATGGGGCTGTCGGCGGCCGGGCAGATGCCGACGACGTCAGGCGCGGTGCGCGGGCATGACGTCGCGAGCTTGCAGTAGGGCGCCTCGCACCCGGCCTCGATCCCCTTCTTCTGGTTGGCGTCGAGAGTGCCGGTCTTGGCCCAGGTGACGGAGCAGGTCTTCTGCTTGCCCAGCAGGAACGCCGCCGCCTCGGTGTAGTCGCACTCGCAGAACACCTCGCCCGCGGGGGCTTCGGGCAGCGAGGCCGACGAGCCAGCCGCCCCGGTGGTGCCGGCCGCACCCGTGGTGCCGGCTCCGCCCGTCGTGCCGGCCGCCCCGGTGGTTCCCGCGGTGCCGGTCGTCCCGGCGGCGCCCGTGGCGCCCGCGGCCCCGGTGGTGCCGGCGGCGCCGGTCG
>DASZUD010000184.1:0-9131 GCA_035548155.1 Polyangia bacterium
CGACGGTCCCCGGCCCCCCGAGAAGAACTACATCACGCGCGCCGGCCACCGAAAGCTGACCGAGGAGTTCGACTTCCTGCGGAACAAGAAGCGGCCCGAGGTGGTGGGCGCGCTGGCCGACGCCGCCGCCGAAGGCGATCGCTCCGAGAACGCGGAGTACATCTACAGGAAGAAGCAGCTCCGGGAGATCGATCGGCGGCTGCGCTTCCTCGCCAAGCGCCTCGACATCGCCGTCATCGTCGATCCCACCGAGCAGAAGCGGCGCGACCGCGTGTTCTTCGGCGCCACGGTCACCGTGGAAGACGAGGACGGCGAGACGGTGACCTACCGCATCGTCGGGGCGGACGAGACCGGGCCCTCGGGGGACATCTCCTGGCGGTCGCCCGTCGGCCGCGCCCTGCTCGGCAAGGCGCTCGGGGACACGGTGAACGTCACCTTTCACGCCGGCGTGCGCGAGCTGACGATCGCCGAGATCGACTACGTCTAGGCTTCAACGCCCGCGCGGGTAGACGACGATAAGCGACCGAGCGCTGCGCGGCAGCACGACGACGTCCGCGGGGTGCGCAAAGGCGCGCCACGCTCGGTACCACGCCTCCTTTCGGAGCGCGGGCGTGCGCTCCACGAGCTCCGGGACGTAGAGATCGACCTCCCGGTAGTCGCCGCGCGTCGCCGCGAACACCGCCGGACCGAAGCTGTACGCCGCCAGCGCGCGCGCCGGGGAGAGATCGTTGTGCAGCGCGCCGCCGTACACGAGCACCAGCGGCCGCTCGGGCGGGCGCGGCAGCGCGAGCGCCTGCCGGATCGCCGTCTCGAGATGATCCTTCGTCAGCGCGAGCACGCGGTCGTAGTCGACTCCCCCCTGGCTCTGCATCGCCTCGTACGACGCGCAGTCCATCGCCAGCACGTGCGGCGCGACGCGCAGCTCCTTCGCGCGCCGGAGCAAGCGCACGATCTCGCTCTCGGTCTCCTTGGGCCGCTCGGTCGTACGGGCGATGTCCTCGGTGACCTGCGTCTCCGCCTGGCCGCACGCGCCCGTCGTGATCCACGTCTCGACGATGAGGTGCGACGCGCGCGGGGCCAGCGCCGGCAGGATCTCGTCGGTGAAGCGCGCGAGCGCCGGGCGTGTGCCCGTGGTCGACGTGTCCTGGTGCACCTCGCCGAACGCGACCACGCCCGAGGCGCCGCCGAGCCACGTCGAGACGGCCGCCGCGGCCGACGGCACGACCGACGGTTTGAGAGCGATCGAAGCCGGCGGCGCAGGCGCCGGGCGCGCGAGCAGGCACGCGGCCGCGCCCGCAGCGATCGCGGCCGCCGCGCTCAAGGGGTGAACTCGGGCACGGGCGCCCGCGTCACCGCGCTGTCGGCCTTGAGGCCGTCGCTGTCGACGTAGATGTGATCGGCGACGATCGTCACCGCCCAGTGCTGCCGGAGCTCGGTGCGCGTCGCGAGCCGCGCGACGGCCTCGCGATCGATCGTCCAGATCCCGATATCGTCGAAGCCCGCCGGACGCTTCTTGATGCCGGCCAGCTGACCCAGGAACCGCTCGCGCGGCGCGCTCTCGTCGAACAGCGTCTCGACGCGCACGCCGCGGTTGTGGGCGATCACGCGGCGGATCTCCTCGGCGTCGGCCGCGCCGCACGCCATCCAGGCCACCGCCTTGAGCTCGGGGCTGATGATCGACAGGTCGGGCACGTCCTTGCGCGGCGGGCCGTCCGCGAGCCGCAAGCCCGGCCGGTGAAACAGGCACCAGGCCAACGCCCGCAGGATGACGTGCTCGGGCGGAGTCTCCGGATCTCGCTCGACGATCAGCTTGCCCACGACGTCGAGGCCACGATCGATGTGAGCCAGGGCGACGCGCAGCTGAAGTGGGCTTGGGGAGGACATCGACCCTTATGTCCCCCGCGCCACGCCGCGAATCAAGATCTCTCAGCTTCTTCGCGGCGTGACCACGCGATGATATCCTCGACCTGCGCATGCAACCGACCCCCGTGACGCCGGGCAGGCTAAAGGCCTGCTCTCACCTGTGCTGCCTCTTCCATTCGATCGATGAGAAGCATCGCACCGTGGCCGCATTCGTCGCCGAGGGGCTGGAGCGGAGCGAGCGGTGCGTGCTGATCGCCAGCCCCGCCGAACAGCGGGAGCTGCACGCCGCCCTCGAGGCGGCGGGCGTTTCCGTGGAGAGCGCGCGGGGGCGCGGGGCGCTGGTCCTGGCGACGGACGCCGAGACGTACCTGCGCATGGGGCGCTTCGATCCCGAGGACTCGCTCTCCCTCATGGAGGGCTTCGTCGACGGCGCGGTGGCCGACGGGTTCCGCGGCGTCCGCGTCAGCGGTGACGGCTCGTCGCCGCTGCCCGATCACGTCTGGGCCGACGTGCTCCGCTACGAGGCGCTCGTCAACGAGCGCCTCGCCCGCCGGCCCTTCCTGGGCCTCTGCCGCTTCGATGCCGAGGCGGTCCGCCCCGATCGACTCGAGGACGTGCTGCGCACGCACCCGCTCGTCGCCGCGCGCGGCGAGCTCTGCGCCAACCCTTTCTATGAACGGCCCGAGGTGGTGCTGGGCGCCGACCCGCGCGCGCGGGTCCAGTGGCGGCTGCACCAGGTCCGCGCCTATCACCGCGCGATGAAGAAGGTCGCGGCGCGCGCCACCGGCGCCGCGCTGCCCCCAGGTCGCTGACCCGGTTGATCGCCTCGGGGACATTCGACCGCTTTCAGATCGAGCACCTCATCGGCTCGGGCGGCATGGCCACCGTCTACCGCGCCGTCGATCGCCAGACGGGCGAGGCCGTGGCGCTCAAGGTCCTCCACGGGCGAACGGCCGAACAGACGGAGCGGTTCGAGCAGGAGGCCGTGCTGCTGGCCGAGCTGTCCCACCCGGCCATCGTCCGCTACCTGGGGCACGGCATGACGCCCGTGGGCGAGCACTACCTGGCCATGGAGTGGCTCGACGGGCGGACGCTGGACGACGTGCTGGCGTCGGGGCCGCTCACGATCGGCGAGAGCGTCGCGCTCGGCCGCCGTGTCGCCGAGGCGCTCGCGAGCGCGCACCGGCGCGGCATCGTCCACCGCGACATCAAGCCGGGCAACCTCGTCCTGCCCGGTGGCCACCTCGAGGACGTGCGCCTCGTCGACTTCGGCCTCGCGCGCCGCGTCCTGGATCCGCGCCGCATCACGCAGTCGGGCGGCATCATGGGCACGCCGATGTACATGGCGCCCGAGCAGGCGCGCGGCGAGCCGTACATCGACGCGCGCGCCGACATCTTCGCGCTCGGTTGCGTGCTGTTTCAGTGCCTCACGGGCCAGCCCCCCTTCACGGGGCCCACGGCGATGGCGGTCCTCGCGAAGATCTGCCTCGACGAGTCCTTGCCCGTCCGCGAGCTGTGCCCGGGCCTGCCGGAGGACCTCGAGCAGATCCTGTCGCGCATGCTCGCGAAGGAGCGCGGCGCGCGTCCGCCCGACGCGACCAGCGTCGCCGTCGAGCTCGGGCGCATCGCCGAGCGGCTCGCCGCGGGCGAAGGCCGGCCGGGCGCGCCCCCCGGCAGCGTCACGATGCGCATCGAGCGCGGCGCGCTCACGGCGGGCGAGCAGCGCGTGGTCTGCGTGGTCCTCGTCTCGAGGCCCGGGGCCGTGCCGAAGGTCCCGGCGCCGCGCACGCTCGAGCTCGCGCCGCTGCGGGACGCCGAGTCCGGCCGGCAGCAGCTGGAGACCGACACGATCGTGCTGCGCAGCGAGTCGCTCTTCGATCCGGGCGACGTCGATCAGCTGCGCGCGGCGCTGCAGCCCTACGGCGCGCGCCTCGAGCGGCTCCTCGACGGATCGATGGTCGTGACGCTCTCGGGCCGCGGCGCCCCCACCGATCAGGCGACCGCGGCGGCCCACTGCGCGCTCGTGCTGCGCGCCGCGCTGCCCGACGTCGCGATGTCGATCAGCACGGGGCGCGCCGTGCTGTACGGGCGGCTGCCCGTCGGCGACGTCATCGATCGTGGCGCCGAGCTGCTGCGCGAGCGCGCCCACGGCGTCGTGCGCGTCGACGACGTCACGGCCGACCTCTTGGGGGCGCGCTTCGAGATCGCCGGCGCGGCGGGGGAGCGCACGCTGGTGGGCGAGCGCTCCGTCGGCGATCGCCCCCGCACGGTGCTGGGCAAGGCGACGGACTGCGTGGGCCGCGAGCGCGAGCTCGCGCTGCTCGAGGGCACGTTCGACGAGTGCGCCGCCGAGCCCGTCGCGCGCGCCGTGCTGGTGACCGCGCCCGCCGGCGGCGGCAAGTCGCGCCTGCGGCACGAGCTGCTCGAGCGCCTGGGCCGCGGGGCGCAGAGCTTCGAGCTGCTCGTGGGCCGCGCCGACGCCATCGCGTCGGGCGCGCCGTTCGGCCTCCTCGGCCCCGCGATCCGCACGGCGGCCGGGATGGTCGCGGGCGAGCCCGAGCCGCGCCGCCGCGAGAAGCTCCTCGAGCGCGCCTCCCGCCACCTCCCCGGCGAGGTGGGCCCCCGCACCGCCGAGTTCCTCGGCGAGCTCACGGGCGTCCCCTTCCCCGACTCCGAGAGCCCTGCCCTCGCCGCGGCGCGCGCCGACCCGCGCCTCATGGGCGATCAGCTCCGCTCGGCGTGGCTCGAATGGATCTCGGCCGAGTGCGAGGCCGGCCCCGTGCTGCTCGTGCTGGACGACATCCAATGGGGCGACCGGCCCAGCCTGCAGTTCGTCGAGGCGGCGCTGCGCGCGCTGCGCGATAGACCGTTCATGGTGCTCGCCTTCGCGCGGCCCGACGTCGACGAGGTGTTCCCCGGCCTCTGGCGCGAGCGCGACGTCCAGCGCGTCACGCTGCGCGGCCTCACGCGGCGCGCCTCGCAGCAGCTCGTCCAGCAGGTGCTGGGCGACGATCTCGACGCCGAGACCGTCGACTGGCTCCTCGAGCGCGCGGACGGCAACCCCTTCTATCTCGAGGAGCTCATGCGGGCGGTCGCGACGGGCACGCGCGTCGCGCTGCCCGAGACGGTGCTCGGGATGGTCCAGGCGCGCCTCGACGCGCTCGGCGAGGACTCGCGGCGCGTGCTGCGCGCGGCCAGCATCTTCGGGCAGACCTTTTCGCGCGCGGGCGTGTCGTCGCTGCTGTCCGAGCGCGACCGCCAGGTGCTCCCCATGTGCCTCGACGTCCTCGTGACGCGCGAGGTGGTGTTCCCGCGCGACGTGGCCGGCGACGAGCTGGTCTTCCGCCACGCACTCCTGCGCGACGCCGCGTACGCCATGCTCACCGAGGGCGATCGCGCGCTCGGGCACCTGCTGGCCGCCGAGTTCCTGGAGAAGACCGGCGAAGGCAGCACGATCCTGCTCGTCGAGCACTTCGAGCGCGGCGGCGATCTCGGGCGCGCCGCCAGCTACTGCCGCGACGCCGCCGCCGAGGCGCTCGAGGGCAACGACCTCTCCGGCGCCATCGCGCGCGCCCACCGCGGCGCCGAGCTGGGCGCCGCCGGCCCGCTGCTGGGCCGCCTGCACCTCATCGAGGCGCAGGCGCAGTTCTGGCGCGGCGAGTACGCGCTGGCCGAGGCAGCGGCCACGTCGGCCGCGCAGGCCTTCGAACCGGGCACGGCGCACTGGTTCGAGGCGGCGGGAGAGCTGGTCACCGCCCTCGGCGCGCAGAGCAAGTACGCCGAGGTGGGGCGCTGGGCCAACGTCGCGACCGCGACGCATCCGGCGTCGCCGGAGGCGCGGCACGCGCAGCGCGGCTGCCTCATCCGCGCGGCCGGGTATCTCCTGCCCGGAGGCCGCTACGAGGCCGCCGACGCGATCCTCGCGCGCGTCTCCGCCGAGACGGACGGCTACGCCACGCTCGAACCGCTGGGCGCCGCCAAGGTCCACGCCGTGCGCGCCGCGCGCGCGCTGCACACCGGCGATCAGGCGGCGGCCATCGCCCGCTACGAACAGGCGATCGCCGCCGCCGCCGCCGCGGGCGACGCGCGCACCATCGCCGATCTCCACGGCAACGTCGCCGCGACGTGGGCGGACCTCGGCCAGCTCGACGAGGCCGAGGCTGGCCTGCGCCAAGCGCTGGCCGACGCCGATCGCCTGGACCTCGCGCACATCCGCGTGTGGGCGAACCTCAACCTCGGCAGCGTGCTCACGGCGAGCGGTCGTCTCGAGGAGGCCCGCCGCGCCATCACGCAGGCGCTCGAGTTCGGGCGCAAACAAGGAGATCAACGCCTCGAGGGCGCGGCGCAGCTCTACCTCTCTACAGTCTCTTTCTTAGGGGGCGATCTGCGCGACGCCGAGCAGCGCGCGCGCATGGCCAGCGAGATCCTGCCCGCGCCGCTGCAACCCGCGGCGCTGGCCGCCCTCGCGCGCGCCGTGCTGGCCGCAGGACGCGTCAAAGAAGCGCTCCAGCACGCGCGCCTCGCCAACGAGCTGCTCGCGACGATCGGCCACGTCGAAGACTACGAATCGCTCGTCAGGCTCGTGCTGGCGGAGGCGCTGGCCGCCGCGGGCGAGGTCGAGCCCGCGCGCGCCGCCCTCCGCGCGGCGCACGAGCGCCTCATGGCGCGCGCCGCGCAGATTGGTGACGCCCGCTGGCGCGCCGCCTTTCTGACGCACCTCCTCGACAACGCGCGCACGGCGCGCCTCGCGCGCGAATGGGGCGTTGCCTAGCGACGCCGCCGCGGCAGACGGCGGCGCTTCGCCCCTTCACCGCTGCGCGCGGCCTCGTGGTTAAGTTTCATTTTTGTCAACGCGCGACGCTGCCACGCACGACAAGAGTTGCAGGAAGTAGCCAGCCACGATATCGCTTGATCGATGCACATCCTCGTCAACACGGGCGGCGGTGACGCCCCGGGCCTGAACGCAGTCATCCGAGCCGTGACGTTGTCGGCTCTGCGTCGCGGGTGGAAGGTCACGGGGATCAAGCGCGGGTACCACGGCCTGCTCGAGCCATCGGGCACGGGCCTCGTCGAGCTGACGCGCGACAAGGTCCGCGGCATCGCCCACCTCGGCGGCACGATCCTGGGCACCGTCAACAAGGGGCATCCGTTCGAGTTCATCGTCACGCGCGACGGCCAGCAGGTGACGATGGACATCTCCGATCAGATCATGCAGCGGTTCAAGGAGGTGAAGGCCGACGCGCTCATCGCGATCGGCGGCGACGGCGCGTTCCGCATCGCGAGCCGCTTCCTGGCGAAGGGCATGCCCATCGTCGGCGTCCCGAAGACGATCGACAACGATCTGTCGCACACGCAGGCGACGTTCGGCTTCGACACGGCCGTGACGGTGGCCACCGAGGCCATCGACCGGCTGCACAGCACGGCCGAGTCGCACGAGCGCATCATGGTCGTCGAGGTCATGGGCCGCTACGCGGGCTGGATCGCCATGCACGCGGGCGTGGCCGGCAACGCGCACGTCATCCTGCTGCCGGAGATCCCCTACGACCTCGAGAAGGTCGTGGCGCGCATCAAGGCGCGCTACGCGGGCGGGCGCCGCTACTGCATCGTCGTCGTCGCCGAAGGAGCGATCCCGAAGGACGGCACGCTGAGCACGATCGGAGAGGAGCTGGGCCGCGAGGTGCGCATCGGCGGGTTGGCCGAGAAGGTCGGCCAGGAGCTGGCCAAGCGGACGGGCTTCGAGACGCGCTCGCTCGTCCTCGGTCACCTGCAGCGAGGTGGCAGCCCCACCCACCGTGACCGACTCCTCGCCCTCCGCTTCGGCGCCGCGGCCGTCCGCATGGTCGAGCAGGGAAAGTTCGGCCACATCGTCGCCTACCAGCCGCCGCACATGGTGCCCGTCAGCATCGAGGACGCGATCGCCGTCATGAAGACGGTCCCGCTGGACTCGGATACGGTCCAGACCGCGCGCGATCTCGGCATCTGCCTCGGCGATTAGGACAGTTCCCTGACGTCGCACACGCGGCGGAGCAGCAGCAGGAATAAGTAGCCCCGCCGACGTTTCCCCAACGTGGGGAGACTTGGGGCCCTCTTCCGACGGAAGCCCGACGACCGCGACGCGCGCGGCGCGTCTTCCGAGGTGCCTTGCGACGTCGCCGCGCCCAACGACGCGGGGCCGTCGCCCACGCGCGCATATTTGCAATTCGAGTTATCATCCCGCGCGGCGTCGCCCAGGCCCATGAGCCCTCCCCGAGAACAGGACCCGAACGTCCAAGGTGGTGAAGACGTCCAGACCCTGGACCCCTTCCCCGGCCGCCTCATCGCGGGAAATTTCCGGATCGAGCGCCTCATCGGCCAGGGCGCGATGGGCAACGTCTACAAGGCGGAGCAGCTCTCGCTGGGCAAGGCCGTCGCGATCAAGATCCTTCACGCGCACCTCATGGACGACGAGAAGCTCGTCGGACGGTTCAAGCGCGAGGCGAAGAGCGCGTCGAAGCTGAACCACCCGAACTCGATCCAGATCATCGACTCGGGCCAGGAGAGCGACGGGACGCTGTACATCGCCATGGAGCTGCTCGCGGGCCGCGACCTCGCACAGGTCATCCGCGACGAGTTCCCCCTCTCGCTCCCGCGCGTGATTCGCATCATGACGCAGGTCATGTCGGCGCTGGACGAAGCGCACGCGCACGGCGTGATCCACCGCGACCTCAAGCCCAGCAACATCATGCTGATCGAGCGCCGCGGCGAGAAGGACTTCGTCAAGGTGTGCGACTTCGGCATCGCGAAGGCCACCAGCGCCGACGGCAAGGAAGAGGATCGGCAGCAGATGCTGACGATCCAGGGCCTCGTGTGCGGCACGCCGGAGTACATGGCGCCCGAGCAGGCGCGCGCCGAGGTGCTCGACGGCCGCGCGGATCTCTACTCCGCGGCGGTGATCCTGTACCAGCTCGTCACGGGCGACATCCCCTTCCGGGCCGACTCGCCCATGGGCATCGTGAGCCGCCACCTGGCCGAGGTGCCCATCCGGCCCAGCACGCGGCGCCCCGACCTGCCGATCCCGAAGGCGCTCGACGATCTCATCCTGCGCGGCATGGAGAAGGATCGGCAGAAGCGCTTCCCGACGGCCGTCGACTTTCGCGCGGCGCTCGAGGCGATCGTCAGCCCGACGCCCGGACAGTTCACGCCGGTCCCGCCCAGCATGCAGGCGACCGCGAACGCGCTCGCGCCCGCCGCGACGGCGATGATCCCGCCGCAGACGCCGGCCGAGAAGT